>DATJTQ010000215.1:0-18398 GCA_035503355.1 Solirubrobacteraceae bacterium
ATCGACCCGTCGTTCGTGGCCCGCGTCGCCGATGCCGCCGGCCCGGCCACCGCGGCCACCCTGCGCTGGATCGCCGCCTCGCTGGGGGCCCGCCAGCTCTCGGCGGAGCTACGCGAGTCCACCGACCGCATGGGCCAGCTGGTCAAGGCGATCAAGACCTACGCCTACATGGACCGCGGTGAGGTGGTGCAGGTCGACGTGCGCGAGGGGCTGGATTCGACGCTCATCCTGCTCAAGCACAAGCTCAAGCACACCGAGATCGAGGTGCAGCGCAACTACGACCCGGGGCTGGGCAAGCTCACCGTCCATGGCGCCGAGCTCAACCAGGTGTGGACCAACCTGCTCGACAACGCCATCGACGCCCTCGGCGAGACCGGGCACCTCACCATCACCACCCGCCGCGACGGCGACTGCGCCGAGATCGACATCGCCGACGACGGCCCCGGGATCCCCGCCGAGATCCGCGACCGGGTGTTTGACCCGTTCTTCACCACCAAGGAGGTCGGTAGCGGCACCGGCCTCGGGCTCGACACCGCCCGCCGCATCATCGTCGACCGCCACCACGGCAGCCTCACCCTCGAGTCGGTGCCGGGCCAGACGGTGTTCCGGGCCCGCCTGCCGCTCAACGGCGCCCGCCGCTGATGGCGGCGGGGGCCAGCGCACGCACCAAGCAGCTCGCCCTCGTCACCGCGATCCTGGCCAGCGCCATCGCCGCGGTGGACTCCACCGCGGTCAATGTGGCGCTGCCGGCGATCGGCCGCGACCTCGGCGGCGGCTTCGCCGCCCAGCAGTGGGTCTCCAACTCCTACCTGCTCACCCTCAGCGCGCTCATCCTCCTGGCCGGCTCGCTCACCGACCGCCTGGGCGAGCGCCGCGTCTTCACCGCAGGGGTGGCGGGCTTCGGCATCGGGTCGGCGCTGTGTGCCGCCTCGCCGACGATCGGGGTGCTGATCATCGCCCGCGCGCTGCAGGGCGTCTCGGGCGCGCTGCTCACCCCGTCGGCCCTGGCCATCATCGTCTCGGTCTTCCCCAAGGAGGAGCGCGGCGGGGCCATCGGCACCTGGACGGCCTGGGGCGGGATCGGGATCCTCGCCGGGCCGATCATCGGCGGCCAGATCGTCGACTCCACCTCGTGGCGCTGGATCTTCATCATCAACGTGCCGCTGGTGATCATCGCCCTGGGCCTCTCGCGGGTGGCCGTGCCCGGCCGAGCGCAGGGGATGCCCGACGTGCGCATCGACTGGATGGGGGCGGCGCTGGCCGCGCTCGGGCTGTCGGGGGTCTCGTTCGGGCTCATCGAGCAGCCGGTCCTCGGCTGGTCGGATATCGGGGTGTGGGGATCACTGGCGGCCGGTGTCGGGCTGTTCGCGTTCTTCATCTGGCATGAGGCCCACACCACGATGCCGATGCTGCCGCTCGAGCTGTTTCGCCATCGCAACTTCTCGGTGGCCAACGCCCAGACGTTCGTCATGTACGGCGGCATCGGCCTGCTGGGGTTCTTCGTCACCATCTACCTGCAGCAGGTGGCGGGATGGAGCGCGCTGAAGTCGGGGGTCACCGGGCTCGTCCCCACCGTGGTGATGTTCTTTCTGTCGGCGCGGATGGGGCGGCTGGCCGACAAGTACGGACCGCGGCTGTTTCTCACGGTGGGGCCGATGTTCGTGGCGGCGGGGTTCGCACTGATGGAGCGCTACGGAACCACGGTGTCGCTGGTCACCGACGTGCTCCCGGCCCTGCTGGTGTTCTCCTTCGGGCTCTCGCTCACCGTCTCGCCGCTCACCGCCACGGTCCTCGCCGACGCGTCCGAGATGGACGCCGGGATCGCCTCGGCGGTCAACAACGCGGTGGCGCGCACGGCGGGACTCGTGGCGGTGGCCGCCGTCGGCGCCGTGGTGGCCTCGTTCTACGGTGCCCAGCTGGACAAGAAGCTGGCGGGCCGGCTGCCGCCGTCCAGCCAGGCAGCGGTGCAGGAGGCCAAGCGCCACACCTTCGGGGCGATCGACGAGGGCAGCGTTCCGCCGGCTGACCGGCCGCTCGCGCACCAGGCCGCCGCCAAGGCGGGCGAGGACGCCTTCCACGTCGCCATGGGGATCGCCAGCGTCATGTTGCTGGTGGCCGGCCTCGGCGGCCTGGCCTTGCAGGGCCGGCCGCGCACGGCCGTGGCGGCGGGCGACTGCGCCGGCGGCCAGCTGGCCGGCCAGCCGGTCTCGGCGGCGGTGGAGCACACGCCCCAGCTGGTGGCCACGGCCTCGGACCTCGCCACGCCCCCCTGATCGCCCGCCCCCCGGGCGCGCGCGCGCGAAACCCGCCCCCCCGGGGCGTGCGCGCGAAACCCGCCCCCCCGGCGCGTGCGCGCGAAACCCGCCCCGGGCGCGTGCGCGCGAAAAATAAGCCCGCATACGGTGCATTAGTCGAGGCACGTCCGGCCCGGGGCTTATAAGTAAACTTATAAGTTTACTTAGCCACCAGGTCCTGATAGGCCTCGTGGGTTTCGATGTACCAGGCCACGAAGGGGCAGACGGGGCGCACGGCCAGGCCACGGGCCCGGGCGTCGTCCAGGGCGCCGCGGACCAGCTCTGAGCCGAGGCCCTGACGCTCCCGGGCCGGATCGACCTCGGCGTGCAGGAAGGCGATCACGCCCGGAGACTGGCGGTAGGTGACAAAGCCCGCCCGCTCACCGTCGGCGGTGAGCTCGTAGCGCGCGGCGTCGGGGTGGTCGGTGACCTTGAGCTCCATGGCCATCAGGGTCCCCGTTGCAGGCCCGCGTCAAGCATCTGCACCAGCGTGGCGAAGCTCTCGTCGACCGAGAGCGCGATGCCGAACCCGCCCTCGCGCTCGAGCGCCACGAACCCGTGCAGCGCCGAGCGGACCGCGCGCACGGCGTGGATCGCCGCGTCGCCGGTGATGCCATAGCCGTCGAGCACGGCGAGGAACACCCCCACCGCCGCCGCGCCGGCGGCCCGGTTGTCCTCGCGATCGTGAGCCACCTGCGACGCGACGTAGGTCCCCGGGTGCGCATGGGCGTAGGCGCGGTAGGCGTCGGCCACGGCGCGCAGCGCGTCGGCCCCGGCTCGCCCGGCGGCGGCCTCCTGCAGCGCGGCCGCCATCTCGTGTCCGCCCCGAGCGCCCAGCCGCGTCAGCAGGTCGGCCAGCCCGTCGACGTGGCTGTAGAGCGACGGGGTGCGGATCCCCAGGGCCGAGGCCAGCCGGGCCAGGGTGAGCTGAGCCAGGCCGTCCTCGTCGGCAAGGGCGGCGGCCGCCGTCACGACCGCCTCCGCATCCAGGCGCGTGCGCCCCATCAGCGCGCCGCGCGGGCGATGGCGGCGTCCATCGCCGCCCCCGGCGCGGGCACCGCGGCGCCGTGGCCGACGACCAGCAGGGCCGGGTCGAGCTGGCGCAGGGCACGGGCCGACGCCAGGTCCTGGGCCTTGTCGAAGGTGGCCATGGCGGCCAGCGGGAAGCGCCAATAGAAATGGTTGCTGACCGCGGTGGTGCCGAAGGTGGTGAACACGTCACCGGCGATCAGCGTCCGATCACGCGTGTCGAGGAAGGCGACGTGGCCGGGCGAGTGGCCCGGGCTGGCGACGACCTCGAGGCTGCCGACCATGTCCCCAGCCGCCAAGCGCAGATCAGCCGTCCAGGTCACCTTGGGCCAGCTGCCGGTCAGCTTGCCCTCCACCACCTTCTCCCCGGCGAGGATGCGGGCGTCGAGCTCGGGCACCAGCACCTGGACGTCGGCGCCCAGGGCGTCCTTGATCTCGCCCACGGAGCCGACGTGGTCCCCGTGGCCGTGGGTCAGGGCGACGCGGCGGATGGGGCCACCGGCCGCCGCCGCGGCGTCGATGAGCGCCTGACCGGTGCGGGGCATGGTGGTGTCGACCAGGGTGAAGCCGTCGTCCTCGCGCACCAGGTAGGCGTTGACGAAGCCGTAGCGGGTGAGCTGGATGAGGTGGTCGTTGAGCGGGGTGGTCTTCATTGTGTCCTCCGGTATCCGATACCTAATGTAGTTAGGAAGATACCTAATGCTCTTAGGCCTGTCAAGGGCGCCCGGTATGGTGGGATCGGTGACGCGTCGACGCCTGACCGCGACCGTGGCCGCGGTGGTGGCGGTCCTCGCCCTGGCCGCGTGCGGCGGGTCCTCGTCAACCCCCCAGGCCACCCTGCACAGCTACCTCACGGCGTGGAGCCATGGGGACTGGGCGGCGATGCGCAAGCTCGTGGCCACCCCGCCGGCGACGTTCACCACCGCCAACGCGGCCGCATTCACCGCTCTCGGGGTCAAGACCGCGACCTTCAGCGCCGGACGCGTCACCCAGAAGGGGTCAAAGGCCCACGCGGGCGTGACCCAGAGCTTTGCCCTGCCCCTCGTCGGCGCCTGGCGCACCTCCACCGTGGTGCACCTCGTGCAGCGCAACGGCATCTGGAAGGTGGCGTGGACGCCGGCCACCATCAACCCGGCGCTGCACGGCACTCAGCGCCTGGCCTCGATCAAGGACTGGCCATCGAGGGCCGGCATCACCGGGGCCGGCGGAGCCCCTCTGCTCGCCACCCAGCACCTGGTCAACGTCGGCCTGGTGGGCGGCCGGATCAAGAACGCCGGCGACGTGAGCGCCGACCTCCTCGCCGCCGGCGCGACCCCGGGGCAGGTCAAGGCCGCCGTCGCCCAGGCCAAGGCACACCCGACCTTCTTCGAGCCGGTGTTCCAGATCTCGCAGGCGCGCTTTGAGCAGCTCAAAGCCCAGCCCGGTGCCCACAACGTCTACTCCGTCCCCGGCACCCAGTTTCAGGCGACCACCAGCCGCAGCGCCATCACGCCCCAGCTGGCGGCGCACCTGGTCGGCACCGTCGGGCCCATCACCGCCGATCAGCTCAAAGCGCTGGGCCCGCCCTATGACTCCTCGAGCCAGGTGGGTCAGACCGGGCTGGAGTACGCCGCCGAGCGCCAGCTGGCCGGCACGCCCACCACCAAGGTGATCGTCGAGACCTCGAGCGGCGCCCTGGTCAAGACCCTCGCCTCGTTCCCCGGCAAGCCGGGACAGCCACTGCGGACGACGCTCGATCCGCGCGTGCAGCGCGCCGCCGAGTCGGCGCTGTCGGGCGTGCACAAGAGTGTGGCCATGGTGGCGATCCGCGCTTCTACCGGACAGGTCCTGGCGGCGGTCTCCGATCCGGCCTCGACGGGCTACAACACCGCCTTCCAGGGCGCCTACCCGCCGGGCTCGACGTTCAAGGTGCTCACCTCGGCCATGCTCATCCGCAACGGCCTCTCCCCCTCCTCGCCCGCCAGCTGCCCGCCCAGCATCACCATCGACGGCGAGGTGTTCCACAACGCCGAGGGTGACCAGCCCGTGAGTTCGATCGACGCCGCCTTCACCGAATCGTGCAACACCGCCTTCATCGGGCTGGCCACCGCTCACCTGCACGCCTCCGATTTCCCGGCGATCGCGACCCTGTTCGGGCTGGGGCGCTCGCCCCACCTCGGCCTCACCGCCTTCGATGCCAACGTGCCCGCGCCCAGCGGCCAGGCCGACCTGGCGGCCAGCGCCATCGGCCAGGGCCGGGTCACGTTCTCCCCGCTTGGCATGGCCACGGTGGCCGCCGCGGTCGACAGCAGCAGTGTCCGGGCGCCGCGTCTGGTCGTCGGCGCTCCCGATGACCGGATCGCCCCCTCGCCCCTGCCCGGCGCGGTGGTGAACGGATTGCGGCTGATGATGGGCCACGTGGTGGCCAGCGGGACCGCGGCGGGAACGGGCCTGCCCGCGGGCGCGCACGCCAAGACCGGGACCGCTCAGTACGGATCGGGCGGCACGCTCAAGCTCGACGCCTGGCTCATGGGCTATGACGGCGACATCGCCTTCGCCATCGTCGTCCAGAACAGCGGCGGCGTGAACGGCGGCCCGCTGGATGGGCCGATCATCGCCAAGTTCTTCGATGCGCTGGGGCCGACGGCGGGGGCTTAGAGCTCGCGCTCGTAGAAGAAGCTCGGCGTCTGCACGCCGCCGGGGCCGTGCTCGGTATTGGTGAAGCCCAGGCTCTCGTAAAGCCCGCGCGCCGCCACGTCGGCCTCGCCGGTGCCAAGCTCCATCGTGCCGGCGCCGCGCTCGCGCGCCGCCACCATCGTCGCGTCCATCAGCGCCCGGCCGATGCCCTGGCCGCGACGCTCGGGCACCACGTAGAGCTCGGCCAGGTAGGCCTCGAGCTTGGGGCTCCACAGCCCGGGACGAAACCGCGTGAGCGAGAGCGCGCACGGCGGCTCGCCGGCCAGCAGGATCACGGTGTCCCCGTGGTCGAAGAGCACCCGGATCCGCTCGGCCAGCAGCTCCTGCGGCGGGGCCGGGTCGTCGTACTCGGTGTTGAAGGCGCGCAGGAGCCGCGCCACGACGTCGGCATCCTCGGGCCCTGCGGTGCGAATGGGCTCGGCGGCGCGCGTCATCGCGCCAGGGCCTCCGTGATCGCCGCGGCGAAGGCCGCGGGAGCCTCCAGCGGCGAGAAGTGGCCGGCGTCGGGCAGCTCCTGCAGCGTCGCGGCGCTGAAGAAGGCGTCGATGCGGTCACTCCACGGCGTCGGGAAAAGCGGGTCGTGCGCAGGCCAGAGCACGGTGGTGGGCACTGCGATCCGGTCCGCGGGCGCGGGCGCGCGCTCGGCCAGGCTCCGGGCGACCGTGCCCGACCCGGCCCGGTACCAGCCGATCGAGGCGACAAACGCTCCCGGGGCGCCGTAGGCGTCGGCGAGGCGGTCCAGCTCGGCGGGGTCCGGCGCATAGGCGGGGCCCGACCAGTGCGTCCAGAAGTGCTCCAGGTAGGCCCGGACCGCGGCACGATCGCCGTCGAGGAGCTGCTCGGCAAGGTCCAGGCGATGAAAGCTCTGGTACCAGAACTCGCGCACGGCGCCCTCAGTCAGCACCCGCTCGCCGACGCCCGGCAGCGGCGGAGCGAGGACCAGGGCGTGGACGCGGTGGGGAGCGTCGCGCGCGATCTGCTGGGCCACCCGGCTGCCCACGTCATAGCCGGCGAGCACGACCGGCTCGCCCATCCCCAATTCGTCGAGCAGCCCGAGCACGCTGGCCGCCTGTCCCGCCGCCGCGTAGGCGTCGGGGTCGCTGTCGGCCCGCTTGTCGGAGTCGCCGAAGCCCCGCAGATCGGGCACGAGCGCCGTCGCCGGCGTGTCGGCCTGGAGAAGCTCGCCCACCGCGCGCCAGTCGCGCCGGTCACCGGGCCAGCCGTGCAGGAGCACGACGGCGCGGCCGCTCGCGTCGGCACCGACGCGGTCGAACGCGAGCGAGAATCCGTCGATGGGGGCCGACCGCTCCACGCTGAGGGTCAGGGTACGTCGTCGTCGGCCTCGCGGGCGACCTCCTGCGCTGCCTCTTCCTCTTCCCCCACCGCCTCGGCATGCTCGGAGGCCTGGTGCTCCAGCGCGGACTCCTCGGCGCCTTCGGCGGCCTCGGCCTTGGCCGAGTCACGCTGCATCTGGCGGCGGTGCTCGATCGACCGAGCGGCGTGAGCGGCGGCCTCCTCGACCTTCTCGTCGTTCTGTTCGCCATCGGACACGTCTGTGACCTCCCGCAGGACATCGGTGGACAATCGCTGAGCCGGCTTCACTTCGAGCTGCCCGCTGTGCGAGACTTTGAACCAATTGGTGTAGAGAGGGGAACGATGTGTCGCGCAACCTGGTCGAGCTGATCCGCCGTCATCACAGCGTGCATGCGCCAACGGCGCTGGACGTGCTGAAGGCCGCGGTCGACGACCACGGGGAGC
Organism: Solirubrobacteraceae bacterium; assembly: GCA_035503355.1. GTDB lineage: Bacteria > Actinomycetota > Thermoleophilia > Solirubrobacterales > Solirubrobacteraceae > Palsa-465. The sequence goes on from DATJTQ010000215.1 coordinate 7,758, forward strand.
TCACCGACGAAGACCGCAAGCGCGCCGCGGAGGTTTCGGGACTCCCCGAGGCCACGGTCTATGGGATCTCCTCGTTCTACGACGACCTGCTCCAGCCCCGCGGCGCCCGCCATGTGCGCGTCTGCACCGGGACGGCGTGCTGGGCCGCGACCGGTGGCGCCCACGTCGACGCGGTCAAGGAGGGCCTGAAGCTCGACCTCGGGCAGCGGGCCGCCGACGGCGAGGTGTCACTGGCCGAGACGGTGTGCCTCGGCTTCTGTCACTCCTCCCCGGCGGTTCGTGACGGCGACCTCATCGACGCCGGCGCCGACGCCCCCGCGCGAGCCATCACCGGTCACACGGTGGCGGCGACCGAGCCCGAGTGGAGGAGCCTGCTGCCCGAGCCGGTGCTCACCGAGCCGGGTGATTGGTCGGGACTGCGCCGGGCGCTGACCGAGTTGGGCCCCGAGAAGCTGCTGGAGGAGGTCGAGGAGGCCAAGGTCCGAGGGCGCGGAGGCGCGGGCTTCCCCGCCGGGACCAAGTGGCGCTTCACCCGGGCCGCCAAGCGTGATCCCAAGTTCATCGTGGCCAACGGCGACGAGGGCGACCCAGGCTCCTACATCGACAAGTACCTGATGGAGCAGAACCCGGTCCGGGTGCTCGAGGGACTCGCCCTCGCGGGCTTCGCCGTGGGCGCCGGCCACGGGTTCGTGCTGACGCGGTCGGAGTATCCGTTGTCCAAGCCGGCGCTGGAGGCGGCCGCCGACCAGGCGCGCGAGGACGGCTGGCTGGGCACCGACATCCTGGGCTCGGGCTTTGACTTCGACGTGACCATCGTCGAGGGCGCCGGGTCCTACGTCGTGGGCGAGGAGACCGCCTTGCTGGCCTGCCTGCAGGGACTGCGGGGAACCGTATCCGCGCGCCCGCCGTTTCCGGCCGAGCGCGGAGTGCACGGTCTGCCGACGGTGGTCAACAACACCGAGACGCTGGCCAACATGCCCTTCATCGCGCTGCACGGCGCCGAGGCCTACAAGGCGCTCAGCCCCGACACCGAAGCCAACGGCTCCAAGCTGGTGTGCTTCAACGAGCGGTTCGTGAGGCCGTCGGTGTACGAGGTCCCCTTCGGGATGACGATGCGCGAGCTGTGCGAGGACGTGGCCGGCGGCCTGCGCGACGGGCGCACCATCAAGGCCGTTCAGATCGGCGGCCCGCTCGGCGGCATCCTTCCCGCGTCCAAGCTCGACACCCCGTTCGATTTCGACGCGCTGGCGGCCGAGGGCTGCATGGTCGGCCACGGTTCGATCTGCGCCTTTGACGACCAGACCGATATCCGGGCGCTGGCCGTGCATCTGCTGCGCTTCGGCGCGCACGAGAGCTGCGGCAAATGCTTCCCCTGCCGCATCGGGCTGCGCCGCGCCCACGACATGTTCGCGGCCGACGCTCCGGTGGACCGGGCCAACTTCGAGCAACTGCTCGAAGCGCTCGAGCTGGGCAGCCTGTGCGCTCACGGCAGTGGGATGCCCGCGCCACTGCGCAGCCTGCTGGCCCACTTCTCCGACGAACTGGGGCTCACATGATCACCGTCACCGTCAACGGCACCGAGATCGAGGTCGCCGAGGGCACGACCATCCTCACCGCGGCCACCCAGGCCGGCGCCTGGGTGCCGACGCTGTGCTTCGACGATCGTCAGGCCCCCTTCGGCGCCTGCCGCGTCTGCCTGGTCGCCGTCGAGGGCGCCCCCAAGCCGCTGCCGGCCTGCACCACCCCGTGCCGCGACGGGATGGAGATCGACACCACCGACGAGACCGCACGCCGGGTGGCCACCGCCGTGGTCGAGCTGGTGCTCTCCGAGCTGCCCCAGGCGCCGGCGGCGCACACCGAGCTGGCCCAGGTCGCCGATCGCCTCGATGTGTCGCTCATCGAGGAGCCGCGTTGGCCGGGCGCCACCCATGCGCACGACCACGACGTGCGCCATCCCTACCTGGCCTTCCAGCACGAGCTGTGCATCAGCTGTGGACGGTGCGTCCGCGCCTGCGACGAGGTCCAGGGCGCCTTTGCGCTGACCGCCACCGGGCGCGGCTTCAGCGCCAACATCACCGCCGGCCTCGACAGCGGGTTCACCGACTCCACCTGCGTGTCGTGCGGCGCCTGCGCCGACACGTGCCCCACCGACGCGATCACGGAGATCCGGCTCCTGCCGGTGGACGGCAACGGCGCGGGGCGCCTGCCGTTGAGCGAGGATCGTGGACGGCGCCGGAAACGGCGGCTACCCTCACAGGAGACCACAGAGAGGTGATGAGCAATGAGCAGTGATCGTTTTGATCGCACCGTCACCACGACGTGCGGCTATTGCGGAGTGGGCTGCCGGCTCGACGCCCACGTCGTGGGGGGTCGGATCCAGTCGATCTCGCCGGCGATGGACGGACCGGCCAACGAGGGCCATACGTGCCTGAAGGGGCGCTTCGCCCACCAGTTCACACGCAGCCGCGATCGTCTCACCTCGCCGCTCATCCGCGAGGGTGATCACTTCCGCGTGGCCAGCTGGGATGAGGCGCTGCAGCGCATCGTCTCCGAGCTCACCCGCGTCAAGGAGCAGTACGGCCCCGACGCGATCGCCGGCCTGGCCTCCTCGCGCGCCACCAATGAGGACTGCTACGCCATGTCGCGGCTCATTCGCGCCGCCATCGGGACCAACAACATCGACAACTGCTCCCGGGTCTGCCACTCGCCCACCTCGTTCGCGCTGCGCAAATCCTTCGGCCTCTCCGGCGCCACCGGGTCCTTCACCGACATCGATCACGCCGACGTGGCCATCCTCATGGGCGTCAACCCCACGCAGGGCCACCCCGTGGTGGGCGCGCGCGTCAAGCAGGCCGCATTGCGCGGCTGCAAGCTCATCACCATCGATCCGCGGCGCATCGAGCTGGCCGACTACGGAGTCATCCACCTCGCACCGCGGCCGGGGACCAACGCCGCCGTGGCGCTGGGCCTCGCCCACGTCGTCCGTCGCGACGGCCTGACCGACCCGGCGTTCATCGCCGAGCGGACCGAGGGCTACGAGCTGGCCGAGGAGCTCATCGACAGCTACACGCCCGAGGCCGTGGAGGAGATCACCGGCATCCCCGCCGACGACCTGGTCGCCGCCGCCCACGTCTACGGCGAGGCCAGCGCCGCCTCCATCCTGTGGGGCCTCGGGGTCACCGAGCACAAGTACGGCTCCGAGGTCGTGCAGCTGCTCTGCAACCTGGCGATGATGACCGGCAACGTCGGCCGGCCGGGTGCCGCGCTGTTGCCGCTGCGCGGCCAGAACAACGTCCAGGGCTCATCGGACATGGGCGCGCTACCCGACACCTACACGGCCTATCGGCGCGTTGACCACGAGGAGACCGCCGAGCTGTTCGAGGAGGCGTGGGGCGTTCCGCTCAGCCGCAAGGTCGGTTACAAGATCCCCGAGATGTTCGACGCCGCGATCGCCGGCGACCTGAAGGCGATGTACATCTTCGGTGAGGACATCGCCCAGACCGACCCGGACACGGCCCACGTCGTCAAGGCGATGGAGAGCCTCGAGTTCGTCGTCTGCCAGGAGATCTTCGAAAACGAGACCACCAAGTACGCCGACGTCATCCTGCCGGCCTCCGCCTTTTTGGAGAAGGACGGGACATTCATCAACGCCGAGCGGCGCTTCCAGCTCGTCGAGGCGGCCATCGACCCGCCCGGGGGCGCACGCACCGACTTCGACATCATCACCACGGTCTCGCGCATGCTCGGTCACGAGATGGGCTGGGAGACGCCGTGGGACGCGCTTGAGGAGATCGGGCGGCTGACCCCGCATTACCAGGGCGTGAGCAAAGAGCGGATCGGCCGCAAGGGCGCCCAGTGGCCCATGCACCCCGACGGGAGCGACTCCCCGACGCTGTACGACACGTTCTTCGACAACCCCACGGAGAAGGGCCAGTTCGCCGTGCTGCCCTACAAGGCCCCCGGCGACGCCGCCGATAGCGAGTTCCCGCTCATCCTCGTCACCGGGCGCGTGCTCCAGCACTACAACGCCGGGACGATGACCCGCCGGACTCACAACGTCGACATCGTCGACCGCGACTGGCTGGAGGTCCACCCGGTGGACGCGGCCAGACTGTGGATCTCTGACGGCGAGAAGGTGTCGGTGCGCAGCCGCGTCGGCCAGACCGAGCTCTACGCCAAGGTGACGGACCGGATCGAGCCGGGGCATGTGTTCACGTCCTTCCACTTCCCCGAGGCGCGGACCAACCTGCTCATCGGGCAGTCCGCCGACGTCAACACCTCGTGCCCGGAGTACAAGGTGGTCGCCGTCGATGTCCGGCCGATGAGCGAGCAGCCGGCGTTCACTCCGGTGGTCAGCGGCGTCGCCTGACGCAGTTTCGCGGCAAAGCTCCGCAAACCTCATAAACCCGCTGTGTGCAGCGTGTTTTGTCCGTGGGCCGACGGGCAATACACCTGATGATGGTTCATAAGCAACCGCACAGACGGGAGAGAACACAGATGACCAGCAAGCTCACGCGCGGGCTGGCCAGTTGTGCGACCGTGACCGCTCTGGCCCTCGGGAGTGCTGCTCCCGCTCTGGCTCATGGCGACGGGCACAATTGCCACGGCCCCAACCAGAACGGCCAGACTCCGAGCGTCCATTCGACGCCGGCCCAGAAGGCCCCGCTGACGGGCTCGACCCTGGCCTCGGCCTCCCAGGCCGCGGTCACCGCCGTCCCCGACAGCACGGTGACGATGGCCACCACCGACCCCGCCTCGCACATCAGCAACGCGGCCTACAAGGTCCTCGTCACGAAGTCCGACGGGTCCCACGCGTTCGTCGTGGAGGACTCCGCCTTCAACGTGCTGGCGGTCAAGCCAGCCGGTGAGTTCTCACACCATCGCTGCCGCCACCACCGTCACGGTGACCACGGCGTGCATCCCGAGTTTGGGGCGCACCACCAGTAGCTCGGTGCGCACGAAACGGTGAGATGGATCTCACCCAAGCGCTGAGCGCCTCGGTTCCCTCCCTCCCTCCTCGACCGGGGCAGCTCAGCGCACTCTTCACAGTTGGTGGCGCAGTATCCGCGCGGTCCTCGGGGCCGCGCGGCCCGTTTAAGCGGCGCGGCGCTGGCCGCGCCCCGCGCCCTCGGGACGGCGCCGCTTGGCCTGAAGCAGCCGCTCATCGGCGGCGTGCATGAGCTGCGCGGCGGTCGTCCCGTCGCCGGGGAACAGAGCCACCCCGACACTCCCGGCCACGCTCTCCATCCCCACGCTGACGTCGCGGACCGCACCGGTCACCTTGGCGGCCAGCCGCCCGGTACCGCGCTCGTCGGTCTCGGGCGCCAGCACGCAGAACTCGTCGCCCCCGAACCGCGCGACCGTGTCCTGGGCGCGCATGGCCCGCCGCAGGGCCCCGGCGACGTCGCGCAGGAGATCGTCGCCGGCAGCGTGCCCGAACCGGTCATTGAGCTGCTTGAAGCCGTCGAGGTCCAGCATGACCAGCGCGAAGCTCTGGCCGGCCCTGCGATGACGCGTAATCTCGTATTCGGCGCGCGCCAGCAGCGACCGGCGGTTGGCGACGCCGGTCACGGGATCTGACAGCGCGTCGCGGCGCAGGGAGTCGCGCTCGCGTTCCAGGACCACCAGGCGCTGGCGCAGAGCGGCGGCGCAGGCCAGAGACAGCGCGACGCACAGCCACGCCACCTCGCCCCCGGCGGCGGCCGCCGCCACGGCGGCGACCACGACCCCGATCAGGGCCACTGCGGGCCCGCGCCGGCGCGGTGTGGACCGTGATTCACGCGCTGGCATCGGCGCGTACATGTTCGCCACCGGGGCGGACGGCCCTGCGTCAGGGATGGTCAGGCTTGGCTAGCTGTTGGGGGTTGGCGCGGCGACGGGAGCCCGCGCCAGGCTGAGGATGGCGATGTCGTCGGCGTTGTCGGTGTCGCGGAAGCGGTCGATGGCGCCGAGGATGCGGTGGGCGGTGGCGACGTTGTCGCCGAGCGAGCGCACGGTCTCGAGCAGCCGCACCTCGCCGAACCGCCCCCCTGCCCCGATTGCGTCCAAGACGCCGTCGGTGTAGAGGATGACCTGATCGCCGGGCTCCACCGCCACGGGCGTGGCCTCCAGCACCACGTCGTCGACGAACCCGAGCATGGGGCCGGGCCGCCCCACCGGCCAGGCGGCGACGCCGCGCCGCAGCAGGGGCAGCGGGTGGCCGGCGGAGAGGATCGTCACCCGGTCATCTCCGGTCACCACCACCGCCGCGACCGTACACAGGCTGCGGTAGTCGTCGCTGCGTTCGCGCAGGCGCCGGTTGAGCACCTGGAAGGCATAGGCGCAGTCGCCGGTGGTGGCCACGATGGCCGCCAGGGTGTGGCGCGCCAGCGCCGTGAGCGCGGCCGCCTCGGCGCCCTTGCCCACGACGTCGCCGATGATCGCCGCCCAACCCCCCTCGAAGGAGAGCAGGTCATAGAAGTCGCCGCCCACCTCCACGGCGCGGCCCGCCGCGCGATAGACGCTGGACACCTCCCACCCCTCAACGGCCGGCAGGGAGCGCGGGATGAGCTCGGCCTGCAGCGTCTGCGCGATATGGCTCTGGGCCGCCTGGAGCTCGGCGCTGTCGACGATGACCCCGGTCTGGCGCCCGAGGTCTGAGGCCAGCGCGAGGTCCTGCTCGTCAAACCGCCGCGACGTGCAGGAGATGAAGCTGAGCGCCCCGAGGACGCGGTCGCCGCTGCGGATGGGCGCGATCATCGCCGAGTGGATCCCGACCTCGCGCAGGATCCCCAGGTGCTCGGGATCCTGGGCGGTGGCCTGGAGCATCTCATCGGTGATCTCGTGGATGAGCAGCGGCTCGCCAGTCCGGATGACCGACCCCAACCCGCGCGACTCGTCGTAGTCGGCCGGCCAACGCTGGTTGAGGTACCACCCCTGGCGGACCTTCGCCGGGTCGCGATGGGCGATCGCCAGCGTGCGGATCTGGCCTGACGCCTCCACCATGTTCACCGAGGCCCAGTCGGCCAGGCTGGGCACCGCGGCGTCGGCGATGGCCTGGAGCATCGCGGGCGGGTCGGGGCTCTCGGCCAGCGTGCGCAGGGTCTGGGCCATGAGACGCTGAGCGATCTCGTGGCGCTTGGTCGCGGTGACGTCCTCGATCAGGTTGACGGCCATGAGGACCTCGCCGTCGGGCCCTGTGACGGCGGTCGCCTTGTTGAGCAGCCAGCGCTCCTCGCCGGTCTCCTTGACCACGTTGCGGACCACCATGGGCTCCGGGGAGGTCTCGCCCATCAGCAGGCGCGTGCCGGCCAGGCCGGTGATGTCGACCGGCTCGCCGTCCTCGGTGTAGACGTCGAAGCGGGCCATCAGGCCGCCGGGCGGGTGCGCCAGCACGTCGCCCGGATCGGCGAGCTTGAGCAGGTCGGCCGCGGCCTGGTTGGCGTAGACCATCCGCCCGTGACGGTCCCGGACCGTCACCGCGGCGTCGACGGCGCCGAGGATCACCTCGAGCTGCTGCTCGACGGTGGAGAGCTCGGCCGACAGCACCGCGTTGTCGAGGGCGAGTCCCACCCGGCCGGCCAGCGTCTCGGCGTACTCGACGTCATCGGCCCCGGCCAGGCGCGGCCGCGGCGAGCGGGTGCCCAACAGGAGCGCCCCCAGCGGGGCGCCGCGCGGGGCCAGTGGCACGGTGATCGCCGAGTCGATCCCCAACTCACCGAACAGGCGCCGCTCCTCGTCGTCGCGCCCCAGCCCGCGGGCGTCGCCGGCGCTCAGCATGGGCCGGTGCTCTGTGACGGTCGGGAGCTCGGCCTCGTCACCCACCGGGAACGAGCGGCCGAGGAGCTCCCGCGCCCGGCCGGGCTCGCCGGCGGCCGCCCCGGCCAGACGGCGCACCCTGCCTCCGGGTCCGACGATGTCGATGGCGCACAGGTCCACCAGACCCGGGACCAGGGCCTCGACAAGCGCGCGGGCGATCTCCTCCGCCGGCTGGCCCCCGTGCGCGATCTCGGCGACCTCAGCCAGCACCCGCATCCGCCGCGCGTCTCGCTCGGCCTCACCGCGGTAGCGGGCCATCACCACCGCGAAGGCCGACCCGACGGCCACCACCCCCAGCGGAATCCAGTAGCGCGACGTGGTCACGTCCGGGCCCCACAGGAAGGCGAGGGCCGCGGCCACCACCGAGAGCACGCCGATGCGCAGCGTGATGGAGGCCGAAACGGTGATCCCACAGAGCAGGGGAGCGGCGATCATCAGGCTCGTCACCGCGACACGGTCAGCGGCGATGAGGATGTCAACCACCACGACCGCCACGATGAGCGTCAGAGCCGCGATCACCGGCCCCCGTCCCCGCGGAACGGGCAGCGAAGAGGCGCGAGCCATCGCCGCATTCTGCCCCACCGCGCCGCTCAAGGTCTCTGGCGCGAACGCCGATTACCGAGGGTGGAGCCGACGGACCGCGCGCTCAGCCAGCCAGACCCACGAAATTCCTTCCCCGGAACGCCACCTATGCGCCTGATCACATCCTCCCTGCGTGCCCAGCTCTTCGCCGGCTTTGCGGCCGTCCAGCTCCTCTTCGCGATCGGCGGCGTTATCGCCATCGTCCACATCTCGACCGTCTCGTCGACGCTGGAGACCGGCACGACGCGGATCAAGATGGTCGACAAGCTCGGCGCCGACACCTACGGCATGCAGGGCTCCCAGCTGATGGACACGCTGGACGACGGCACCACGGCCGCTGACCACCTGGGTGACGTCCAGCGGTTCCAGAGCGACCTCGCCGCGCTGAAGCCCCACCTGACCACCGCCGCCGACCACCGCGCCTACGGCGCCGTCCAGCGGGCCTTCGCCACCTGGCACGGCCTCGACGTCCGCGAGGCGATGCTCACCGCGCTGCACAAGCGCCAGGCGGCCTCCGCACTGGCCACCAACGGCATCGACGACGCGGTTGACGCGCTCGCCGGGTCGGCCGATCACCTCGCCTCGGTCATGTCCAAGGAGGACACGGCCAGCGCCCAGTCCTCCAAGAGCTCGGCCATCCTCATCTCGATCCTGCTCGGGGTGGCCAGCATCCTGCTCGGCATCGTCATCGTGATGCTCCAGTCGCGCCGGATCGTCGGCGGCGTCCGCCAGATGCTGAAGGCCGCCACGGCCCTGGCCCAGGGCGAGGTCGACCAGCACGTCAACGTGGGCGGCAACGACGAGATCGCCGCCATGGGCCACGCCTTCGGCGAGGTCATCGACTACCTGCGTGGTACCGCCGACGCCGCGGCCGAGATGGGCGCCGGCAACTTCGCCGTCGAGATCTCCCCACGCTCGGAGCGCGACGCGCTCCGCACCGCCTTCGTCGAGATGCGCGACCGCGTCGGGTCCGTCGTCCGCGCCATCTCCGGCACCTCTCAGTCCCTGAACAACTCCAGCGTCCAGATGGCCTCCTCCACGGAGGAGGTGGGCCGTGCCATCGGTGAGATCGCCCAATCCGTCAGCCAGGTCGCGACGGGCGCCGAGGAGCAGGTCCGCTCAGTCGATCACATGCGCGCGATGAGCGAGGAGGTCGCAGAGGCCAGCCGCGCCTCGGCCCAGACCGCCGCCGAGACCGCTCAGGTCGCCGCCGAGGCCCGGGCCTCCGCCGAGGTCGGCGAGCAGGCCGTGGCCAAGGTCGACGACGCCATGCGCGGGGTGCAGAGCTCCTCCGCCGACGTCAGCACCGTCATCCGCGAGCTCGGCGACAAGTCCAGCCGCATCGGTGGGATCGTCGACACCATCACCGCCATCGCCGAGCAGACCAACCTGCTGGCGCTCAACGCCGCCATCGAGGCCGCTCGCGCCGGCGAGCAGGGCCGCGGCTTCGCCGTCGTCGCCGAGGAGGTCCGCAAGCTCGCCGAGGAGTCCTCCCAGGCCGCCGCCTCGATCGCCGACCTCGTCGCCGAGATCCGGACCGAGACCGACCGCGCCGTGACCGTCGTCGAGCAGGGGGTGCGTCAGACCGACGAGGGCGCTCAGACCGTGATCGCCGCCCGCGAGGCCTTCCAGCAGATCCGCGTCAACGTCGAGTCGATGACCTCGCGTATCGAGCAGATCGCCGCCTCCTCAACCCAGATCGTCGACAGCGCCACCCGGATGGCCGAGAACGTCGGCTCCGTGGCCAACGTCTCCGAGCAGTCCTCGGCCTCCGCCGAGGAGGTCTCCGCGGCCACCGAGCAAACCAGCGCCTCCACCCAGCAGATCGCCTCCTCCGCCCAGGAGCTGTCGGCCACCGCCGACGAGCTCCAGCGGCTCGTGTCCCAGTTCACCCTTTCCTGAAACCGCAGGGGCATACTCGCGGCAGCGCCCGTCCTTTGTGGCGGGCGCTGTGGTTTAAGGGCTCGCGGCGCCAGCGGGTATCAGCGGCGGTGCGGCCCGGGACTGCAGCGTTGGTGGGGGCGGACGGGTGCGCTCCGAGCCGCGCCCGCCCCGCCCCGCCCCGACCCGACCCGACCCGCCCCGCCCCGCCCGACGCAAAAATAAGCCCGCATACGGTGCATTAGTCGAGGCACGTCCGCGAGGCCGCTCGCATCTCGCGTTGCTGAGCCGTTGTCGACGTGCTCGCGCGCCCCCGCGGCGCCGAGCTACAGGGCGCCGGCGCGCCGCAGCGCTCGCGCGCGGCCCAGCCGCCAGCGCCGG
>DATJTQ010000216.1:0-2901 GCA_035503355.1 Solirubrobacteraceae bacterium
TGCGTCTACCACATCGCCCACCAGCGCTTCGCGTCGGTCATCGGCAACATCGGGCGGAACGTCGAGATCGAGCAGTTCACCCAGGCCCTCTACGACGCCCGCGAGCTGGCGATGTCCCGCATGCAGGCGGAGGCCGAGGAACTCCACGCCGAGGGCATCGTCGGCGTCCAGCTCCGCCAGCACAGCCACACCTGGGGCTCGCACACCACCGAGTTCTTCGCGATCGGCACCGCGGTCCGCCCGCTCCGCGAGGACCACGTCATCGAGCGCCCCACCATGGTGCTGTCCCTCGACGCCTAGCCCCGCGCGCCCGGCACCTAGGCGGTCGGTCCGCTGACCGTGTCGAGAAGCCTTGCGAGGCGGGCGCGCAGGCCGCGGGCGCGGGTCGTGTCCCGGTCGCCAGCGGCGGCCGAGACAAGGTGCTGGCCGATGTCGAAGGACAGGGTCTGCGGGACCGCCAGGGCCTCGTGCGCCAGCGCGTCAAGCTCGGGGTCGTCGTGGTCGAGGGCGAGGATGGTGGCGCCGGTCTTGCGGGCGTCGCTGACTCGCTCGAGCAGCGGCGCGGGAGCGGTGTCCTGGGCGACGACGAAGAGCGTCTCGCCCCGGCGGGCAGCCTCGAGGCGGGCCAGGCTGACCGACAAGTGCGGCGGCGCATCCGGCGGCGGCGCCCAGCGGACCAGCGTGGGCGCCAGCTCGGCGATGCCGGACAGCCGGCTCTCGTCGTCCAGGTGCGCGGTCAGGTGCCAGGGCTCGTAGTCGGGGGTGCCAACGACCAGCAAACCGCCCGCTGACTTGGGCGTGGTCCGCAGCGACCGGCCAAGCGAGCGCGCCTGATCGAGCCACCATGAGCCAGCCATAAGCGCACGGAGGGTAGCGACCTGGTCCGCATCCATGTACACCAGCATGCACTCAACGCCCCGGATTTACACCTGTCTCCGGGCGACCCGAGGCTACCGAAAACTGTGGGCCACCTGGGCCCGTGGCCCCGGTATGCCGTGCACGGTGAGAGGATCGGAACCGACGCGATCGACGATGGAGGCCTAATGAAGTTCGCCTGGCTGTGCAGCCATGAGTCCTACCAGCCCGAAGACCTTGTCAAGCAGGCCGTGGCCGCCGAGGCGGCCGGATTCGACGTCGTGCTTGGCAGTGACCACTTCCATCCCTGGGTCGATGACACCTCGGCGGCCGGGTTCGTCTGGTCGTGGCTGGGGGCGGTGGCGGTGCAGACCCAGACCGTGCTGCTCGGCACCGCGGTGACCGCCCCGCTGTTCCACTACCATCCGGCGCTGGTGGCGCAGATGGCGGCGACCACCGACCGTTTGTCGGGCGGGCGGCTGCTGCTCGGCGTTGGGACGGGGGAGGCGCTGAACGAGCGGCCGCTGGGCTTCCCGTTCCCCGGTTACGCCGAGCGTCAGGCGCGGATGCAGGAGTCGCTGGAGATCATGCACCGGCTGTTCGCCGGGGAGAAGGTGACCTTTCACGGCGAGTACTACACCACCGAGACCGCCAAGCTGTACTCTCCGCCGATCGGCACGGTGCCGATCCTGATGGCCGCTGGCGGCCCGAAGTCCGCCCAGTTCGCCGGCACCTACGCCGACGGCCTGATCACGTCGGTGAAGGACCCGGCCGACACCGTCGCCAAGGTGATCAGCCCGTACCGCAAGGCCGCCACCGAGGCGGGCCGGGATCACCTGGTGCTCGCGACCCGGTGGACGGTGCTGGCGGCGGACCCGGTCGAGGCCTGGGAGGCGCTATCGTCGATGCGCGGCCTGCGCGCCCCCGGGCGCCTGGAGGCGACCGATCCCGCCGAGCTTCGCGCCCGGGCCGACGAGATGGACCGCGACGAGGTACTCGCGTCCTACGCGGTCGTCCCCGACGCCGCCGGCCTGATCGAGGCCTACCGCCCCTTGGTCACCGACGTCGGCGCCGACATCGTCTCGATCCAGGCGATGTCCGCCGACCCCTTCGCCACCATCGACCTCATCGGCAAGGAAGTCCTCCCCCGGCTCCGCGAACTCGCCCCCTGACCCCCGCCCCCTGACCCCCGCCCCCCCGGCCCCCCCCCGCAAGCGCGGAGCGCGCCGACCTTCCGCCGCCCCGCCCGCGCCTCCTTGCTCGCCTTAGGATCGATTTCGCAGCGTTTCCCGCCCGTTCTGTCCGGATATGTTCGTGCAGAAGAGGCCCTAAGGCACGACCGATAGCGTTCGCGCGGGAGCGCGGATGAGGTTCCGGGAAACCGGAAGGGACGCGTGTTTCCTGAGGGGTGAAACACGCGTCCGTTCGGGATGATCGGGGTTTCGGTCTTGATCTTGACCGGGCTACCGGTAGGAGTACTCCTCGGTCGGGAACGCCCCGGCGGCCACGTCGGCCGCGAACTCGGTGGCGGCGGTCCGCAGGACGGCGCCGATGTCGGCATAGCGCTTGGCGAACTTCGGCGAGCGCGGCGACAGGCCGGCCATGTCCTGCCAGACCAGCACCTGGGCGTCCGTGGCCGGGCCGGCGCCGATGCCGATCGTCGGGATGTGCAGCGACTGCGTGATCCGGGCGCCGAGCTCGGCGGGGATGCCCTCAAGTACGAGGGAGAAGGCGCCGGCCGCCTGCAGTGCCTTGGCATCGTGCAGCAGCCGGTCGCCGGCCTCGCCGCGCCCCTGCACCCGGAACCCGCCGAACGCGTGCACCGACTGCGGGGTCAGGCCGAGGTGGCCCATGACCGGGACGCCGGCCGCGACCAGTTCCTCGACGTGGTGCGCGACGCGCAGGCCGCCCTCCAGCTTGACCGCGTGCGCGCCCGCCTCCTTCATGAACCGGGCGGCGGCGTGCAGCGCCTCGGCGGGCGAGGCCTGGTAAGAGCCGAATGGCAGGTCCGCGACCACCATCGCGCGCCGGGTGCCGCGGACCACG
>DATJTQ010000217.1:0-23099 GCA_035503355.1 Solirubrobacteraceae bacterium
GAGCACCTCGACGACGGACTCACCGACATGCTCTCGGACCTGCGTCGCCTCACCCAGGCGAACATGACCGAGGAGATCGAGCGGTTCGCCGCGGCGCTCAACGCTGACCTCATCCTCCCCGAGGACTTCTAAACCGTCTCACCCGTAGGGCGGGCGGCACGGGGTGCAGATCCCGGCTTACCGATCCCGATCCGTCGGCCCTACGAATAGCGCTCCACCACGCCGTCGGCGATGAGCTCCAGCGCGCCGCGCTGACGCGCCGGCAGGTCAGGCAGGTCGGCCTTGGCGCCGGCCACCAGGTCAAGGGCCCGCGCCCGGGTGTCCTCCAGCGCGCCGGTGTCGGCGATTCGCGCGCACACCTCGGCGGCACGCTCGGGCGTGTCGACGCCACGCAGGTCAAGCCCACCCAGCTCAGGATCGCGCTCGCGCGCGAGGATCAGGGGCAGCGTCACCGTGCCGTCGAGCAGGTCGGCGCCGCGCGGCTTGCCCGTCCGCTCGGGCGGCCCCGACACGTCGAGGACGTCGTCGAGCAGCTGGAAGGCCAGTCCGATCCGCTCGCCGAACAGGGCCAGGCCCGGCAGCCGCTCCGGATCCTCCCCCTCCAGGCCCCCCAGCTCACAGGCGGCCCGAAACAGCACGCCGGTCTTCAAGCGGCAGCGCTCCAGATAGCGTTCGACGGCCACCGCGCGCCAGGCGTCGGCGCGCTGCATCAGCTCACCGGCGGCCAGCTCGGAGCTGGCCCGCGAGAGCACCTGGACCGCCGGCGCCGAACGGGTCGCCGCCAGCTCGGCGAAGGCGCGCGAGAAGAGCAGATCGCCGGTGGCCGTGGCCGCCAGGCGCCCGCCGGCCGCCATCACAGTGGGCCGCCCGCGCCGCAGCGGCGACCCGTCGAGCACGTCGTCGTGCACCAGGGTGGCCGAGTGGACCAGCTCCACCGCCACCGCCGAGCGCAGCAGGGTCTCCGATTCCGGCGGCGGGGCCCCGGCAGCCAGGAAGAGCAGCAGGGGGCGCAGCCGCTTGCCGCCGGCGGCGATGGTCTCCCCGGCGTGGCGCGCCAGGAGCTCGCCGTGACCGTCGGCCGCCTCCAGCAGCCGGCGCTCCAGGCGCTGCATGAGACGCGCCGCGGGCTCGCCGCCGGCCGCCACCACCGCCTGGACCGCGCCCTGCACCGCGTTCATGCCGGTACCTGCCCCACGTGCAGAGCGATGATGCCACCGGCGGTGATCACGTAGCGCACGTCGCGCAGCCCGCACTCCCACATCACCGCGGCCAGGGCGGTGGGCGGCGGGAAGCGGCGGACGGAGTCCGGCAGGTAGCTGTAGGCGTCCGCGTCCCCCGCGACCCGTCCGAGCACGGGGACGATGCGGTCAAACCACAGGTCCAGGAAGGTGGAGAGCGGCGGGCCGGTGGGCGTGGTGATCTCCAGGACCACCACCCGCCCGCCGGGGCGCACCACGCGCGCCATCTCGCGCAGCCCGCGCGGCAGGTCGGAGAAGTTGCGCGCCCCGAAGCCCACCGTCGCGGCGTCGAACTCGTCGTCGGCGTAGGGCAGCGCGAGCGCGTTGGCGGTCTCAAAGCGGACCGTCGCCTCCGCGGGCAGGCGCCCGGCATTCCGCTCTGTGTCGGCCTTGTCGCGCGCCAGTTCGAGCATCCGCTCCGAGAAGTCGGCGCCCACGACGACCCCGCCCGGCGCGACGCGACGCGCGAGCTCCAGGGCCAGGTCTCCGGTGCCGGTGGCGACGTCGAGCCCGCGCTGTCCCGGCGCCAGGCCGGCGAGGTCGGCGGCGCGGCGGCGCCAGTGGTGGTGCAGCCCCGCGGTCATGACCGAGTTCATCCGGTCATACACGCCCGCGATCCGGTCGAACATGGCCCGGACCTGGGGCTCAGGCAGGGTGCCGGGCGTGTCCTGCACCGCCGGTCCGGAGGCGTCTGTCTCGGAGTGGCCCGGCGGCGAAGATGGGCTCGCCGTCATGGTCCCGGAGCCCGACCTACTGGAGCATCGATAGGAAGTTGACCAGGTTCTGGAACTTCTGCGGATCGTTCTTGGCCAGGTCCGCGAACGACGGCATCGGCGCGGTGGGGTTGCGCAGCGTGGAGGCGATCGCCTGAGGGCGGCGGATCGATCCGATGTGGGTGAGCGGCGGCCCCGGGCCGTTGTTGCCGTTATCGCCGATCACGTGGCAGGCCAGGCAGCCCGACTGACCGACCACCTCCTCGCCGGCGCGGAAGGTGGCCTTGGCGCTGGCGCTCAGCGAGGCCGGCGGAGGCAGATCCACCGAGTTGGGAGAGCCGGTGTTGGCGCCGGAGTAGGTGAGGAAGGCCATGGCGAAGATCGTGGTCAGGCCCGCGGCCAGGGCGATCGGGCGGCGCTCGATCCGGCGCTCCGTGCTGCGGTCATAGAACGGCAGCAAAAAGAGCAGGATCATGCAGATCGTCGGGACGCCGATCGTGGCGAGGTCCGTGAACTTGGGGATGTTCTTCATCACCCTGAGGACCTCGAAGAGGAAGAAGAAGTACCAGTCCGGCCGCGGGACGTAGGTGGTGGTGGTCGGGTCCGCCTTCGGTCCCATCTCCGCGCCGAACATGGTGGCGAGGAAGAGGATCACGATCATGACGATCACCGCCATCATCGAGTCCTTGGCCACCGCGTAGGGGAAGAACGGCTTGCCCTTGTTCTTCAGGATCGAGTATTCGCGGAGGTAGGCCTCCTTCTCAGCTTGATTCACGAGGCCATCCTCAGATCTCCGCCTCGCGCAACTCGGGCTCCTCTTCGGCCTTCAGCCACGGCGGCGCCGAGATTCCCAGCTTGGTGATCAGGTACAGGTGCGCGCCGATCAGGGCGGCGATCAGCCCGGGGATCAGCATCATGTGGATGGCGTAGAACCGCGACAGGGTGGTGGCCCCGAACTCGGGCCCGGCGCGCAAGAAGTCCGACAGGTACGGGCCGATCAGAGGGCCGGTGCCGTTGATGTTGACGCCGACGATGGTCGCCCAGTAGGAGCGCTGGTCAAAGGGCAGCAGGTAGCCGGTGAAGCCCATGGCCAGCGTCAGGATGAGCAGGACCACGCCGATGATCCACGTCAGCTCCCGCGGGTACTTATACGCGCCGAAGAAGAACACGCGCGCCATGTGCAGGAAGATGAGGATGATCATCACCGAGGCGCCCCACTTGTGCATGGCGCGCACCAGCTGTCCCAGGAAGGCGTCGTCGGTGATGTAGCGGATCGATTCGTAGGCCCCGCCGTTGACATTCGGCTGGTAGAACATCGCCAGAAAGACGCCGGTCACCGCCTGGTTGAGGAAGGCGAACATCGTCGCCGACCCCAGCGTGTAGAACCAGTTGATCCCCTTGGGGACCTTGCGGAAGAGCAGCCACCGGACGCCGCCCGACAGTGAGGTGCGCTCGTCGAGCCAATCGACGACGTGGATCCCGCCCTCGGCGGCGGTCTCCAGCGGCGTCATCTTCTCGCCCTCCTCGCCGGGGCGCTTGGGCAGCGGCTTGAGGGCCTTGGGGAGCGGGGGTGCGGGAAGCTTGGGCATGACTACGGGTGACCGTTGGGGCCGGACGAGGTGTCAAAGCGGGCCGGGTAGAGATATTGCCCGATCCCGTCCAGCGGCTGCCCCGGGTCACGCGGCGAGAAGCGATGCAGCTCGGAGTTGACCGAGTAGCGGGGACCGATCTCCACCAGACCCGTGGCCTTGTTCAGGCGGGTGTAGAAGCGATCGAGGGGGCGGACCGGGGGACCGCCGGCCACCATGCCGCGGAAGTCGTAGACCCCGCCGTGGCAGGGGCAGATGAAGCGCTGGGCGGCCGCCACGAAGCGGACGGGGCAGCCCAGGTGCATGCACCGCGAGGACAGCGCGACCCAGTGGTTGTACTGATCCTCGGGCTCGGTGTCGATCTTGGGGTCGCGGGTGCGGACGTAGGCGATGGAGTAGCCCGCCTCGCCGATCCCCTGGACGATGGTGAGCACCTTGGTGACGTAGGTCGTCGTGGTGAAGTCATCGGGCGTGCCGATCGGCTGCCAGCTGAACGGGACACGGCTGAACAGCGGGCCCAGCGCGAAGCCGAGGGCCGGGAGCGTGAACGCGGCGGCGGCGACGGCGCCGCTGCCCTGCGTGACCACGTTCATGAACCGACGACGGTTGATGGTCTCGCCCTCGAAGGCGCCCGGCATCAGCCGATCCTCGGTGTATTTGGACTTGAATCCTTCTTTGTGCCGATCTGCCACTTGTGCCTTTGCTCAACCGCAGCTAAACCACATTGAACGCGCCGGTAAGCGTACCGTCAACAAAGAGGCGGGCGTCACGAGGGTGCCCCTCCCCCGGCCTGCGTGACCTCGTTGCGGGCGCCGGTCAGCGCCTGAGCGGCGCTCTCATCGCCGGCCCGGGCCAGAGCCTTGGCCGCCACGTGGGCGGCGCTGCTGCCCCACCCGATGGCCGCCGCGCCGCCCTGCCACACCGCGTCGGCCAGCCCCGGGTCCGACGCGGCCTGCGCCTGCGCCAGCAGCGAGATGAGGTCCGCCAGCTCCGCCACGGCCTCCAGGTCGCCCAGCTCCGCCAGGCGGGCGAGGCCCAGCGCATAGAGCTGGTCACCGAGCAGCAGGGCCAGATCGGGGTCGGCGCCGCGCACCAGGCGCGGGGCGCCGTAGTGCAGCAGGGAGCCCTCGAGGATCATCTCCAGGAGCAGCTCATAGTCGCGCTCGCGGCCGGCGGCGCGGGGGCCGCTGGCGGCCAGCTGGGGAGCTCCGACACCCGCGCCGCGCTGTGTGGCTGCCGCGGTGGCCTCCGCCTCGACGACCTCCGTCACGCTCTGCGGCGGGCCGAGCGACTCGGCGATGGTGCCGCCGTGGTCCAGCAGGGCCTCGCGCAGCGCCGCCAGGCTCACGCCGACCCCAGCTCGGCAAAGGCCTCCGCGGCCGCCGTCACGGTGCGCATCACGTGCTCGCGACCGTGGGCCAGGGATGGGAACCACGCCTCGAACTGCGACGGCGGCGGGTAGACACCGCGCGCCAGCAGGGCGCGGCACCAGTGGGCGAAGGCGTCGGTGTCACACGCAGCCGCTCCGGCGTAATTGGTCACCGGCCGCTCGGAGAAGAAGACCGTCACCAGGCCCGGCAGCGACTGGACCTGGACGGCCACGCCGTTGCCCCGGGCGGCGTCGCGCATTCCCTCGGCCAGCGCCTCCGTCGTCTCGGCCAGGGTCTCGTAGGCGACCGCGTCCAGGTGCTCCAGCGTGGCCAGCGCCGCCGCCACCGCCAGCGGGTTACCCGAGAGCGTGCCCGCCTGGTAGACATCGCCCGCCGGAGCGATCCGCTCCATCAGCTCGCGCGATCCGCCGTAGGCCGCCGCCGGCAACCCGCCGCCGATGATCTTGCCCATGATCGTGAGGTCGGGCAGAACGCCGAACCGCTCCTGGGCGCCACCCCGGGCCACGCGCAGGCCCGTGATCACCTCGTCGAAGATGAGCAGCGCTCCGGCTTCGTCGGCGGTCTCGCGCAGCAGCTCCAGAAAGCCCGGCTGCGGCGGCACGACCCCCATGTTGGCCGGGACCGGCTCAGCGAGGATCGCGGCCGGCTGGTGGCGCTGTACGGCCTCGCGCAGCGCCTCCGGATCGTTCCAGGGCACGATCACCGTCGCCGCGGCGGCGGCCGCCGGGACGCCCGGGCTGGCCGGGATCCCCTGGGTGGCCAGGCCCGAGCCGGCCTCGGCGAGCAGGCCGTCGACATGGCCGTGATAGGCGCCGGAGAACTTGACGACGACCTCGCGACCGGTGACCGCCCGGGCCAGGCGCAGCGCGCTCATGGTGGCCTCGGTGCCCGAGGAGGTCATGCGCAGCATCTGCACCGACGGGACGCGATCCACGATCGCCTCGGCCAGCTCGACCTCACCGGCCGTCGGCGCGCCGAAGGTGGTGCCGCGAGCCGCCGCCTGGCTGACCGCCGCCACCACGCCGGGGTGGGCGTGACCGAGGATCAGCGGGCCCCACGAGCTCACCCAGTCCACGTACTCATTGCCGTCGACATCGCGGATGATCGGGCCCGAGCCCGACTCGATGAAGATGGGGTCGCGCCCGATCGAGCGCATGGCCCGCACCGGCGAATTGACCCCGCCGGGGAGGAGGAGCGCGGCGCGCGCGTAGAGGTGCGCCGAGCGGGTGCTGTCCACCGCGGTGCCGCTCACACGCCCGCGTGCTGACGTTCCCAGTCAGCGTGATCCTCAGTGAAATAGAGGAGGCGGATCTTCTTGAACTCGGTCGACGAGTAGAGCGTGGCGCGCTCGTCGATGCCGGTGTCGGCCGCGATCGAGTCGAGGATCGCGTCGCACTCGTCCTTGGAGCGCCCGTGGGCCATGGTGAACACCGAGTAGGGCCAGTCGGCGTAGGTGGGGCGCTGATAGCAGTGCGAGATGCCGCGGAAGGAGGCCATGCGCTTGCCCAGCTCGAGGATCTGCTCGTCGGGGACCTTCCACACGCCCATGCCGTTGGCGCTGAACCCGGCGCGGCGATGGAACAGGATCGCGGCCACGCGCCGCAGCAGGCGGCGGTCCTGCATCGCGCCCAGGTGAGCCAGCAGCTCCTCCTGGGTGATGCCGAGCTGCGCAGCGGCGGGGGCGTAGGGCTCGGCGATCACCGGCATGTCGCCCTGCAGCGCCCGGATCACCGCCCGGTCAAACTCGTCGTAGGGCTGGGCCTCGATCTCGGCGGGCTCGGCGGCCTCCGCGGCCTTGGCCAGAGCGTCCGTCCCCCCCTCCATCTCCAGGTCCATGCGGATCTTGAACAGCTTGAGCGTCGGCAGCTGGCGCACCGACTCCGCGCCCGCCTCTCGCGCCAGGACGTCCAGCGTCCCCTCCAGCCCGAGCTTGGAGCCGGGCTCGGTGGCGATGGTGAACCAGATGTTGAACTCGTGGTTGCGCAGGTAGTTGTGCGAGACCCCGGGGTGGGCATTGATGACGTTGGCGGCGCGCCAGGGGTTCTCGGGGTCGACCTTGGCGGCCACCAGCATCGACGAGTAGCCCAGCGCGCGGGTGTCGAAGATCGGCGTGACCTGGCGGATGATGCGCTCGTCGAGCAGGCGGGTGACCATGGCCATCGCCTCCTCCTCGCCGATGCCGGCCTCCGCGGCCACGTGCTGATAGGGGCGCGCGGCGATGGGGAACTGGCCCTGCATCAGGTTGAGCAGGCGCTTGTCCAGGTCTGTGAGGGCGATCGCGGCGCCCTCCTTGCGGCTGCGCAGCTTGGGCCCGTGACGGGTGCCGCCGGCCGGGCCGTCCGTGATCCCGTCGGCGGCGGTATCGGAAGATCTCATTGCAGCCATTGAGCGGCGTCCTTCGCGTGGTAGGTGATGATGATGTCGGCCCCGGCGCGGCGGATGGAGGTCAGCGCCTCGAGCACCGCGGCCCTCTCATCAAGGTATCCGGCCGCCGCCGCGGCCTTGAGCATCGAGTACTCGCCGCTGACGTTATAGGCCGCCACCGGCAGGGACGTGTCGTCCTTGATCCGGCGGACGAGGTCCAGGTAGGGCAGCGCGGGCTTGACGATGAGGATGTCGGCGCCCTCCTCGACGTCCAGGCGCGCCTCGCGCACCGCCTCGTCGCCGTTGGCGGGATCCATCTGGTAGCCGCGCCGGTCCCCGAACGCGGGAGCGGAGTCCGCGGCGACGCGGAACGGCCCGTAGAACGCCGACGCGAACTTGGCCGCGTAGGACATGATCGGCGTGTCGGTGAAGCCCTCGTCGTCCAGCGCAGCGCGGATCGTGCCCACCCGGCCGTCCATCATGTCCGACGGGGCGATGATGTCGGCACCCGCGCGGGCCTGAGACGCCGCCGTCCGCGACAGCAGCTCCAGGGTGGCGTCGTTGTCGACGGTCATCCCGCCCGCGCTCTGGCGCAGAACGCCGCAGTGCCCGTGGCTGGTGTACTCACACAGGCACAGGTCGCAGATGACCAGCAGGTCCGGATGCGCCTCCTTGATGGCCCGCGTGGCCATCTGGATGATCCCCTCGTCATCCCAGGCGCCCGAGCCCTCCTCGTCCTTGGCGGCGGGCAGGCCGAACAGGAGCACGGCGGGGATACCGAGCGCCGCCGCCTCGCCGGCCTCCTGCACGGCATGGGCGATCGAGAGATGATCCACTCCGGGCATCTCGGCGATCGGCTCGCGGCGGTCGAGGCCGTGGGCGACGAACATCGGGTAGACGAAGTCCGCGGCCTCCAGGCGCGTCTCGCGCACGAGGCCGCGCAACGCGCGATTGGCTCTGAGCCTGCGCAGGCGGGTCTGCGGGAACGACATAGCGGTCAGTCGAGAATACTGGCGCCGCGGGCCGGTCCACGGCACACTGTGTACGGGGTGTCCTACGACCTTGATCGGCTCGGCTGGCTGCAGTTCCAGCAGCTGTGCGCGCACGTGCTGGAGCTCGAGGCGGGCGTGGCGCCGGCGGAGTGGGAGGGCGACGCCGACGAGTGCCGGTTCGTGGCCGCCGACGATGGCGTCGGGCCGCCGCTGCTCCAAGCGCCGATGAGCGGTCCGGTCCTGGTGCAGTGCGCGTGGCTGCGCCCCGGCGCGACGGCCCCGCTCACCATGGCGCTCGAAGCACTGACCGCCCGGCATGCCGAGCGTCTGCGTGGCCTGCGCTCCTACGTGCTGATGGCCAACGGAGAACAGGTCGCCGCCGGCTCGTCGCGGGCGGCCGGGGATCTCAGGGTGGAGGTCGTCGACAGCCCCACGCTGAGCGCGCGCATCGACGCCCGCCCGGAGCTTCGCCTGGCGATGCCATCGCTGCTGGGGGTCCGCGATCTGGACCCGTTGATCGGATCCGCGGTGGCGGCGCGGTCGACGTTGGACCGCGACGAGGCCGAGCCGCTGGCCGGGGTGTTCGTCGGCACGCGGGCGTATGCCCGCTCGGTCAGGACGCTTCATGAGCATCGCTTTGCCGTGCTCACCGGCCCGCCGGAGATGGGCAAGACCGCCATCGCCCGCATGATCGGCCTGGCCAAGATGACCGACGGCTGGGAGGCCCACGAGTGCACCAGCCCCGATCAGATGCTGGCGTCCTTTGACCCGCAGGCCGCCCAGGTCTTCATCGCCGACGACGCGTTCGGGTCAACCGAATACCGCGCCGACGCGGCCGAGCGATGGGCACGGGCGATGGAGCGACTGCTCGACGCCCTGGACGATCGCCACTGGCTGGTGTGGACCTCGCGCCCGGCGCCCCTGCACGCGGCGCTTCACCGCCTCCATCAGGAGCGCGGCGCGGAGCGCTTCCCCGCCCCCGCCCGGGTGCTGGTGGACGCGAGCATCCTCGACACCGAGGAGAAGGTGCTGATCCTCTATCGCCACGCCAAGGCGGCGGAGCTCCCTCTGGACACCCGCCGGGCGCTGACCAGGTGCGGCCCCGCGATCGTCGCGCGGCCGACCTTCACCCCGGAGCGCATCCGGCGCCTGGTGGTGCGGCTCAGTCGCGGGGACCGCTCGGTGACCCGCGCCGCCGACGTCGAGCTGACCACGCCGACCGACGCCATGATGACGTCGTTCGGGGCGCTGAGCGAGGAGCACCGCGACGTGCTCGTCGCGCTCCTCGACACGCCGCCGGGGCCCGTGCCCGAGCGCGAGCTCGTGTCCGCGCTGCGCCGCCACCACGACGGGTCGTTGTCGCGGCCGCCCGTGCACCTGGTGGATCGGCTGGCTGACCACTTCCTCCGGGTGTCGGCATGAGGGTCGCGTGGGTGCACCCGACCTGGCGGGACCTGGTGATCGAGCGGTTGGCCGCCGACGCCCCGCTGCGACGGCGGTTCCTGGGCCGGTGCGGAGCCCACGGGGTCGTGCTGGCGCTCTCGATGTCAGGCGGTGTCACCGGCGAGCGGCGGCTCCCGCTCATCTGGGACGACGAGGACTGGGACGCCCTGGGCGACCGGATCTACGCCCTGGTCGGTGAGCTCGAGCACGCGGAGCTGACCGCTGTCCTGGCCGCCGTACGCGAGGCGATCCGGGTCCTCGACGACGAGCTGCCCGCCCACGGGAGCGAGGCGCGGGCGCTGGCCCGGATGACGCTCGAGCGCGTCGCGTCGGTGTGGGAGGCGGCGCACGCTCCGGTGGCGCTGGATTGCGTGGATGCGTGGCTGTCGCTGGCCGCGCTGCTCGATCCCCCACCGCGGCCGGCCTTTCTCGCCATGACCTGGGCCGACCTGCTCCCGGCGCGACTCCCCGACCCCGACGATCTCGCCGAGGTCCAGCGCTTCACGGACTGGATGACGCTCACCGACGCGGTGGCGAGCTTCTCGCCGCAGGCGCTGGGCGAGCTGGGGTACGGCCCCGATCAGGAGAAGCTCTACCTGGCCTTCTGGGACCGGTCGCGATACCGGCCGGAGGTCGTCGCGGAGATCGTCGAGTCACGCGAGTCCGAGCAGGAGGAGCTGCGCGCACAGCGCATGCTCCACGACGACGTGGTCCGGCGGGTCCTCGTCGACCTCTGACCCTAGACGAGGTTCCAGCGCTCGATGCGCCGGGAGGTGACCAGCCCGTTGACCACGTAGGGGTCCGCGTCGGCGAAGCGTTCGATGTCCTCCGGGCTGACGCCCGTCCACACGATCGCGCCCCCGCTGGGCGGGCTGCCGAGCGCGCCCGCCATGGTGACGTGGCCGGCGTCGCGCTCGGCGCGGATCCCGGCCAGATGGGCCTCGCGGAAGGGCCCACGGCGCTCGGCCATGTCCTCCACGTAGGTGTAGAGCAGCAAATAGGTGTCCTGGTCGGTCATGGTGAGACAACCTACCGCGCCGGCGGCGCCGGGCGCTACGCTTCGCAGGGCAATGAGCAACCTTGACCGACGCCGCGGCTACACCCCCCGTCGCGCACGTGAGCAGCGCGCCTACCGGCTGGTGATGGTCGGTGGCGCCGCGGGCGGGATCGGGATCGTCACCCTGGTCCTTGCGATCGCCGGCGTGATCGGGGCCACGCTGCCGATCATCGCCTTCATCGTCGCCGCCCTCTGCATCTTCGGCTTCCTGCGCGCCACCGGCCAGCGCTGACCGCCGCACGCAAGATCGAGCGCGCGTCCGTCAGACGCGTCTGCTGGCCGGGCGTCCGTGCTTGCCCAGCGCAGAGACGCCGGTGACCGCGACGGTGAGATGGTCCGTGTAGCCAAGGTAGGGCACCGTGACCGAGTGGCGCTTGCCGCTGATGAGTCGCAGCAGGTGACGCCCGTCGGTCCCGCGCACGGTCAGCAGGTAGTACGCCGCGCCGCTGGCGCGGCCGAACGAGATCACGAACCCGTGGCCGTGGCGGCGCACCCGCAGCCCGTGAACGCGTCCCGGCGGTGCCGGAGCCGGGGCCGTGTAGCTGGTCACCGGCACGCTCTCGCGAGCCACGCCGCCCTCGGAGACGATCGCCAAGACGGTGCGCTTGCCCGCCGACCCCGGCGCCGGGGTGAAGCGCAGCGAACCGTGCGCGGCGGTGGTCTTGCCCAGCACGCTGTATACGCGGTGCGCGCGCTCGGCAAAGGTCACCGACATGCCCGGGTGCGTCGCCACCGAATAGCTCAGGCGGCGAGTGGCGCCATGGCCCGCGATCCGTGCGTGCACTTTCGGCGCCGCGTAGCCGCGCGCCTGGCGGACCTGGGTGATGGGACTCGAACCAGGCGCGCCCGACACCTTCCACATACCGGCACCTGGGTTGCGCACCATCACGCAGGTGGTGCGGGTCCTGGGCACGGCCAGCGCCACCGCGGGCGCCGACGCGGCGCCGGGCCCGAAGGCGACCGGGACCACGCTCTGACCGCGCGGGCCGGTGAGCACCACCGACGGCGGCGCGCTCGCGCCGGTGACCGCGATGTCCTCGAACGGCGTGCCGGCCGCGGTCGCAACCTCGGCCACGCGCGTGACCCTGCCCCGCCCAGCCCGCCCATCGCGCCGGGCCACCGTGGCGACGGACACGGGCTTGACCACGAACGGCGAGAGGTCACAGCTGCCGGTCCCCACCGAGGCATCGGGGGTGCCGCCCCACGGATAGGAGAGGCCCGCGTGCAGCCCGAAGTCAGAGCCGCAGGCGGCGACGCCCAGCGACGAGACGACGGCCTGCGCTGAAATCGCCGAGTAGCCGGCGATGCTCAGCTGACCGTTGACGTTGGCCGAGAACTCCTTGGCCGGGAGGTCAACGAAGGCGTCCATGCTCGCTGTGAGGTCGGCGACGTCAAGGTCGATGTCGACGTTGCCGTCGACCTCGAAATAGCCGTTGGTCTGGAAGATCAGTTTGGCGTTGGCGACGTTGAAACCGTGCACCGAGCCCGACCCGTCGGCCTCCAGGACCACCGGGCCGCCGTTGATGAAGGTGATCGTGACCGACCCGGTGACGCCGATCGTGTAGTTGGGCGGATCGAGCGGGATCGCGCCCACCGAGATCGACCCGTGGAAGCTGCGCTTGTCGGGATGAATGTCAAAGCCGCCACCGAACCCGTCGAGATAGGTGTCGGTGAAGATCGGCACCCCCGGGAAGGGCACGTTGACGTTGAAGGAGCCCATCGTGAAGTCGCCGTCGTCGAAGCGAACGGCGACGTCGATGCCGAAGTACGGCGTGCCCGCGGGGATGTTCAAAGTGGCCGAGCCAGTCCACACGTTGCCGGTTGCGGCGTAGTCGAGGTTGAGGTTCTTGACCTCGAGCGCGCCGAGGGGGAGATCGGGAACGCCGATGTGCAGC
Organism: Solirubrobacteraceae bacterium; assembly: GCA_035503355.1. Taxonomy (GTDB): domain Bacteria; phylum Actinomycetota; class Thermoleophilia; order Solirubrobacterales; family Solirubrobacteraceae; genus Palsa-465. The sequence continues at coordinate 12,683 of DATJTQ010000217.1, forward strand.
GAGGAGAGCTTGAGCCCGTTGGCGTTGTCGGCCTGCAGCGTGGCCGAGCCGGTGATGCCGCCCATGTAGGGCGGCAGCCCCAGTGACACCGGGATGACCACCGCGTCGTGCTGGATCTGCGCATCGATCGACCCCTGGATGGGGAACCCCTTCAGGGTCGACGCCGTTGCGTTGTCGAGGCCGAAGAGCAGGTGGCCGGCGAGGTCCCCGGACCCGCTGAGGTCGAGGTGCAGCGCCTGGTGATAGAGCGTGATGTCGCCGATCCCAGGCGCACGGAGCACGACGCGCACCTCGCCGGTGGTGTTGATCGTGTGCCGGCGCGGATCGATCACGATCTGGACGCCGGCGTCGGGGATGATCTCCAGGCCGTTGAGGCGGATCTCACCCGAGATCACCGCGGCACCGCTCGTCGGGTTGGATGGATCGCGCAAGAAGCAGCCGGCCTCGGCGATGGCGTCGATGTCGCCGAAGTGCACGTCGGTGCAGGACACCGAGGCCAGCGGATCGCCCCCGAGCCCGCCGATCCCGTCGCCGTTCAGGTTCCCCAGGCCGGGCACGTGCGTGGCGGCGAAGGACCCGAACGCGGCGACTTCGATCTGCCCGCCGCTGAACCCGCCCGGCTCGGGGACCTGGAAGGCCGCGAAGCCGCCGCCATCCTGGGCGGCGCCGAGCTGGAGGTCGCTGGGCGTGTTGAGGCCCTTGGCGACGATCTGCGGCGTCGACCAGTGGCGCCCGTCGGTGGAGCTCGTCACGTACAGCTTGGAGGAGTCGACGAAGTAGCCGACGGTGATCCGCCCCGAGGCGTCCTCGGTGATGTCGTAGTTGGCGTGGTTGAAGTCGGTATTGGGGGTGATCCGGTTCGCGGCGCCCGACGGCTGCCCGTTGACGATGCGCTGCAGGAAGAGGGGCCCCGAGAACGTCTTCTGGTACATGAGCCACACGCCGCTGGGCCCGCTGACGATGCGCGAGTAGCCCTGGCCGTTGATCTCGGCCCGCGACCAGCTGGCGGTGTTGTAGATGTCGCCCGTGCCGTTGTACTCGCGGATGAAGATGTGGTCCGAGAGATCCTGGAACTCGGCGACGGGCCGCGTCCCGTCGAGAGCCAAGCGGCCGTCGTAGGCCTGGTCGGGACCGCTGTCACCCAGGTTCAGGGTCTGGCCGGAGTAGGCGCCCGGAGGGGTGGACTGGAAGATCGTCCCGCCGGTGGTGGTGTCGGTGATGACCCCGATCTGGGGGTTGGCGCCGCCGAAGACGATCGCGTTGCCAGTGATCTCGAGGTTGCCGATCGTGCCCGGCCCGGTGAACGTCTTGCCGGCATCCTCGGAGGTCCACAGGAACGTCGGATACCCGGTGCTGCCGTCCGGGAGGGTCTCCACGTTGGGGTAGCGGCTGTCGACCATGAGCAGCTCATTGCCGATCGCCAGCGGCACGGGGCCGTGCTCGTCGATGTTGTACTGCGGGCTTCCGGTCTCGGGCGGGATGAGACCGTCATTGGCCGAGCACCCCGTCTGGCCGCGCATGATCACGCAGTCATGCAGGACCGAGGGCGCGCTGACGTTGGTCGGGGTGACGTTGTAGGCGATCTGACCGGTGCCGGCGGCATCGACGAGCACCCGGGGCTCGATCCCGTCGCCGAGCTTGATCAGCTTGCCCGGGATCACCGGCGCGACCTTGGGCAGCTTGTGGTTCCAGTGGTAGCCGGGCGTCGAGAACGGCCGGCTCTTGGCAACGGCGGCGCCGCTGCCGGCCCCTACGCCGGCGCAGACGAGCAACAGGCCCCAGATCGCGCGACGCCATATCCCTCTCACGGTCCCGACCCCAGTCGTCCCCGGCGACCCCCGGTGGTCGCCGTACGCCGCGTAGCGTATCCCCGGCGTCAAGCCCCTTTCCGGATCAATGTGCAGCGAAGCGGCGCATGAACACGGTGGCCAGGCCGCCGAAGACGACGGCGAGCACGACGAGGTGCACGAGGGGCAGGCCGATGCCCGGAGACGTGCCCGTGAAGGCGTTGGAGACCGCCTCGAGCGCCGCTTTGAACGGGAACAGGAAGGCGATCACGTCGAGCACCGTCTTGAGCGCGCCCGAGACGGCGCTGGCGGGGACCAGGGCGACGAAGGCGATGGGCAGCGAGACCAGGAAGGCCATCAGCGAGGCCGCGCTCACCTCGCGCGCGATGGCGCCGATGGCCACCCCCAGCGCGCCGAAGGCCACGCTGCCGAGGGCGAGCGCGAGCACCCACAGCTCCAGCCGCGACCAGTCCAGGTGCACGAACAGCGACACGAAAGCGGCCATGATCAGCGTCACCACGGTGGCGCAGCCGGCGGCCAGCGCGACCTTCTCCGAGAGCAGACGGCCGGGGGTCACCAGGCCGCGGATGAGTCGCGGGTATGCGTTCTCGGTCCGCTCGAGGGCGAGCATCCCCGCCGCCAGCAGCATGGTCACGAACATGAGCGAGACGATCACCGCGATCGAGGCCGCATAGGCATCGGTGGGAGTGGTGCGGCCGTCGAGCTGGGTCTCGTTGACCGTCAGCGGGGTGCCGATCGTGCCCAGGACCGGCTTGGCGAAGGCCAGCCCTTGGATGGCGAGGTTGGCGAAGCTGATGACCTGGCTCAGCGCCGGACGCAGCGCCGAGTTGGCCGGCAGCGACGCCAGCGTTCCCTGCACGATGGTGCGCGCATTGCGCAGCCCCAGGAGCCGGACGGTCTGGCCGAGAATCTGCACGCTGCCTCCGTTGAGCACCTGCTGAAGATCGGTGATGGCCACGCGCAGCACCTGCTTGGAGACGGCCTGCTCGACGGCGTTGACGCGCGAGGAGATCGCCTGGTTGACGAAATCGCGCTCGATCGGGTCCCGGCTGTTGAGGTAGAGCTGGACCGTCGGGCTGCCCACGCCCTGCGTGATGAGGCTCTGGATCTGCTGGGGCAGGTCCGCGGGGACCACCACCGCCGCCAGGGCGCGGCCGTCGCGGACCGCGGCGACGGCCTCGGCCTGCGAGTGGACCTTGATCGGCTGCACCGAGCGCAGGAGGTCCCTGGCGTAGCTGGCCACGTCGATCTTCTGGCTGCCCAGGCTGATCGTGCCGTGGTTCTTGGGCACCTGGTTGTAGAAGGCGACCGTCGGTTTGCTGGGCGGGCTGGAGAGCGCGAAGCCGATCATCAGCGCGATGGCGATCGGATAGACGATGAGCAGCCCCACCAGCAGCGGCGAGCGGCGCAGGATCTGCAGGTCCTTGATGAGGAGCCAGCGCACGCGCGCGTGGTCAGTGCCCGTGTTGGTGCAGGAAGCTGACCAGGGCCACCTCGAGATCGCGCGGGTCCCCGCCCACCGCCCGTTCGAGCTCGGTGGGCGTCCCGGTGAAGAGCAGCTCTCCGTCGGCCAGAAGCAGCACCCGTGTGGCGTAGCGCTCGACCTCGCCGACGTCATGGGTGGAGAAGACCACGGTGGTCCCCAACGCGGAGATGAACTCCCACAGCCGCTCGCGCTGGCGCGGGTCAAGCGACGCCGAGGGCTCGTCGAGCAGCAGCAGCGCGGGCTCGGAGAGCAGCCCGATGGCGATGTTGACCCGTTGCTGGTTGCCTCCCGAGAGCTTGCCGACCTCCTCGTCGGCGCGGTCGGCCAGATCGGTCTGGGCCAGCATGCGTGTCACCGCGGCCTCGGGGTCAGCCACCTTCTCCAGCCGCGCGAACAGGCGCAGGTTCTCAGCCACCGACAGCTTGGAGTACAACGCCGGCTGCTGCGGCACCCAGCCGGCGTCGCTGCCGGCCACGGTGAGCTCACCCTCGTCGGGGGACACCACGCCGGCCAGGATCGAGAGCAGCGTGGTCTTGCCGGCGCCGTTGGGGCCGACGATCCCGACCAGCTCCCCGGGCGCGAGCTCAAAGCTCACCGACTGCAGCGCCGCGCGGTCGCCGAAGCGCTTGGTCAGGCCGCGGGCGGCGACCGGGCTGGCGGGCGTCCCGATGGTCATCGAGGTGCGGTCACCCGCGGCTCGAGCGACGCCCCGCAGGCGCGGCAGTAGGCGTCCCCGCCGGTCGCGGGCGCGCCGCAGTCCGGACATCGGTCGGGCTCGGCGCCCGAGAGCACGGCGAGCCCCACCCCGCGCGTCCCCCACGGCTCGAGCACGAGGTGGCGCTGCAGGTAGACGACGGTCTGGCGGATCACCGCGATCACCGGCAGGGCGACGAGAGCGCCCACCACGCCATAGAGCTTGAAGCCGATGAGCAGCGCCAGGATGATGATGATCGGGTTGATCCGCAGCGAGATCCGGAACACCTGGGGCGCCACCACGTGACCCTCGAGCTGCTGCAGGGCCACGAACAGGATGATCAGCCACACCGCGCTGATCGGGTTGTTGAACAGGGCGACGAGAATGGCGGGGATCGGGCCGACGATGGGCCCGATGTAGGGGATGAACTCCATCAGGCCGTAGAAGGCGCCGAAGAAGACCCCGTAGTCCCGGCCCGCGGGGAAGACGCCGATGAGACCGAGGATCTCCAGGCAGATCGCGGCGCTGCCGCCCATGACGAGGCTGAACAGGAGCTGGCCGCGCACGTAGCCCGAGACGGCGTGCTGCACGAGCAGCGGGTAGTCGTCCTCGGGTGTGCCGTCGCCCGGAGGCATGATGCGGCGGGCGAGGTCGCCGATCTGGTTGCCGTAGATGAGCAGGTAGATCGACAGGACGAGGATGAGCACCAGATCAAAGCCGACGGTGACGATCTGCGACAGAAGGTCGCGCGAGAAGGACACGATGTCGCCGGAGCGCTTGAGCACGTCCTTCTGCAGGGTGTCCAGGGCGCTCGAGCCCTGCTGCTTGATGTGGACGTTGATCCCGTGTCTGGTGAGGAACGTCTGGAAGTTGTCGAGCTGGTGGTTGGCGTGGCGGACGATGCTGGGGACGTTGTTCTCGAAGTGGGTGATCTGCGTGGTGACGGGGCTGGCCAGCAGCACGCCGATGCCCGCCAGCACCGCGAACCCCCCGAGGTAGACGATGAGGATGGCCAGGCCGCGGGGGAGCCAGCGCTCCAGCAGCCGGACGGTGGGCGCCAGGATGAGGGCGGCCAGCGCAGCGACGATGACGACGAGCAGGATCGATCCGGCCGCGCGCGCCAGCGCCCACAGGCCCAGCAGGGCCAGCGGGAGGACGACGAGCTGGATCCAGCGGGGGACGACGACCGGCGCAACGGTGGGCGGCGCCGGCTGTGGCGGCGCGGAATCGTCGGCATCGGCTGACCGCGAGGATCCGGGCTCCTCGCCCTCCTCGTCCACCGGACCACCAGCCTCGACCGCTTCGGGGTCGGGCTCGCCCTCCGGCGGTTTCGGGTCCGCTGTGCGCAGTCGGGCCCATCGACGCATACCTGTGATTATGAGGGCGGGCGGGGTCAACCCCTGAACCTGCATGACACGCGCCGTCAACATCCTTTTCGCCGGAGACCTCGTCGGAGGGCTCGGCAAGCGCACGATGCTGGGCATGCTCCCCGCGCTGCGCGACCGCCTGGAGCCGGACTTCGTCGTCGTCAACGGCGAGAACGTCGCCGGGGGCCTGGGGATCACCCCCAAGATCGCCGATCAGCTGTTCGCCGCCGGAGTGGACGTCATCACCCTGGGCAACCACACCTACCGCCAGCGCGAGATCTACGCCTACCTCGACGCGCGCCGCGAGATCCTGCGTCCGGCCAACTTCCTGCGCAGCCAGCCCGGGCACGGCTGGTGCGTGGTGGAGCGCGGCGGGGTGTCACTGGGGGTGGTGTCGCTGTCGGGCAACCTGTTCATGGACGCCGGGCGGCCGGCGTTCGCCGAGGCCGACGCCGCGCTGCACGCCCTGCGTGACCAGGCTGACCACATCCTCGTCGACATGCATGCCGAGGCCACCAGCGAGAAGGTGGGGATGGGCTGGTACCTCGACGGCCGCGTCACCGCCGTGGTGGGCACCCATACCCACGTGCCCACCGCCGACGCCCGGATCCTCCCCGGAGGGACCGCCTACATCACCGACGTCGGGATGACGGGGCCGCGTGGCGGGGTGATCGGGGTCAAGCGCGAGCAGGCCATCGAGGCCATGGCCACCAAGATGCCGGTGCGCTTCGAAACCTCGACCGAGGACCCGTGGCTCAACGCGGTGCTCATCACCACGGGGGACGAGCCGCGGCGGGCGGTGGCGATCCGGCAGGTGCTGGAGCCGGCCGAGGGGATCCGCTAGTCCGCTGCCGCGTGGTTGGCCACCGGCGTGGACGAGGTGCCGGCCAACGTCAACGGCAGGCTTGGGAGGAGCGAGTTGCGGCCGCGCGGCAACCTGGAGAACGCGGGAAACCTGCGCGCACCTGCCGAGTTTCCCGCGTAACCCATCCCCCAGGCGGATTCTGTGGGAAACCTCGTCCGAGGCTCCGGGTTTCCCGCGTTCTCCATGTCGACGGCACGGTGCCGGCCTGCGGTAGCCGGACCCGTTCTCACGGAGAGGCGATGTGGATCGGAACCGGCGGGCGGTCACGCGCGGCCGCCTCGTCGCCGTGGACCCGCGCGGGGGCGGGCTCGTCCTCGGCCGGGTGGCTGGCCACCAGCGCCACCAGGGCCATGGGGAGAAACCACACGATGTAGGGGTACAGCCAGTAGTTGAGGGTGAGCTGGAGCGCGATCAGGATTCCGGCGCCCAGCGCGGCCACGTCGACCACCGTCCGGCGTGAGGGCAGGAAGGCCACCCCGAGGGCCAGCGCGACCACCGCGCCCTGGAGCAGGCTCTGCTCCCAGCCCAGGCCGCCCCACAGGCCCCAGATCGAGAACGGGGTGGTGCGGTCTGACTGGTAGACGATCGAGTCGTGCCAGAAGGCCGAGAGGTCGTGCTTGGCCAGCACCGGCAGCATCACCGAGACGCACGCGACCACGAAGGCGAAGCCGAAGCCGAGGATGTGGCGCCAGCGCAATCGCTCGTCGGTGCCGCGCAACAGCAGCGGCGCCAGGGCGAAGGGGGCGAACTTGGTCATCCCGGCCAGGCCCGCCATCAGCCCGCGCCCCGGCGCGCTGCGGATGGCCAGCAGGGCGAAGATGAGCGCCGCGCCCACCAGGGCATCGTTGGTATTGGAGTTCAGCGCGTACAGGGTGAAGGGGTAGGCGGCCCACAGGTAGACCAGCACCACCCCGAGGCGGTTGCCGCGCAGCCGGCGGCCGAGCAGGAACAGCCCGCCCACGCAGAGCAGGTCAAAGAAGATGGCCGCCCCGTGGGCGGCGGGCAGCGAGTCCCAGGTCCCGCTCCATCCGAAGATCAGGCGGAAGGGCACGTAGAGGAAGTAGCTGACCGGACCGTAGGTGTCGCCGTACATGTTGTCCTTGGGCCAGTGGCCGTACAGGGCGACGTTGTGGATGAGCTTGTCGGCGCCGATCACTCCCGAGTAGCCGACGTCGATGACGTTTGAGTTCAGGATGTTCAGCCCGATGCGGAAGGCAATGAGGAACACCGCGCCGATGGCCAGCCACGGCGTCGGCACGATGGTGCTCAGCGGTCTTCGGGGGATGCCGCGGCCGTTGGCCAGCAGCAGCAGCCGGACCATCAGGTAGATGAGCGGCGGGTACACCAGCGGCACCGAGAGCCCGATCTTGGCGTGGTTGAAGAAGGCCAGCGACACCGAGAAGCTGACCAGGACCAGCAGGTCCAGGTGCCACAGCGACGGCCGGCGCCGCCACGGGATGAACGGCGCAACGAACGCGACCAGCAGCGGGAGCCAGATGTACCAGGAGTTCACCCGTCGGCCGAACGCTCCGGGGTAGCCGCGCGCCATCGTCCAGGCCACCTGAAAGCCCGTCCACGCCTGGGTGACGGCGCCGGTGTTGTCGTCGACGTAGACCTGGAGCAGCTCGCGCTGGGGCTTGGTGTCCGAGAACCAGCTCACCTGCCAGGTCGGGAACCCCTTGGTGTACTCGTAGGGGATCGCCTTGGGATGCCGGGCGAGCTCGGCCTTCACCCGCGGGTCCGCGGAGGCGCGGCGCAGCACCTGGTTGGCGGTGAGGCGATAGCCGCTGGGCGGCGTGTTGGTATCGGTGACGAGCACCGGCGAGTCAGAGGCCGCGACGGTCTTGGTCACCGTCTTGGTCACGGTGGTCACCACGGCCGTGGTGGAGCGGCCGCCGGCCCCCGGCCCGGGCAGGCTGGTGACGTCACTGCCGCTGGTCGTGCCGGCCAACGCCATGGCGGGGCCGGCGAGGGCCACCAGCGTCAGCAGGGCGGCGAGGACGACCAGCCGAACCAGGTACGGGCGGGCGCCGGTGGGCTGGTGGCGGAACACGGTGGGCGAACCCGGCCCGGGTCTACCCGGGGTCCACGCCGTGGCGGTCTAGGACCTGAAGCTCCACAGCTTCTGTCCGACGAAGGACAGGGGCGTCGCGGCCATGATCGAGATCGCCTGGGCCACGACCTTCGGGAACCCGGCGCCGTCGACGAGCGAGACGAGGATGACGTAGCTGAAGCCGAAGGCCACCAGCGAGATGGCGAAGAACTTCATGGCCTGCTCGACCGGATGCGCCTCACGCTGGTTGCGGAAGGTCCAGTGGCGGTTCCACCAGAAGTTGTTCAGGACCGAGACCGCGAACGCCACCACCGCGGCGAGCTTGTAGTTGATCCCGGCGAGGTGCACGCACAGAGCGAACACGACGAGGTTCACGACGTAGCCGCTGGCGCCGACCGCGGCGAAGCGGGTCAGCTGGAGCCAGTTGTGTCCCTTGCGCACGCCATGGCGGACGCGGTGGCGAAACGGCAGCTCGACGACCGTGGTCAGCTCTTCGGGCATCGGGTCAATGTAGCCGGGAAATGTTGAGAGTCCGTAAGGGTTGGCGACCAGCCCACTCAGGCGCTGGGATCGGATCCTAGTCCGAAGTGTGCCCTGATCATGGGCGCGATGTCGCGCAGGGACCATTGATCCTGGGCCGTCCTGGCGTCCGGTCCGGTGCCGCACCACAACAGGGCGCCCAGTGAATCGGTGCGATGTAGCGACCCGTGCGAACCCCCGCCCACGTGGTCGGATCCGCCCCAGTCGACGAACTCGTAGCCCGGCGCCGCCGACAGCAGGATGTCGCCCGCCGTGGGGCAGGTCAGCGCTGACCAGACGCGCCCGAGAGCGTCGGGGTACTCGGTGGAGAGGATCCGGCCGTCCTGGATCTCCGCCCGCAGCACGCCGAGCTCGCCCTCCACGCTCCACCGCTGGCCCCGGAGGTCTGAGAGCTCGCCGTCCGGGCTGAAGTGCAGCTCGCCGCGCCGCCCGCGGATGATGGCCTCGCCGTCGTGGCGCCACATCACCAGGTCCACGCCGTCCAGGCCCGCCGCCACCTCGCGCGCCCGCGCGCACGTGTCAGCAGCCTGCTCCTCGTCGAGCGCGTAGATCATCGCCGAGCGCTGCGCCGGGCTGAGCGCGATCTCCCCGCCGGTGGCGCGAGCGCTGGGCCGCGCCACCTCGAAGTCCTCGAAGGCGAGGTCGAGGCGGATGCGCTCCTCCACGGGGGCCTGGGAGTGATCGGAGCAGATGATCACGGCGTACTGCTCCAGGAACTCGTCGGGCCCGCCCGCGGCGTGCATGAGCCGCTCGATCTGGCGGTCGGCCGCCGCCAGCGAGGTCACCTGGGCGTGCGGGCCATTGCGGTGCGAGAAGGCGTCGTTGTCGGGCAGCGAATAGAGCATGAAGTCAAAGAGGTCGTTCTCCACCAGATAGGAGCCGACGCAGCCGGTGTGCTGGTCGCGCGCGCCGGGCAGGCCGAGCTGACCGCGGCATCCGGTCCGCCGCGAGGCGTACAGGTCGGCGTAGAAGAGCTCCTGGGGGCCCTCGATGGTGCGCCGGAAGAACGTGGAGGTGGCGATGCGCGCCAGCGCGGACTCGTTGGCCACCTCGTGCTCGTGGCGGCCGCGGTAGATGAGATACGTGGTGCCCGCGGTGCGCACCTGCGCGTCGTCGAGTGACTCGAACACGGTCTCCACGTCATGGGAGAGGTGCTCGGCGTTCATCCGGTACACGGTGTCGGTGAGCGAGCGCAGGACGCCGAACTGCCGGCTTGCCGAGAAGCTCGAGCCGTACTCGACGTAGCGGCTCTCCTCGCGGTGGTACCAGTTCATGCTGGGGATGGTGTGGCGGTCGGGGCCGACCCCGGTGGTGATGGTGGCGGCGCACACCGGGGTCACCGAGGGGAAGGCGGCCACGCAGTCCCCGACGTAGACGCCCTCCTGGGCGATGCGCGCCATCGCCGGCGCGCGGCCGGATGCGATGACCCGCTCCAGCATCGCCGGCTTCATCGCGTCGACCACGATGAGCACGAGCTTCTTGGGCGCGGTGGCCACCGTGCGCTATCTGAGGATTCGCAGGCCCGCGTACTTCTGCTCGGACCGGCCCCGCCCGGCGAAGAGCAGCCACAACAGGAACGCCAGCACGATCACCCCGACCGGAGG
>DATJTQ010000218.1:0-27484 GCA_035503355.1 Solirubrobacteraceae bacterium
GGACGATAGCTTCACCGGGGCCGTGCAGGGGATTCGCGGTGTTATCGGATGGTGTTTGTGGTCGGCGTGGGCGCCGCGGGCACTCTGGTCCGAAGTCCGGCCCGGACGAGGCGCCCCCTTGACAGCAGATACTTCGGTGGCTAAACTTCGGTTCCGAAACTTTAGGAACCGAGTATTTGTGACGACAACTCCTGATATGGCCTCTTCTTCTTCAGATTCCAACCGCATCGACGCTTATGTGTGGCGCATCAGCGCCGTGGTCGTCCTGGGTTCGATCATGTCGATCCTCGACACCACGATCGTCAACGTCGCGCTCGACACCCTTTCGCGCGACCTTCACGCCACGATCGACAACATCCAGTGGGTGGCGACGGGCTACCTGCTGTCTCTGGCCGCCGTCATCCCGGTCACCGGCTGGGCGGCCCGGCGCTTCGGCGCCAAGCCGGTCTACCTGACCTCCCTGATCCTCTTCACCCTCGGCTCGGCGCTGTGCGGCCTGGCCAGCTCCACCACGGAGCTGATCTTCTTCCGCGTGCTCCAGGGCATCGGCGGCGGCATGATCCTGCCCGTCGGGCAGCTGATGATGGCCGAGGCCGCCGGCCCCAAGCGCATGGGCCGCGTGATGAGCGTCGTCGCCGTGCCGGCGATGCTGGCCCCGATCCTCGGCCCCACCATCGGCGGCCTGATCCTGGACAACACCTCCTGGCGCTGGATCTTCTACGTCAACGTGCCGATCGGCATCATCGCCGTGATCGCCGCCTTGCGGATCCTGCCCAAGGTGGCCCGCAAGCCGACCGAGGCCCTGGACTACAAGGGCCTGGCCATGCTGGCCACCGGCCTGCCGCTGATCACCTACGGCCTCGCTGAGGTGGGCACCACCGGCAGCTTCACCGCATTGAAGGTCCTCGGCCCGCTGGTCGGCGGCCTGGCCCTCGTCGCGCTGTTCGCGGTCTATGGGCTGCGCGTCAAGCGGCCGCTGCTCAACCTGCGCCTCTACGCCCGCCCGACGTTCTCCACCGCGTCGATCGCCATGTTCTGCATCGGCGCCGCGCTGTTCGGCGGCATGATCCTGCTGCCCCTGTACTGGCAGACGATCCGTCACGAGGACGTGGTCATCACCGGCCTGCTCACCGGTCCCCAGGGCATCGGCGCGGCGTTGGCGATGCCGCTCTCGGGCAAGCTCACCGACCGCTTCGGCGGGGGCCCGATCGCCCTCATCGGCGTGGTGATCTGCGCCGCGGCGACGATCCCGTTCGCGCTCATCGGCGCCACCACCTCGATCGTGTTCCTGTGCCTGGCGATGCTGGTCCGCGGCGTCGGCATCGGCTTTGCCTTCATGCCCGCCATGACGGCCGCGTTCGCCTCGCTCGAGCGCCATGAGCTGTCAGACGCAACGCCTCAGCTCAACGTGCTCCAGCGGGTCGGCGGCTCGATCGGGATCGCGGTCCTCTCCGTGGTCCTGACCCGCCACCTGGCTGACGCGCACACCCTGGCCGCCGGCGCCGCCGCGTACGGCACGGCCTTCTGGTGGGCGACCGGGCTGACCGCGCTGGCGATCATCCCCTGTGTCATCCTCGTCCGGGCTGAGCGCGCCGCCAAGCGCGCTCATGCCGCGGCGGAGGTGCCTCAGGAGGCGCTGGCGGAGGCGATGGCCGCATGAGCGCGACCTCAGCCAAGACCGCCACGACGTCAAAGCTCACCGCCGACCTGCGCCCGGCCGGGCAGGAGCTCGGCCAGGCGTTCAAGAGCTGCCTGAGCGCGGTGCGCCGGCTGCGCGGTCGCGAGAACCGCGCCCACGGCGAGCTCTCGGACGCCCAGTACGGCCTGCTCTTCAACCTCGTCGACCACGAGGCGCTGCCCACCAGCGAGCTGGCCTGCCTGGCCAACCTGTCCCCGGCCACGGCCACGGGCATGCTCGACGGGCTCGCCTCCGCCGGCCTGGTGCAGCGCACCCGTTCCGAGCGCGACCGCCGGGTGGTGCTCACCTCGCTGACCACCCACGGCCGCGCGCTGGTGGACGCCCGCCACGCCGAATTCGCCCCGCGGTTCGCGGCGGCGCTCGCCGAGTTCTCCGACGACGAGCTGCGCACCGCGGCGGCCGTGCTGGGCCGTCTGGGCGCGATGTTCGACGAGATCCGGCCCACGCCCGCCGAGGACTGAGCGCCCCGGCGCGCCGGTCAGCCGACGCTACGAGGCGGGGGTGACCAGCCCGTCGAGGTGCGGGATGGCGCGCTTGGCGTCGCGGACGCCGAAGGCGATCTCCCCGGCGGCGGCGCCGGCGCGGTTGCCCGGCGCCTCGGCGAACTGAACCGTCGCCGGCAACCGGATCGGCTTGCGGAAGGCCACGGCCACGGTGTAGGCGCGGGGCAGCTCTGGGCCAAGTGCCGCCAGGCAGCGGGCCTTGGTCCACATGCCGTGGGCGATGGCGCTGGGGAAACCGAACAGGCGAGCGCTGAGAGGGTGGACGTGGATCGGGTTGAGGTCTCCCGAGACCGAGCCGTAGCGGCGGCCGAGGTCGCCCGGGCAGCGCCAGGTCGCGGTGGCCGGCAGCTCCGCCGTGGACGGGATCTCGGGCTCCTCGGACGTGGCCGCGGGATCGCCGCCCTTGCCGCGGCTGAGATTGGTGGAGGACTCCTCCCACACCAGCTCCTCGCCGACCCTGGCCTCGGTGCGGACGGTGAATTGGCGCCCGCGCGGATGAGGCTGAAGCGGGGTTGCCCACACGCGCAGCGACAGCCGCTCGGTCACCGACAGAGGCCGGTGCACCGTGATGGCGTTGGCGATGTGGACGAGCCCCATCGCGGCCAGCGGGAACCGCCCGTCGGTCATCAGCGCCAGATGCATCGGGAAGGCCAGCATGTGCGGGTAGGTGGGCGGCAGCGTGTCGGAGAGGCCAAAGCCGCACACCCGGTCATAGGCGGCCACGCGGTCGGGGTCGACGGCCACGCCGGCGCGGGTCAGCGCACGATCGGGGACCTCGCCCCCGCCTCCGCCGATCCACGGCAGCCGGCTCGCGCCGGGGAGAACGGCGAGGCCGGCCCGCGCGAACAGGGGCAGCATCGACGGCGAGCCCCGCAGCTCCTTCTCGGCCATGACGGGGCTCACGCTCCGATGAGGCTCTGGCCGCACACGCGGATGATGTTCCCGGTGACGCCCGCGGACCCGGGGCTGGCGAACCAGGCCACGGTCTCGGCGACGTCGATGGGAAGTCCGCCCTGCGAGACGCTGTTCATCCGCCGCCCCGCCTCACGGATGGCGATCGGCATGGCAGCGGTCATCTTGGTCTCGATGAAGCCCGGGGCGACGGCATTGATGGTCACGCCGCGCTTGGCCAGCGCCGGGACGTAGGCCTCCACGAAGCCGATGACGCCCGCCTTGGAGGTGGAGTAGTTGGTCTGCCCGGCGTTGCCGGCGATGCCGCTGATCGACGAGACCCCGACGATCCGGCCGTTGCGGCGGAGGGCGTCGCGCGCCAGCAGCTCCTCGGTGATGCGCTGGGGCGCGGTGAGGTTGATGGCGATGACCTTGCCCCACTGGTCCTCGGTCATGCGCCCGAGCGTCTTGTCACGGGTGATGCCGGCGTTGTGCACCACCACGTCGACGCCCTCGTGGTGGTCAAGGAGGTGACCGGCGATGACGCCCGGAGCGTCGTCGTCGGTGATGTCAGCGGCCAGCGAGGATCCGCCGAGGCGGGTCATGACCGAGGACAGCTCGTCGGCCATCGGCGGCACGTCGAGACCGACCACGTGCGCGCCGTCGCGCGACAGGACCTCGGCGATGGCGGCGCCGATCCCCCGCGCCGCGCCGGTGACGAGCGCCACCTTGCCGGCCAGCGGCGCCTCCCAGTCCACCTTGCCGGCGCCGGCGGCGGCGGAGGTGACGCGCACCACCTGGCCCGAGACAAAGGCCGACCGGGGCGAGAGCAGGAAGCGCAGGGTCGACTCGACCTGGCCCTCGGCCTTGGGCTTGACGTAGACCAGCTGCGAGGTGGCGCCGCGCCGCAGCTCCTTGCCGATGGCGCGCTCGAGGCCCTCCAGCGCACGCTGGGCGATGGCCAGCGGCGGGGTGGCGCAGTCCTCGGGCCCGATGCCGAGGATGATGACCCGGCCCGAGGGCAGCACGCGGCGGATGGCCGGCGCGAAGAACGCCCACGCCTGCTCGAGCTCGTCGCTTGAGGCAATCCGCGTGGCGTCGAAGACGAGCGCCTTGAACCGCTGGTCGCCGGGCGCGGCCTCGGGGTTGAAGACGCCGGCGTCGAGCTTGGCCTCGGCCGCCGCGGCGCGGAGGTCCTCGTCCATGGCCGTGAACACGTCGGCGCCGATGGCCTTGAGCACCTTGGCCACCGGGACGGCCAGCCGCGACGGCTCCGCCCCCTCCGCCCCCCCGGCCGCGCCGAGCAGAACGGGGCCGGTGATGACCGGATCGCTGGGGTCATATCGCTCCAGGCGGGAGGGCTGGGGCAGCCCGATCTGCTTGGTGACGAGCTTGCCGATCGGGGTGTTGACGAGTTGGGCGTAGCGGTCAGTCATGGGCAGCCTCCATGATGGCGGTGACGCCGAGTCCGCCGGCGGCGCAGATGGAGATCACGCCGCGGGCCGGGTGGTCGGAGTCGGGGTCGGTTTCACTGAGCGTCTTGGCCAGCGAGGCGACGATCCGCCCGCCGGTGGCGCCGAAGGGGTGCCCGGCGCCGAGCGAGCCGCCGTGGACGTTGAGCTTGGCCCGGTCGATGGCGCCCAGCGGCTCGTCGAGGCCCAGGCGCTCGGAGCAGAACACCGGGTCCTCCCACGCCCGTAGCGTGCACAGCACCTGCGCGGCGAACGCCTCGTGGATCTCGTAGAAGTCGAAGTCCTGCAGCCCCGCGCCGTCGCGCGCGAGCATGCGCGGCATGGCGTAGGCGGGGGCCATGAGCAGCCCCTCGCGCTTGTGCACGTAGTCCACGCCGGCGGTCTGGGCGTCGGTGAAGTAGGCCTGCACCGGGATGTCGTGAGCCTTGGCCCACTCCTCGGAGGCCAGGAGCACCGTCGAGGCGCCGTCGGAGAGCGGGGTTGAGTTGCCGGCAGTCATGGTGCCGTCGGGGCCGCCGAACACCGGCTTGAGCTTGGCCAGCTTCTCCACGCTGGAGTCCGGGCGGAGGTTCTGGTCACGCTCCTGGCCCAGGAACGGCGTCACGAGATCGTCCATCCAGCCGGAGTCGTAGGCGGCGGCGAGGTGGCGGTGGCTGGTGGCGGCCAGCTCATCCTGCTCCTCGCGGCCGATCCCCCACTCGGTGGCCATGATCGCGGTGTGCTCGCCCATGGAGAGGCCGGTGCGGGGCTCGGCGTTGCGCGGGATCTCGGGGACGAGCTGCTGCGGGCGCAGCCGGGTCAGCAGCTTCGCGCGCCCCACGTTCGAGCGCGTGCGGTTGAGCTCCAGGAGCACGTCGCGCAGGTCCTCATTGACGGCGATGGGGGCGTCGGAGGTGGTGTCCACGCCGCCGGCGATGGCGCAGTCCACCTGCCCCAGCGCGATCTTGTTGGCCACCAGGACGGTGGCCTCGAGCCCGGTTCCGCACGCCTGCTGGACGTCGTAGGCGGGCGTCTCGGCAGCGAGCTTTGAGCCCAGCACCGACTCGCGGGTGAGGTTGAAGTCGCGGCTGTGCTTGAGCACGGCGCCGGCGGCGACCTCGCCCAGAACCTCGCCCTCGAGCCCGAAGCGGGTGACCAGGGCGTCGATGGTCGCGGTGAGCATGTCCTGGTTGGAGGCACGCGCATACGGGCCGTTCTGGCGGGCGAAGGGGATCCGGGTCCCGCCGAGGACCGCGACGCGGCGGGCGGTGGCATTCATCTCTGGCTGCTCCTCGAAATCGTTAGTTACGCACCCGTAGCTTACCCGTAAGTTACGGTTCTGTAGCTAAGGATTTCCAGGGTTACCGATGACCGGTGGTCGTGGTGAAGGCACCGCCGCCGACCGCCCGGCGCACCGCGCGCGGCGCAACGATGCGCAGCGCGGCGAAGATCCAGTAGAAGCGCGGCACGTACCGCTCGGGCCGACCGCCCGGGCCGGCCTCGAGGATCGCCTCGGCCACCGCCTCCGGGGTCGAGACCATCCACCGCGTGGCCGCCTTGGCGGCCAGCTCGGTCGCCGGGAAGCCCTCCGTGCTGACGAAGCCGGGGAGCACGAGACCGACGTGGACCCCGTGGTCGCGCTCCTCGAGGTGCAGCCCGTCGGTCCAGCCGGCCAGCGCGAACTTGGCGGCGGAGTAGCCGGCGGCCCCCGGGCGGGCCACGCGGCTGGCGGTGCTGGCGACGTTGACGATGCTCACGGGCGCGCGATGGCCACCGGGGGAATCAGCCCCCGCCCGCCCCGCGGCCGGCTCCGCGCCCGCCGTCGCCCGCAGCACGGGCAGCAGCGCCTCGGTGAGCCGCACCGGAGCCTCGAAGTCGAGCTCCAGATGACGCTGCACGTTGGCCCAGCCGGCCTCGGCGAACCGCCCGCGCCACGAGGCGCCGGCGTTGTTGACCAGCAGGTGCAGCGCGCCATGCTCTGACTCCACCACCGCGCGCACGCGCGCGGGAGCCGCCGGATCGGTGAGGTCGGCGGCGATCACCGTCGCACCGCCGAGCTCATCGGCCAGCGCCCGCAGCCGGTCCTCACGGCGGGCGACGAGGACCAGGCGCGCGCCCGGTTCGCGAGCCAGACGGCGCGCGGTCGCCGCGCCGATTCCCGACGACGCGCCGGTCACCAGAGCCACGAATGTCATGGGCGCGCAGGCTACGCGACGCGTGAGCACACCGGTTGCCGGGGTATCACTGGCGCGTGAGTCACAGCACGCTCGCCCTGCTCACCGTCCCGATCGTCACCGGGGTGATCGGCTATGTCACCAACTGGACCGGGGTCCTGATGCTGTTCTATCCGGTCCACTTCAAGGGCTGGCGGGTCCCCGGGGTCCAGGCGCTGGTCCGCCTGCTCCCCCACAAGGTGCAGCAGGTGCCCGGCGTGATGCTCGGCGGCGTCGGGTGGCAGGGGATCGTCCCCTCCCGCGCGGCGAAGATGGGAAGCCTCGCGGTCGACAGCGGGATCGCCAAGATCGGGCGCCCCAGTGAGTTCTTCCAGCAGCTCGAGCCCGACAAGATCGCCGAGCAGATCATCGTCTCGGCCCAGCAGGACCTGCCGGCGATCGTCGAGCAGATCATGGAGCGCGAGCAGCCGCGGCTGTGGCACGAGCTCCCGGCTCAGGTCAAGGAGCTGATCATGCGCCGGGTCCTGGCGCAGCTGCCCGACGTCGTTCACGAGCTCACCGAGGAGATCGGCGAGAACATCGAGCGGCTCGTCGACGTCAAGCTCATGGTGATCAAGCGGTTCGACCCCGAGCTGGCTAACCGCGTCTTCCTCGACATGGGCCAGCGGGAGCTGAGCTTCATCAAGAACTTCGGCTTCTTCTTCGGTTTCGCCCTCGGGATCCCCGTGGCCGTGCTCACCCACTTCGTCACCGCCTGGTGGCTGCTGCCGATCCTCGGGGTGGTGATCGGCTACGTCACCAACTGGGTCGCCCTGTGGATGATCTACGAGCCCCCGGAGCCGTGGCAGTGGGGGCCCATCCGCTTCCACGGGCTGTTCATCCGCCGCCAGCACGACGTCGCCGAGGTGTACGCCACGATCGTGGCCGACGAGATCCTCACCGTCTCGGAGTTCGGGTCAGAGCTGCTGGAGGGGCCTCAGTCCGATCGCACCCGGGCGCTGGTGGAGGACGCCCTGCGCCCCGCGATCGATCGTGCGGTCGGGCCCGCCCGCCGCGCCGTGCAGGTGGCCCTGGGGTCAGGCGGGTATGAGTCGATCCGCCAGTCGTTCGCCACCGAGCCGATCGATCAGATGATGGAGCCACTCACCGACCCCTCGTTCAGCCGCGAGCAGTCGGTGACCATGCGCGCGCTCATCACCGAGCGCATTCGCGCTATGTCACCCTCCGACTTCGGGGAGCTGTTGCGCACGGCCACGCGGGAGGATGAGTGGCTCCTGCTCGTCCACGGCGCCGTGCTGGGGCTCGCCGGCGGGCTCATCCACCTGGCGGTGTTCGGGTGAGCCTCGAGCGCCGGCGGTCGCCGGTCGAGACCGAGATGCTCCGCGCCGCCCCCGCGGTGGCGCGGGCCGCAGCCGGATTGTGGTGGCAGGCAACCCGGTGGGGCGTCGCCCGTTCGGTCCAGGCGAGCGGCCGTCTGGCCCGGGCGGCGGCTGACCCGTCGCGCTCGGCCCATCTGCTCGACGAGCTCGGGCGCGAGCTGCGCGAGTACGCCCGTGACCTGCTCGGCATCACCGAGCTCGATGATCGCGTTGCCCAGCTGATGCCGCCGGCGGCCCGCGCCACCGAGGACGGCGCCGACTCCGAGCGCGAGAGTCTCCGGCGCCGCGGCGCGCAGCTCCTACGCCAAGCCGCGCGCATCGACGAGGATGACCGGGCCCATCCCGCGTACGCGCGGATCCTCACCGAGCTCGCCCCCGACGAGGGGCGGATCCTGCGGCTGCTCGCCACCGACGGGGCACAGCCGGCGGTCGACGTCCGGGCCTCGAACCTCATCGGCGTGGGCTCGGAGCTCGTCGCCGGCGGCATCAACATGATCGGCGCCCAGGCCGGCTGCCAGCACCGCTCCCGCGTGCCGGCCTACCTCAACAACCTCGAGCGTCTGGGACTGGTGTGGTTCTCGCGTGAGCCGGTCGGCGACCCGGTGGCCTACCAGGTGCTTGAGGCCCAGCCCGAGGTGCTCGATCCGATGCGCTCGGTCTCGCGCGCCAAGACCGTGCAGCGCAGCATCCACCTCACGCCGTTCGGCGAGGACTTCTGCTCGGTGTGCCTCGGGACCGCCGATCGCGGCCTATGATCGACGCCACACTGGCGTGTCAATCTGGGACGGAGGCGGCGATGGCGACGGTGCAGCGGGCCGACGAGGAGTACTACGAGCTGCTCGCCCACGGGCGCGAGCCGCGCCGGGTGGCGGCCGGCGAGGTCATCTTCTCCCAGGGTGACGCAGGCGACGGGATGTACGTCGTCCGGGAGGGGTCGGTGTCGCTGACCGACGGCGACCGCATCCTGGAGACGGTGCCGGCCCCCGGGCTGTTCGGCGAGATGGCCCTCATCGAGGACGCACCGCGGTCCCTGTCGGCGGTGGCCGGGACCGACGTCGTGGTGGTGGAGATCCCGACCCGCCACTTCTGGGTGCTGGTCCACGACACGCCGTACTTCGCCCAGCTGGTGATGCGGGTGATGTCCGAGCGGCTGCGCCGCCGGGGGTTCCCGAGCTAGTGTCCCGAAGCGGTCATTCGGGACACTAACCCGGTGCCGCCGCCGTGGCGGCGGCGATCCGCAGCGCCAGCCCGAGCTCGAAGCGGCCCTCGGCCGTCTCCATGAGGTCGCCGAGGAGCTGGCGCAGCTTGCCGACGCGGTAGCGGACAGTCTGCGGGTGCACGTGGAGCTCCTCCGCGATCGCCGGCGTATGGCGCTGATGGGCCAGCCACGCCGCCAGGGTCTCGGTGAGCCGGTCGCGCTCCCCGGGCGCGAGCTCGGTCAGCGGGGCCAGGCGATCGCGCGTCAGCAGCCCGGCGAGCCGGCGGTCTGCGAGCAGGATGAGCTCAGGGAGATGATCGGCCGCACGGAGGGGACCTTCGGCGCGCTGGCCGACCACGGCGAGGGTCAGCCGCGCCCAGCGCAGCGAATCGCGCGCATCGAGCGCAGCGACCGTCGGTCCCAGGGCCGCGGGCTGCGCCGTGAGCGCGCGGCCCACCGCGACGCGGCGCCCCGGGGCGTCGGGGTCGGGCAACACCAGCCATGGCCCGTCGCCGTCTGACCCGATGAGCACGTCGAGGTCGAGCCGGCGCGCCAGGGCCGCGGGATCATCGCCGGCGACCGCCACCACGGCCACCGCCCGCGGCAGCGGCCAGTGCGCCAGCTCGGCGGCGCGGGCGACGGTGTCGGGATCAGGGCCGGCGGGATCGAGCAGGGCGGCGGCGAGGCGGCGGCGACGGCGCTCGCGCTCTCCGGCCTGGTCTGACTGGATACGCAGGTAGCCCTCGACGACGTCGGTGGCGAGCTCATCGCCGTAGACGAAGATCGCCTCGGCGAGGCTGATCGTCGCCGGCGCCGAGACGCCCGCGCGGGTGGCCACATCAGCGGCCCCGCGCCACGCGGCGCGGATCCCGCTGCGAAAGGCGGCCCGCAGATCCTCGAGGCTGCGGCCCGCCTGATACTCGGCCTCGCCGAGCATCCGCCACAGCTCATCGGTCTCGCGCGCGGGCCGCTCACCGCGCTCGACGGCATCGAGGAAGGCGCGGATGGCCTGCTCGACGCCCAGGCGCAGGGCCATTCCCTCAGGAGAGCTGAAGACCTCGCCGTAGATGGGGCTGGCGGCGCGCACCGCCTCGATGATCCCCTCGGCGAGGGTCCCGAGCTCCCCGCGCACGGCTGCGATGGTCTCCGGGGGGAGCGATTCGGCGATCCACTCGCTCATTGTCAGATTGTGACAAAGACGGCCGAGGGAGTCGTTGTCTGCGCCCGCAGACACGTATCAGGGCACACGATTACCGTGACGCCCATGCCGAGACGCAGCATCACCCAGACGCATGAGCGCATCGCCCAGCTCGGGTGGGAGCCCGACTACCACCAGCCCGCCGTGCGCTACCCGACGCGGTACCGGTTCCCGCACAAGGCCAAGGACCCGATGCGCCACATCATGCGCGAGTACCTGCCGATGGAGCTCGAGAAGGACGAGCGCGTCTACGGCGGGCACGACGCCGCGGTGCGCGCCGGGATGCCGGAGAAGGCGCACGAGCGCTGGCTGGAGATCCTCAAGCCGTTCATCGTCATCACCAACTACGCGGAGGTGGCGGCGGGGCGGTGCATGTCGATGCTGATGAGCGCGGTGCCCAACAACGAGCTGCGCAACGGCTACCACGTGCAGTTCGTCGACGAGATCCGCCATACGGGCATGCAGATGGCGCTGGCGAGGTGGTATGCGCAGAACGTGCCTGACCCGGCCGGATGGAACCTGGGGCCCAAGGCCTTCTCCGGCTCGGTGCTCACCAACCCCGGCCTCAACATGCTCAGCCACTTCATCGTCGGTGACCCCATCCAGTGCGCCTTCACGCTGCAGGTGGTGGCCGAGACCGCGTTCACCAACGTCGTCTTCGTGGCCACGCCGGACGTCGCCGCGCGCAACGGCGACTTCACGCTGCCGACGACGTACCTCAGCGTCCAGTCAGACGAGGCTCGCCACATCTCCAACGGCTACGCGACGCTGCTCACCGTGCTGCAGGACGACCACAACGCCCCGCTGATCGAGCGCGACCTGCAGCAGGCGTTCTGGATCAACCACGCCTTCATCGACGTGTTCTCCGCGGTGGTGATCGAGTACTTCTCGCGTGACCGCTCCGATCCCGAGTCCTTCCTGGACAAGTGGGACCGGTGGGTGCGCGACGACTGGCACCGCGCTTACATCATGAAGCTCGGCAAGCTGGGGCTGGACATCCCGCCCGACATGTTCGAGCGCGCCCGCGAGCGGCTGGTGGCCGGCCTGCACCACCGCCACGCCATCCTCGCCTTCGCCGGCTGGCCGCTGAGCTTCTGGCGCTTTGACCCGCTCGACGAGCGCGACTTCGAGTGGTTCGAGTCCGAGTACCCCGGCTGGTACGCCCAGTACGGCGCCTTCTGGGAGGCCTTCCGCCAGGGCGCCGACCCCCGCAACGGCTTCCTCCCGCTCGACTTCATCAACATGGCGCCGCCCTTCTGCTGGACCTGCCAGGGACTGTGCGTCAACGAGGCCGACCGCGTGCACCGGATCGTCGGCGACCGGACGCGGTTCTACTGCTCGCGCGAGTGCCGGTGGCTGGACGACTCAAACCCGGGCCGCTACACGGGCGATCGCAACTATCTGGACCGCTACCACGGGTGGGAGGCCTCGCGGGTCATCGAGGACCTCGGGTTCGTGCGCGCCGACGGCGAGACGCTCATCGGACAGCCCCACCTACACGACGAGCATCGCTGGACGCTGACCGACATCCGCGCCCACGACCTGAAGCTGATCAGCCCCAACATCCGGGTCGCGCGGGAGCTGGGGCTGCCCAGCGGCGATTGGTCCGGCGTGCCGCGCTCGGACGGAGCGGTCCCGCTCGAGCTCGCCACCGCGGTGCTGTAGGGGTGGGTGGGATCCGGATCAGGTTCGAGCCCCTCGGCGAGGAGATCGCCTGCGAGACCGGCGAGACGGTCCTCGACGCCGCCTTCCGCCAGGGCTACAACCTCGCCCACGGCTGCCGTGAAGGGCAGTGCTCGGCGTGCAAGTGCTACGTGCTGGACGGTGAGGTCGAGCTTGAGGGTTACTCGAGTTTCGCGCTGTCGGACACGGAACGCTCCGGGGGGTACGCGCTGATGTGCCGTGCCCTGCCCGAGAGCGACGTGACCATCGAGCTGCTGCACTACGACCCCGACAACTACCGGCTCGAGAACCCCATCGGCGAGGTGACGGCCACGGTGACCGCGGTGACCGACCTCACCGACGAGATCGTCGCGGTGGCACTCGCGGTGTCATCGGAGTTCACCTGGGTGCCGGGGCAGTACGTGGACGTGCACGCCGCCGGGGTGAGGCGCTCGTTCTCCATCGCCAACCTCCCGGGCGAGGGCACGATCGAGCTGATCGTGCGCCGCTACGCGGACGGACACCTCTCGAGCCGGCTGGGCTCGGAGATCGACGCGGGAACCGAGCTGCGGCTGACCGGTCCCTACGGCACGCTGCACCTGCGCCGCTCCGCGCGTCCGATCGTGATGGTGGCCGGCGGATCCGGCATCGGGCCGATCCTCGCGCTGCTGCGCCAGCTGGCCGCCGAGGGCAGGGGCGGAGAGGCGCAGCTGTACCTCGCCGCGCGCGAACCGCTCCTCGTGGAGGAGCTCACGGAGCTGGGGTGCGAGCCGGCGCAGTTTGACCGCGGCTCGCTGACCGAGGTCCTGCAGGTCGACAGCGAGGCCGAGGTGTACATGTGCGGCCCGCCGGGGCTGCTCGACGACGCCGAGGCCCACCTGACCGCCGGCGGTGTCGACCCCGCGCACATCCACGCCGACCGTTTCACCACCGCCGCGTCGGCGCCGCCGCCGCCGGCGCCGACGACGCCGGGCCGGGCGCCCTCCGAGCGCGAGTTCAGCTGGTTTGCGCCGGCCGGGCGCCGCGCCAGTCTCTACGAGGACGTCACCGTCGACACCCAGCCTTCGATCCACCGCCACCTGGACCGCGGATGGCCGTTGAGCTTCGCCGACGGCCGCGGCACCTGGAACGCCGCGTCGACCGCCCTGCGCGCCGGCGACTGGTACGCCTTCCGCGACCCCGGGCAGCAGTGGGAGCGCCCGTTCTACCAGGCGGGAGCGGCCACCGAGCAGCAGCTCGAGAGCGCGCTGGCCTCCGCCGCCGAGCAGGGGCTCATCGCCGACTTCGCGCCCGACTGGGTGACCTTCCTGCGCACCTCGCTGCAGATCCCGGCCTTCGTCGACCACGGGCTGTGGTTCGCGTTGGCCACGGCGGCGCGCGACTGCCTTTCTGACTCGGTGTCGACCTGCGTATGCCTCCAGGCAGCCCACAAGCAGCGCTCGGCCCAGGCGATCGTGCTCTACGCCATGGACCTCGAGCCTCACCTGGGCTGTGAGCTGCCCATCGCCGCAGCCCGCGACGCCTTCCTGCACGACGCCGCCTGGCAGCCCACCCGCCGCTACCTCGAGCGACTGGCCGCCACGCCCGACTGGGGCGAGGTGATCGTCGCCGCCAACCTGTGCTTCGAGCCGGTGGTGGGCACGCTCATCCGCCGCGAGCTGGGCACCCGCGCCGCCGCGGCCAGCGGGGACACCGTGACCCCGGTGCTGGCCCGGGTGGCCACCCAGGAGTGGGAGTGGGCCCGGGCCTGGACGGTGGCCCTGATCCGCTTCCTGCTCGCCGACGCGACCCACGGCGCTCACAACCGGGAGGTCATCGACGGATGGCTGAACGACTGGATGGCGCAGGCGCGGGAGGCCGCGGCCGCGGTGTCCGAGGCCGCCGCGCAGGTCGATGCCTACGCCCAGCGCACGCTGCAGGAGGCGCTGAGCGCCGCTCCCGCGGCCGAGGGCGCCGCGCCGACCTCTGCGGGCGCCGCCACGAGCTCAGGCACCAACGGCGCCAGCCGCGCCGCGCCCGCGCCGCGCACCGACGAGCCCTCGACCGACGGCTCGCACGATCATGTCGGCATCGTCATGGCCAAGAGCGCCGAGGGCGACGCCGTGGCCCGGTTCTTCGCCGGTCGCGCCGAGGTCATCGAGCAGCCCGCCTTCTGGGAGATCCGGTCCCCCCACCGGCTCGTCATCCCCTACGACGAGGTGTCCGAGGAGCTCGGCTACGAGATCGACGCCTACTCGATCCAGCACGAGATGTCGACCCACTACGGGCGGATGGTGGCCACCGACGACGCGCTGATGCTGTTCGCCGACCCCACCGAGGCCATGGAGCACCTCCTGTCATGAAACGGCGCCTGGCGCGCTGGGTGGCGCGACACGACCGCGGGCCGGTGATGCACCGGCTCATCCTGGCCGTGCTCCCACGGGCGATCGCGCGGCGCTTCGACGCCGCCTCGGCCGAGGATCTCGAGGCCACGCTCGAGCTCGCCATTCGCCACGAGTCACGGCCGGCCAGCTACGCGCTGTCGATCGCGGGAGCGAGCTGTTCGGTGCGCTCGGGGGCCCCGTCGAGCGCCAGCGCGCGGGCCACCATCGGCGCCGATGACCTGATCCTCCTCGCCGGAGGCGCCGTCACCTGGCCGCAGCTGCTCTCCAGCGGCCGCTTCGAGCTCACCGGCGACCCCTTCCTCGCCCTGCGCTTCGCCAGCCTGTTTCGCCTGCCGGTGGTACTGGAGGGGGCCGAGGCCGCCTCCTCCGGCGCTAGTTGACGCCCTCGCTGAACAGCCAGTTGGGCTCATAGCCCGCGAAGACGACGCTGCGCGCGAGCGGCAACCGCGTCTTGACGATCACGCAGTAGGAGCGACGGCCATCGGTGCTGGAGACGCACGTGCGATACATCGAGCCCGCCTGGATCGTGAACGTGTCGGTCCGCCGCGCGTTGGCCCGGAAGGTATGCGGCGCGTGATCGCCGATGTAGGCAACCGCGCGCACCACCGCGTCGCGTAGCGCCTGCTGGTCGTCGACGATCCCCCCATGCCGGGCCAGGCCCACGGCCAGCAGGCCGGCGCTGACCAGCGCGACGGCGACCGTGCCGCCGTAGTTGCGCGCTACGCCGACGGGCATGTCGCCGCGCACGCGGCGCAGCAGCGCGCCGAAGCCACGGGAGAGAAAGAGAACCGCGAGGAGGTTGAGGACCAGCCCGGCCAGAAGCCCGCCGGCGAAGCTCTGGCGATCGCCGACGAACGGGCGCACGACGGCGATCACGCCATCCAGGACGGCGCCGGCGACGAAGGTGGGCCACAACCACGCGCCACGCCATCGCCAGCGCGCGCGGGCGATCCAGGCAGCCTCCATGGGCCGAACAGTACTCGCCGGTAGCCCCTCGCCGGCCGCCATCGCCGACATCGCGGGACTCGTCGGGCCCGCGCGGGTGTCACCTCACAAACGTCCGATTCCTAACCGTCAGGTTGACAGCGTGCGGTACTGTTAAACGTGCGCAAAGTTCATCATGCGCCAAACACGGCGACTTGGGGGGAACGAGTCGCACCCGACGTGGGGACGCACGAAGTGGGGGAACACTGATGTGCCGCTCAACGAGTCGGCTGCGCCAGGCGGCAGCTACTCATGGTGAGATCTGATCACCCATCACGTTTTAAGACCGCGGTGGCGGAGGTGGACGCCGTCAGCCACCCAGTCCGCGTAGCCGTCGCCGACCGGCGGCGGCTGATCGCCGAAGCACTCGCCGCGCTGATCGCTGACCGCGATGGGTTCGCGGTCACTGGCGCGATCGTCGCGGAGGCCGCCGTCGAGGCCGTGGTCCAGCAGCGCCCCGACGTCGTCGTCGTCGGCGTGGGCACGGACGCGCGCCCGGCCATGGACCTGGTCCGCGAACTGCGCCGGCGGGTGCCGCGCGTGGAGGTCGTGATCGTCGCCGACGCACTGGAGCCGGCCCTGGTGAGCTTCGTGCTCGATCAGGGGATCGGTGGGCTGCTCCTCTCCGACGCCGCGGCGCGGGACGTTGCCGCGTGCCTGGACCACGTCGCCCACGGGCGCGCCGTCCTCCCCTCGGGCTGGCAGGGCGCCCTCTCGGCGGACCGCAACGATCCGCTCGACACCCTCTCCGAGCGCCAGATGGAGGTTCTGCGCCTCCTCGCCGACGGCTTCTCCTACGAGGAGATCGGCGCCCGGCTCTTCATCTCACTGAACACCGTGAAGTTCCACGTGAGGTCCATCTTCCTCCGTCTCGGTGTTCGCAATCGCATGGCCGCCGCGCGTCTGTTGGCACGCCACGGCGGCTAGACGTGCCTCACTGAGTGTCCACACCATTACCCGGGTGTTTTCGAGCTGACACTCTCCGGGGGTAACCACCCTCGAGGGTGGGGTGGACACCACACCAAAGGCCGTTGTCGGCCCCGCCCCGCGGCCCGTACCGTTGCCGCCAGAAGAGTGCGCAAGGGGCGCATTAGGGGCAAACCAAAGCGCGCTGCCACATACACCACCTATAAGGGGGGCTGTCTCTGTGAGACAGAGAATCCGCCACCGGGCAGGAGGATGGTCCCTGCTCGCGATGTGCGCAACCGCAGCGGTGTTGGCGTTGCCATCTTCCGGCGCGGCACAAACCGTCCTCGGACCCGAGACGAGTTGGGATCCGCAGACGACCAATGTGCCGTACCTGGGATGGAACGGTGAGGAGATCCGGCTCGAAGGGTGCATCGGAGGCACCGGGGCCGATGCGACCACGGACCTCGGTCCGCTGAGTGCGAGCTTCCTCGTCGAGGACTGGAGCGGCGATCCCACCAACAGGCCACAGGTCGAGCCCAACACCGTGAAGATGTTCTTCGCGGACGGCAAGATCTGCGCGATGGGCGATGTCGTCTCGCTGGATCCCGGCATGGCGCGCGTCGAGCTGGACGTCGTCAACAACGGCTCGACGCCATGGCTGAGCTATGGCCCGGCCAACACGGTGATCAAGCAGCAGTACCTCGCCGGCTGGATGACGCTCAATGATCCGACGCTCACGGAGCTGGCCTCGACCAGCTTCCCGAGCACGGCTCAGGCCGAGGCCGCCAAGGAGCTCGGCGACCCGTCCGGCAATGGCGAGTTCGCCGCCGGCGGTAGCCCGGGCAGCGCGGGCACTCCCGGTTCAGACACCGGGTATCTGTCGGTCAAGGTCACCGGCACGATGCCGATGAACGGCGCCTGGGCGTCGCTCGTGGGCTCGTCCAGCGTGACCCTTCCGAACGACTGGGAGCAGCTGGCCGACGCCCTGGCGACAGACGGCAACCCGTCCGACACCGCGGCGCAGGCCGCGGCCAAGTGGGACATCTCGAATGACCCCACCGGCGACTTCGGCCACCTGCCGCAGACGCCCGCATGCGGGACCCCGGGCCCCGCGACCGTCGGCGCGCCGGCGGCTCCTGCCAACACCGACAGCGTCGACGACTGCACGGGAGGCGGACCTGACGGTCCGTTCTCGACCGACTTCGGTCAGCTCTCGAGCAGCAGCGCCATCGGCCCGTTCGATCCGCTGCGGCCGGCGGACACGCTCCTCCCCAACGGTGTGCTCGACGCGAATGACGCGCCGATGCCCGCCGCGCGGGTCGACGTGACCATCGCGCCGAACAGCGGCAGCGCGACGGACACCAGCGGCGTGGGCTACCTGGCCCCCGCCGACAAGACCAAGACCTATTCCCGTGACTTCCTCGGGGATAACCAGAACGACAACGAGTACGCCCCGTTCTATGACCAGTACATCCCGGCCACCTCGGCCGGCAATGTGTCATCCGGCGTCGACGGTGCAGAGACCGGCGACTTCAACGGATTCCTGGTCGACGGCGTGTACCACAACTGGGACTTCGCCCGCGAATTGGCGTCCAACGGCTCGACCCCGACCAGCTGTCTCCGTGAGACGCCGCTGGAGAACGGTCTGCCGTCCACCGACACCAACTCGGGCGACTTCTACAGCACGCCAAGTGGTACGTCGAGCGCGGCGGTCTACACCGATAACCATGGTGAAGCTCAGGTCCAGTATGTCCCGGGCACGGGCTTCTACTTCGACAGTCTCATCAACAGCGGTGCGGTTCCCGCACGGAACGCTGATGGTGGCTGTGACCTGCAGAGCCTGAACGGGAAGCCCGATTCACTGGGCACGTCGGCGATCACCGCCGTCGCTCGTTACCCGTTCAAGCCGACTGACTCACCCGACATGACGTCGAACACGGTGACCAAGTCGGTGACCTCGCTGTGGAGCAAGACCCTCGGCTTCGAGCCGAAGGGCACCGGCCCCGGCGATGTCAACTCTCGCATCGTCATCGCGCATGCGCAGGACATCGACGGCTCCGCGTTCCGCGAGGTCGTCTGCTTCTCCTCCAACGGGGAGAGCATGCAGCAGTTCGACGGCACCGTGGGCGGCCTGACCGTCTCGGGCACCGCGGCCTCCGATCCGACCGGCAACAGCCTGGGCCGGATCTGCGAGACCACAGATGTGAACGGCAACGCCGCGATCGAGGTTCTCGAGAGCGACCCGGTCAACGTCGACGTGATCGCAGACTTCGCGCAGGAGGGCATCCTCCGCGACGTCAGCATCCCGTTCGGCACCACCGGCTCTACCGGTGGGACCCTGCCGCCGACCACGCCAGGCAGCACGACGACGCCGGGCCAGAGCGGCACGACCGAGCCGACGACGACCCTCATCAAGAAGGTCGCTCCGGCACTGCTCGGTGGCCGTACGGTGAAGACCGTGAAGGCGCGCATCACGCTCGCCCACATGCTCTCGCCGGCGCACGGCAAGCACTACGTCGTGCTCGAGGTCAGCTCGACATCGGCGAAGGCGAAGCTGCGGCTGCGTCTCGTCGTCAAGAGCGGCAAGCACACCCGGACCATGGTCCGCACGGTGACCATCCGCTCCAACCGCAAGGTCAAGGTCACGCTCGCCAAGAACGTGATCCGGATTGCGAGGGTGTCGCTGGCCTAATCACGTGGCGTAGTTCCCACCCAACCCGGGCGGACCGCCGTTAGCGCGGCCCGGCTGGACGTTGGTAACCGGCAAGGGTCCGCGGCACACGCCGCGGGCCCTTGTCGTCTGTCAGGCCCCCGCACGGTCGCTGGTTGCCCGAAACGAGGAGTAAGCTCGCGACAGCCCATCGGCGGGCCACGCGGCGATCCCGCACGGCCCGGGAGAGTGGAGCCCAGCGGAGATCCCGCGGGCTCATCGACGAAAGGGAAGCAACCGAGAATGGCGACCGAAACGGCTCAGCCCGCAGGCGGTCCGACGCCTGAAAGCGAGCCCGCCCACCCCGAGCACCTCCAGCTGGAGGACCGGATCTGGCTGATGCGCGCGATGCTCCTGATGCGAGGCATCGAGGAGCGCGCGATGAGTCTCTATCGCCAGGGCAAGGTGCCTGGCTCCTTCTACGACGGCTACGGCCAGGAAGCGGTCTCGGCCGGCGCGGCGTTCGCGATGGCGCCCGAGGACCGGCTGTGCATCCTGCACCGCGATCTGGCCGCCCATCTCATCCGCGGCGTCACGCCGACGCGGATCCTGTCTCAGTACATGGGCCGGGCCGCCGGGATCACCCGCGGACGCGACGGCAACGTGCACTTCGGCGATCGCGAGCTCGGCTGTGTCGGCATGGTCTCGATGCTCCCCGACATGATGCTGGTGGCCACGGGCATGGCCATGGCGTTCAAGCTGCGCGGCGAGCGCCGCTGCGCGCTGACCTGGTTCGGCGACGGCTCGACCTCGCGCGGCGACTTCCACGAGGCGATGAACTGGGCCGGGGTGCAGAGGCTCCCGGTCGTGTTCGTCCTGGAGAACAACCAATACGCCTACTCCACACCGCTGGACAAGCAGTTCGCGGTCGATCCCGTCGAGCGCGCGGCGGCCTACGGATTCACCGGCGTCACCGTCGACGGCAACGACGCCGAGGCCATGTTCGAGGCGACGCTGGAGGCGCGCACCCGCGCCGTGGAGGGGGACGGCCCGACCCTGATCGAGGCGGTGACCATGCGTATGCACGGCCACGCCGCCCACGACGACATGAAGTACGTGCCCAAAGAGCAGGTGGAGGAGTGGCGGCGCCGTGACCCGGTGGAGCGCCAGGAGCGCCGCCTGCGCGACGCCGGCGTCGACGTCGACGCGCTGCGCGCGGAGGTCACGGCCGAGATCGACGCCGCGGCCACCGAGGCCCTGGCGGGGCCGATGCCCACGCCCGACGACGTGCTCGACGGCGTCTTCGCCGCCGAGGCCGAACCTCTGGGCGACGGCCGGGCGCCGTGGAGCGGCTATGCCGCGCGCGCGGAGGCGACGGTCGCGGGAGGTGACGCCTGATGGCCCCGTTGACCTATCTGCAGGCGATCTCCGCCGCGCTGCGCGACGAGCTGCGCGACGACGAGCGGGTGCTGGTGATGGGCGAGGACATCGGCGTCTTCGGCGGAGCCTTCAAGGTCACCGACGGCTTCGTCGCCGAGTTCGGGACCGACCGGGTGATGGACACCCCGCTGGCCGAGTCGGCGATCATCGGGTGTGCCATCGGCGCCGCGGTGGTGGGGATGCGCCCCGTGTGCGAGATGCAGTTCGCCGACTTCATCTCCTGCGGCTTTGACCAGCTGGTCAACGTGGCCGGCAAGATGCACTACCGCCAGGATCTCGCGGTGCCGATCACGGTCCGCCTGCCCTCCGGCGGCGGCTTCTCCGGCGGCCCCTTCCACTCCCAGAACCCCGAGGCGCTGTTCATGCACTCCCCGGGGATCAAGGTGGTGGCACCGTCCACCGCCGAGGACGCCAAGGGGCTGCTCCACGCGGCCATCCGCGATCCGAATCCCGTGTGCTTCATGGAGCACAAGCACCTGTATCGCCGGGTCAAGGGCGAGGTGCCCGAGGGCATCTACGAGACGCCGTTCACCGCCCGGGTCGCCCGCGAGGGGTCTGATCTCGTCGTCATCGCCTACGGGGCGATGGTGGAGGTGGCCCTCGAGGCGACGGCCGACCTCGACGGCGCCTCGGTCGAGGTGCTGGACCTGCGCTCCCTGGTGCCGCTCGACGAGGCGGCGATCCTCGATTCGGTGCGGCGCTGCTCCAAGGTGGTGATCGTCGACGAGGCCAACATGACCTGCGCGGCGGGCGCCCAGGTGGCGGCCCTGATCGCCGAAAAGGGCTTTGAGGACCTCGACGGACCGGTGGTGCGGGTGGCCACGCCCGACGTGCCGATCCCGTTCTCACCGCCGCTCGAGCACGCCGTGCTCCCGGGTGTCGACCGCGTGAAGGAGGCGTGCCGTGAGCTCCTCGAGTACTGAGACGCTGGTCGATGTGACGATGCCCCAGATGGGGGTGTCCGTGGCCGAGGGGACCGTGGTGGGCTGGCGCGTCGGCGTCGGCGACGCCATCGTGGCCGAGCAGACCATCTGCGACATCTCCACCGACAAGATCGACACCGAGGTCCCGGCGCCGGCGAGTGGCGTGATCGCGGAGATCCTCGTCGACGTCGACCAGACGGTGGATGTGGGCACTGTGATGGCGCGCATCTCCGTGGAGGGCGGCGCGGCGGTCCCCAACGGGAACGGCACGCCGGCCCCAGCCGCCGCCGAACCGCAGGCGAGCCCGCCGGCCGCCGGCGAGCCCGCCCCGCCCGTGGGCGCCCCGGCGCGCTCCGGCGGCCCTGGGCGCCGCTACTCCCCGGTGGTGTCGCGGATCGCCGCCGAGCACAACGTGGACCTCTCCACGGTGGAGGGGACGGGCCGCGGTGGCCGTGTGCGCAAGCAGGACGTATTGGCAGTGGTCAACGGGACCAACAACGGCCACGCGGACGGCGCGGTGACCGACCCGCCGCTGCACATCGAGAGCCCCTACCGGCCCGATCCCCCGGCGCCCGTCTCGGCAGCGGCGACCACGGTGATCGACGGCGGGCTGTCACGGATGCGGCGCACGATCGGCGAGCGGATGAAGCAGTCGCTCGACACCGCGGCCACCTGCACCACCTGGATCGAGGTCGACATGGCCCGCGTCGAGGCCGCCCGCGCCAAGCTCGGGGTGACCGCGCTGGCCTTCGTGGCGCGCGCCACCATCGACGCGCTGCGCGAGCACCCGGCGCTCAACGCGTGGCTCAACGGCGAGGACTACGCGCGCCACGAGTTCGTCCACCTCGGGATCGCGGTGTCGCTGGGCGAGGACGGGCTGATCGTCCCGGTCATCCACAACGCCCATGAGCTGTCGGTGGAGGGCCTGGCGGCCCGGATCAAGGATCTCGCCCGGCGCGCCCGAGCGCGCGAGCTGAGCGCCGACGACGTCCTCGGCGGGACGTTCACCATCACCGCCCCGGGCCAGTTCGGCTCGATCATGGCCACCCCGATCATCAACCAGCCGCAGGTGGGCATCCTCGACTTCGAGGCGGTGGTCAAGCGGCCGGTGGTGGTCACCGACGCCGACGGCAACGACTCGATCGCCATCCGCCCGATGACGATCATGGGCCTCAGCTGGGACCACCGCGCGCTCGACGGCGCGCTGTCGGCCCAGTTCCTGGCCACGGTCAAACGCCGGCTGGAGAGCCTGCCCTCGTAGGGCTGGGGTCGCGTCGGCGGTCATGGACGAGCTCTGGGTCTGTCACCTGGGCACGGTCGAGTACCGCGAGGCGCTCGCGCTGCAGGAGCGCGTGCGGGCCGCCCGCCAGGCCGACGAGGTCCCCGACGTGATGCTGATGCTCGAGCACTGGCCCGTGTACACGCGGGGCCGGCGCTCGGGCGCGGGCGAGCTGCCGATGGGCGAGGACTGGTACCGCGCCCAGGGCATCGAGATCGTCGACGTCGATCGCGGCGGCAAGATCACCTACCACGGGCCCGGCCAGCTGGTGGGGTACCCCATCGTCCGCGTCGACGACGTGGTGGCCTACCTGCGGACGTTGGAGGACGCGCTCGCGACTGCCCTGCACCAGGAGGGGATCGCCGACGCCCGCGGCCGGCCGCAGGACGGCCCCGACTACACCGGCGTGTGGATCGGCGATCGCAAGATCGCCTCGCTCGGCGTCCACCTGTCCCGGGGCGTCACCACCCACGGGTGGGCGGTCAACGTCGAGAACGACCTGCAACCGTTCTCGTGGGTCGTGGCCTGCGGCCTGCCCGAGGTGCAGATGACCTCGCTGATCAAGGAGACCGGACGGGGCGCCGGATGTCTGCCGTGCTTTCGCAAGCGCGCCGCGTACGAGGTGGCGCGGGGGTTGGGGCGGCGGCAGCGGTTGGTGTCTTTGGCCCGGCTCGAGGCCGCCTTGGGGTCTGGCGTGACGGCGGCTCTGGCGTAGCGTCCGCGACGCGTGAGGCAGGGTATCGACGCACGTCAACTGCCTCCTGAGGAGGGCGACGCGGTGCCCGCCGTGGTGGCGAAATGCGTGCTTTTGCAGGGGACCCTGGGAGATAACGCTCACCACATGAGCAATATCTCCCACGACCTCGCTGAAGGATGTCCGCGAGCGCCCCGAGCACCCGCATCCTCCCCTTCGTGGCCGCCGTTCACGTTCGCCACGTGCCCCCGACCGCGGGTGTCGCCCACAACCACCTTGGTGCGGCTCAGGCCGGGCCTACACATGAGTAGCCTTAAGCACACCACATGACCGAGCGCCAGCACCAGACCCGCTCTCGCGCCAACCCCGGCGGGATCGCCGACGTGCTCACGGTGCTGCAGACGAGCGCCGAGGAGGTGCAGCCCTACCGCGGCCGCAAGCCGCCGTGGTTCAAGGTCCCCGCGCCCGGCGGGGAGCGCTACCGGCAGCTGCAGGAGATGATCGAGTCAGAGAACCTGCACACCGTGTGCCGGGAGGCGGCGTGCCCGAACATCGGCGAGTGCTGGCAGCGGGGCACGGCGACGTTCATGATCCTCGGCGACACGTGCACGCGCCGGTGCGGGTTCTGCAACGTCAAGACCGGCAAGCCGACGTGGAACGATCCGCTGGAGCCCGCGCGGGTGGCGCGCAGCGTGGCGCGGATGGGCCTGCGCCATGCCGTGATCACCTCGGTGGACCGCGACGACCTGCCCGACTACGGCGCCGGCGCCTTCGTGGGCGTCATCCGGCAGATTCGCCGCCAGTCGCCCACAACCAAGATCGAGGTGCTGACGCCCGACTTCCGCGGCTCGGAGATGCCGCTGGCCAAGGTCCTGGCCGAGCGCCCCGACGTCTTCAACCACAACGTCGAGGTGGTGCCGCGGCTGTACCCGGTGGCCCGCCGCGGCTCGACCTGGGAGCGCTCCACCCGCGTGCTGCGCACGGCCAAGGAGTACGGCGGCGACGAGGTGACCACCAAGTCCGGCCTCATGGTCGGGCTCGGAGAGTCGTTTGAGGAGATGGTCGACGCGCTCGGAGAGCTGCGCGACAACCACGTCCAGGTCCTCACCGTCGGCCAGTACCTGCGGCCCACCGAGCGTCACCTGCCGATCGTGCGCTACTGGCATCCCGACGAATTCACGGCCCTGGAGACGGCCGCCTACGAGCTCGGGTTCGACCACGTGGCGGCCGGCCCGCTGGTCCGCTCCAGCTATCACGCCGATCAGCACGTGGTCCAATCAGAGCCCGGAGTCGGGCCGTTGCGGGAGTCCGCGGCATGAGCCCTCGCCGGCGTCGTCTCATCCTCTTGATCCTGGCCGCGCTGGCGATCGCCCTGGTGCTCGCCCCCGGCGCGCTGGCCGCCGCCGGCGGCGGCTCCTCCGGCTTCAGCGGCGGCGGTGGCGAAGGCGGCGGTGGAGGCGGAGGCGGCAGCGGCTTCGCCCTCTTCATCATCATCAGGCTCCTCATCGACATCGCCATCCTCGGCCACGGCCTGGGGCTGCTGTTCCTGATCGGCGTGGCCCTGCTGTGGTGGTTCGTCACCCGGGGGATGCCAAAGGTTCAGGCCTGGTGGTACGCGCAGGCAGCCCGGCGCAGCGGCGGTCGCCGCAGGACCTCCGAGCGCGAGCGGCGCGTGGAGCTGGCCGCCGCCGAGGCGGCCGACGAGGACCCCGATTTCGCCCCCGATCACGTCCGCGCGGCGGCCACGAGGCTGTTCAAGGACATCGAGCGGGCGTGGGACGCCGGCGATCGCGTGGCCATGCGCGGCCTGGTCACCCCGGACCTCCTGGTCGAATGGGAGCGGCGCCTGGATGACTTCGACGGGCGCGGATGGCACAACCACGTCGAGCCGATCGGCGAGCCGTCGATCGAGTACGTGGGCCTCACGCGCACCGGCGACCCCGATACCGACCACGTGGTCGTCAAGGTCGACGCGCGGATCAAGGACTACGTCGTCGATCGCTCCGGGCGCCGGCTCAAGCGCACCGGCAGCGTCAGTGACACCGTTCGCCTGCGCGAGTTCTGGACGCTGCAGAAGCGCAACGGCCACTGGGTCCTCGCCTCGGTCGAGCAGGGCGGCGAGGGCAAGCATGCGCTCGACGAGGACATCGTGGCCACCGCCTGGGGCGACGAGAAGGGGATGCGCGACGAGGCCCTCGTCGAGGGCGCCGTCGCCGACCAGGTCCCGGAGGGAACCAAGGTGGCCGAGGTGGCCGACCTGCAGTACGACGGCGACGCCCACGCGGCGGCGATGGACCTCAGCCTCGCCGACGGGCGCTTCGCTCCCGACGTGCTGGAGGTGGCGGCCCGGCGCGCGGTGGCGGCGTGGGCGCAGGCGATCGACGGTGACGACGCGCTGCTGAACGCGATCGCCACCCCGGCGGCCAAGCGCGAGCTGCTCTACGCCGGCGACACCAGCGGCACCGTGCGCCTCGTGGTCCGCGGCCCCGTGGTCAACCGGATCCGCATCGTCAGTCTCGACGCGGCCGCCGAGCCGGCGACGATGACGGTGGAGGTGGACCTCACCGGCCGCCGGTACGTCGAGAACCGCGACACCGCGGCCGTGCTGGCCGGCAGCCGGACACGCAAGACGAGCTTCACCGAGCGCTGGACCCTCAGCCTGACCGGCGACGAGGCGCAGCCGTGGCGGATCACCGCGGTGGCCGAGCCCGTCGGCCTCGCCTAGCCGCACCCGACGCCAGGGCCGCCACCGCCGCGGCCACGCGCAGCCGCCGGGGCACAGGGGCAGGGCACCGGGCCGCCCCCTAACCTCCCCGACCGCATGATCCCGATCAAGGACAACATCCCGACCGATCGGTTCCCGATCGTGACGGTGTCGCTGATCCTGGCCAACGTGATCGTCTACCTGCTGGCGGTCCACCACGGAGGCGCGCTGATCAGCGGGCCCGACAGCCACGAGCTTGTCAAGTACGGCGCCACGCCCTACGCGCTCACGCACTCTGGCGTGCGCTGCGCCGCGACCGGCGCGGGCCAGGTGAGCTGCGGGCGCGGCGTGAGCGGCCTCCCCGGGTGGGAGACGGTGTTCACCGCGATGTTCATGCACGCATCGATCGTGCAGATCGCCGTCAACATGCTGTTTCTCTGGATCTTCGGGAACAACGTCGAAGACGCCATGGGCCCGATCCGCTTCATCTGCTTCTACCTGCTGGGCGGCATCGCCGCACTGGCGCTGGAGGTGGCGCTGGGCCCCAACGCGATGGCCGCGACGGTCGGCGCCTCGGGAGCGGTCGCCGCGGTGCTCGGCGGCTATATCGTGCTCTATCCCCGCGGCCGCGTGCTCACCCTGGTGCTGATCATCTTCTTCTTCGGGGTGATCGAGGTGCCGGCCACGGTCATGCTCGGCCTGTGGTTCGCCGTGCAGGCCGCGTTCGCCGCCACCGGCCTCACGTCGCTGGGCAACACCGGCGCCGTGGCGTACGTCGCCCATGTCGGCGGCCTCGCGTTCGGCCTGGTCACCATCCGCCTGCTGGCCACCCACCGCAAGGCCACGCCCCCGACCGCGGCAGCCTACCGATGAGGTACGTGCTGCTGGTCCTCGTCGTGTGCTTCACGGTCCTCATCGGCGTGCTCACCGCGCTGGACATGATCCATCACGGCGTCAACTGGCTCGACATCCTGGCCATCCTCATCGTGATCCTCTTCGGCACCGGGATCGTCGGCTCCCTGCTGCAGCCACCGCGCCGCTGAGGGCCGCTCACTCCGGGCGGTGAGGGCCGCTCACTGCGGGTGGCCGGTCTCCATGCCCTCGCGGCGTGCCGTGCTCGACGACCCGGGAAGCAGGACGGTGAGCAGCGACTGCAGGTCGACGTCACGCTGGGCGGGAAGGGCCACCGGGAGATCGAGGCGCACCGTGTAGTTGTTGCGCCGGCCGGTCCGGGTGCGCTCGACGTAGCCGGTGTCGACCAGATCCGCGACGATCCGTTGCGCGGCCCGCTCGGTGATGTCCACGGTGGCGGCGATGTCGCGCATCCGCGCCTGCGGATCCTCGGCGATGCACAGCAATACG
>DATJTQ010000219.1:0-8329 GCA_035503355.1 Solirubrobacteraceae bacterium
CATGAGGTTGCGCAGCCGGTCGGTGGCGTAGTAGGGCGTGACGAGGTCGAAGTGGCCGTTGGTGATGAACGCCTTCATGTGCGGGTTCAGCGACATCCCGTAGCGGAAATCGTCGGTGGCCCCGTCGGGCGGGGTGACGAAGTCCTCGGGGGCGTCGTTGCGCCAGGCCTCGTTGACCTCGTCGCTGAGGAGCAGATACTCGCGGTCGGTCTGCACTCCGATGTCGGACCGCAGGTGCCGGTTGATGGCCGTGGTGAACGCCATGTCGATCCCGGCCAGGGTGGGGTCGGGGCCCGCGAACAGCTCCCGATCAGGGAACGGATCGGTGGCGGTGATCGTCGTGTCATACCAGCCGGCCACCCGGCGCTGGTCGCGCAGCAACTCGCGGCTGAACGTGCCGAGCGTGACGCGGCCCTCGGCGCGCGCCACCACGTCCTCGGTAAGCCCGATGAGGTCGGCCAGACGCGCGAGAATGCGCGTGCGGTCGCCGGCGGGCATCGAGGCACCACGTGTCAGCAGGGTGGCGTACTCGCCGGTGGCGAACGCCTCGGCCTGCTCGCGGACGTCCGCGGCGGGGGTGTCGGCCCCGAAGGCTCGGGAGCGGCCATGGTGCATGGCGGTCAACGCCATCGTCGGCAACGGGTCCACCCACCCCAGGACGTCGTAGTCGGTGGGGCGCAGCGACGTGATCTCGAGCGCCGGCGAGATGAGCACCGCGCCGCTGAGCCCGATGCCCGTCGTCTCCTGGAGCATCCGCACCAGCCGACCGACGCGGTAGCCGCCGTAGCTCTCCCCCGCGATGAACACCGGTGATCCCCACCGGCGTTCTGTTGACAGCCACCGGCTCATGAACTCACACAGCGACTCGAGATCGCGCTTGTAGCCGAAGTACTCTCCCGCCCGGCCGTTGCGCTTGGCGTTGTCCTCCTGATCCTTGGCGTCGTCCTCGATGACGCGGCTGAAGCCGGTGCCCACGGGATCGACGAGTACGAGATCGGTGAAGGCCAGCCACGACTCCGCGTTGGCCACCAGCCGGGGCGGCATCTGCGGAGCCCGGCCGTCGCTGGTGAAGGCCACCCGGAGGGGACCCACCACCCCCATGTGCAGAAACGCCGACGAGGCGCCGGGGCCGCCGTTGAACACGAAGGTCACGGGCCGCTGGCCGTCGCCGTCGGCGACGTAGGAGACCGAGAAGATCTCGGCCGCCGGCTTCTCCTTCTTGCGCAGGATGGTCCATCCCGCGCGGGCCGTGTACGCCACGGACCCGCCATCCCCCGACCAGGTGCCGGTGGTCTCGGCTCCGGCCGGCGGCTGATGGTCTGGCTGGCTCTGAGCCGGTTCGGCTGTGGTGTCCTCGCCGCTCATGGCGCAGACGCTATCTCGAATCGTGCACCTCCGATGCGCATCCCAGTCGGATGGCACGGCGCCGCGCACAAGTTCCCTGCGTAGAGCCGTGCAACAACAGACCCGGTCGCGTCCGGGTGACGCCCGAATATATGCTCGCCCCGAACGGGGTTCCCGTGACCGTGCGTCGCGGGAAGAGCAGTGATCAGTGGCCTGGACCGGGCCCAGAGGCGACACGATCCTGAGGGGGTCATCATGACGGCAGGTATCCAAACCGACGCGGATTTCGCGTTCGCAGGCTTGGCCACGCCAGAGCTACCGGCGGCGGGGCCTGAGCCACACACCACGGGGGCAACGCCGGACCCGCTGGGAGCGCTGGCCGCGCTGGCGGGGACGTGGAAGGGACACGGCTTCAACGCCATCTGGCGACCGCATCATCCGGTCAGCCAGGACCGGTTCCTCGAGCTGAACATGACCAACGAGACGATCGTGTTCACTGAGATCAACGGCGCGATCCCCAACCGAGGGCTGGCCATGCCCGACATCGAGATGTTCGGCCTCACCTACCTGCAGCAGATCAGCGAGGCCAGCACCGGGGCGGGGCTCCACATCGAACCCGGGATCTGGGCCACGGTGCCGCACACCACGGATCCCAACGAGCCGGCGTCTGTGGTGCGCATGGCATCGATCCCGCACGGCACGGTCGTGCTGGCCCAGGGCGTCGCCCAGGTGCTCCAGGGTGGGCCGCAGAACATCCCGGACAACAACATCCTGCCGTTCTTCTTCGGGTCCCCGGCACCGGCCAACGGCGATTTCAACTCGGTCTCCCAGACCTTCACCGAGCTCAACCTGTCACAGCCGACGTCGTTCCGGTTCGTCGCTCCGGGAGTGACCCAGGCGATCGTCAAGAACCCCAACAGCGTGCTGCAGGACGCCCTGCAGAGCTCGCTGCACAACACCAGCATGAAGAGCCGGACGTTCCTGCACGTGGCGACCGACCACACCATCATCAAGGCCGGCGGCGGCACCGCCAACACCGCCTTCTTGGCGGCCAGCGGCAACCCGCCCGGGGGCAACGCGAAGGCGACCCAGATGGAAGCGACGTTCTGGATCGAGACGATCGCCGGCACCGGCGGTCAGCCCGACAAGCACCAGCTCCAGTACACCCAGCTGGTGATGCTGGACTTCAACGGCATCCACTGGCCGCACGTGACCGTCGGGACGCTGGTCAGGCAATGAGCGGCGGCTGAGCGGCAGGCGTGGTCACGGCGTGAGCGGGAGCCTGGTCAGGAGGCTGAGGAAGGCGATCCGGGGGCAGGTCCTTGCCCCCCACGATCCCGGCTTCGCGACCGCCGCCCACGTCTTCAACACGCGCTTTGACCACGTCTTCCCCCTGACCGTGGCCCGTCCGGTCGACGGAGCGGACGTTCGCGACGCCATCCGCTTCACCGTGCCCCAGGGCGTGCGCGTCCGGGCACGGTCAGGCGGCCACAGCTACGCCGGATACTCGACGTTGAGCGACGGCATCGTCCTTGACCTGAGACGGCTCAACCGGGTCCACTTCGACAAGCCGAGCGGGCGCGTCACCGTCGGCGCCGGCGCTCAGCTCATCGACCTCTACGCTGGACTGGCGCCCCACGGCGTGGCCGTCCCCGGCGGCTCCTGCCCGTCGGTGGGGATCGCGGGTGTCACCCTGGGCGGCGGCTTCGGGCTGGCCGGCCGCCACCTCGGCCTGACCATCGACAGCCTCCGCGCGGCGACGATCGTCACCGCCGACGGCGCTCTGCGGACCGTTGACCAGCGCTCACACCCCGATCTGTTCTGGGCGCTGCGGGGCGGGGGCGGTGGCAACTTCGGGATCGTCACACAGTTTGTCTTCCAGACCCACTCCGTGCCCGCGAACAGCACGTTCTTCCAGGTTCGGTGGCCGTGGCCATCGGCCGACGAGGCGATTGACGCCTGGCAGCAGTGGGCGCCGCATACCAACGACAGGATCACCTCGATCCTGCACCTCAACGCCGGCGGCCCCGCATCGATCAATGCCAATGGGCAATACCTGGGACCGGCCGGCGACGTTCCCAGGCTGCTGGCCCCGCTGCTCTCGGTCCCAGGAGCGACCCTGAGCGCCAACCACGAGGCGCCGTTTCTGGCCATTCAACTGCTGCTCGCCAACTGCGACGGCAAGAGCGTCGCGGCCTGCCACACGGTCAACGCCGCCCCCGGCGGCACCCTCCGGCGCGAAGCGTTCAACGCCAAATCCGATTACGTCGCCACCCCGCTCAACGCGGCGGGCCGGGCCGCGATGATCGCGGCCGCCGAGGCGCCGGGCCGCGGCTCGCTGCTCTGTGACGCCTACGGTGGCGCCGTGGCACGGATCGATCCGACCGCCACCGCCTTCGCCCACCGCCACCCGCTGTTCTGCATCCAGTACTACGGAGTGGGAGCCGGCGCCGGATGGATTGACCAGGCGTGGACGAAGCTGCGCCCGCACGTCTCGGGCCGGGCCTATCAGAACTACATGGACCCGGCGCTGACCGACTGGCAGGACGCCTACTACGCCCAGAACCTCAAGCGGCTGGAGAGCATCCGGGTGCAGATCGATCCTCACCACTACTTCAACTTCCCGCGGGCCATCGGACGCTGACGCGCT
Source organism: Solirubrobacteraceae bacterium (assembly GCA_035503355.1). Lineage (GTDB taxonomy): Bacteria > Actinomycetota > Thermoleophilia > Solirubrobacterales > Solirubrobacteraceae > Palsa-465. The sequence goes on from DATJTQ010000219.1 coordinate 3,995, forward strand.
CGCGGGACCGTTCAGGGGGCCGCCGCGATCGCCTCTTCGGGAGTCAGCCCGCGGTCGGGGCCGTGCGGCACCACCTGCTGCCCTGGCGCTGCCTCGAGCCGCTCTCCGTCGATGGTGACGGCGACCTTGTCGGGCTCAAAGGAGATGAGCCCCTCGATGCGGTCCACCTCGCGGTAGGCGTCGCGGTAGGACCACGCGGCCCGGCCGGCGTCACCGACGTCGTAGTAGTCGCACAGGCCCTTGTAGGGACAGAAGGTCTGGCGTGACACGGGCGTGAGGACCGAGTCGACGACGTCGTCGCGGGGCACGTACCACCGCGGCGCAAAACCGGACTCAAAGAGGACCAGGGGCCGGTGGGTCTCGGCCACGACCTCGTCGCCGTCGCGGACGACCAGGTGGCGCGACGTCTGGCGGATGTCGATCCGGTGATAGGCATCGGCGGCGTGGCCGAGGATCCGCTCGTCCTCCTCGTAGAAGCCGTCCATGGCGTGCCAGGCGAAGGCCACGCGGTCAGCGAGGATGCTCGCGAACGCCGGCAGGTCGGTGTGCTCCCAGGCCCCGCGCGCCGCCTCGTGGTCGCCATGACGCACGGCATACCACGCGGTGGCACCCAGCTCAGGATGTTCAGTGACGCGCTCGGTCGCGGCCAGCACCGTGTCCGCCACATCCGCCTTGGGGAAGTAGGCCACCGGGTAGCGCCCCGGCTCGTGGAGGATCACCACGTCGTCGCTCTGCGCGATGGCCGCGCCCCCGAACATCACCCGCATCCGCCGGCGCAGCGGCTCGGCGTAGAGCAGCCGCTGCGGAAGTGGCTCCGGCACCAGGTAGGTCCCCAGCGCGCCCCGTGCCAACGGTCCCTGCTGCCACGCCAATCCCATGTCCGCCGCCTTTCGTTTCGGGTTCTGTGCCGTTGAGTGCGGTGTGCCTCAGCTGTGATGGTCAGTGGCGGTGGGCGCAGCCGTCTTACCGCGCTGGGTCGCGTCGCGTCGTCTGGCGTCGTCTCGCGTCACGGGCACGGTAAGAAGCGCCCCGGATGCGGCACTGACGGGACGGAGAGGTGGATTAGCATCCGACGAGGTGAACGAGAAGCCCGACGCCGCCGGGACCGGGCCCGATGAGGAGTCCGGCCGCTGGGTGGCAGAGCTGCGAGCGGGCCATCCCCGCCATGACCAGGCAGTGGCCCGGCTCCACGAGCTGCTGCTCCGGGTGGCGTTCCACGAGGTCTCCCGCCGCCGCTCCCAGCTGGGCTCGATCGCCGGCCCCGAGCTGGAGGATCTCGCGCAGCAGTCGGCGGACGACGCGCTCATGAACATCCTCAGGCGCCTCGACGACTTCCGCGGGCTCAGCCGCTTCTCCACGTGGGCGTACAAGTTCGCGGTGTTCGAGGTCTCCAGCAAGGTCGCGCGCCATGCATGGCAACGCCACCCGCCCACCGTCGATGAGCTGACCTGGGAGCGGCTCCCCGACACGCTGTCACCGCGTCCCGAGGATCGCCTGGAGCTGCGTGAGCAGCTCGGCGCGCTCTCGTCGGCGATCGTCCATCTCACCGACCGCCAACGCGAGGTGTTCGTGGCCGTCGCCCTCAACGACGTCCCCATCGACGTCCTCGCCCTCCAGCTGGGCTCCAACCGCAACGCGATCTACAAGAACCTGTTCGACGCCCGGCGCAGCCTGCGCGCCGGCCTCGCGGCGGCCGGCCACCCGGTGCTCGAGGAGGATGGCGCCGCGCGATGAGCGACCACGTGCGCCACCTCGACGAGCTGTTGCGTTCCGCGGACGGCGATGCCGGCTGCACCGCCGGCGAGGCCATCCTCGACGCCTACGTCGACCTCGAGCTGGCCGGCGAAGACCCCGCGGCCGTCTTCCCCGGGACCGCGATCCACCTGGGCAGCTGCCCGGGATGCCGGGCCGATCACGACGGACTGCTCGAGGCGGCGCGCCGGTTCGGCGACGCCGCGCCACCAGAGTGACCGTCACCGACGCGACATCCGTTGTTGTGGCTGGGCGGCTCGTCTCGCTGAACGTCGGTGGGCCGCGCGATGTGCCGTGGGAGGGCAAGACCGTGCGCACCGCGATCTGGAAGGAGCCGGTGGACGGGCCCCGCATGGTCCGCCGGATCAACATCGACGGCGATGATCAGGCCGACCGCGCCGCCCACGGCGGCGAGCACCGCGCCGTCTACGTCTATCAGCTGGACTCCTACCGCTATTGGGAACAGCAGCTGGGGCGCAGCGGGTTCGCCTACGGGGAGTTCGGGGAGAACTTCACCGTCGAGGGGCTCGCCGACGACGAGGTGTGCATCGGCGACCGCTACCGCATCGGCGACGCGACGTTCGAGGTGACCCAACCGCGGGTGACGTGCTTTCGCCTGGGGATCCGCATGGCCGAGCCGCGGATGCCCTCGCTGCTGGTGGCCCACCACCGGCCGGGGTTCTACCTGCGCGTCCTGCAGGAGGGCTCCGTGCAGGCGGGCGATGAGATCACCCGTCTGCAGCGCGGACCCGAGCAGCTCAGCGTCGCCGACATCGACGGCCTGCTCTATCTCCCCCACCGCTCACGCCGGACACTCGAGCGCGCCCTGCGCATCCCCGCGCTCAGCGACGGGTGGAAGGGCTCCTTTCGCTCCCTGCTCGAACAGGATGAGACGGCCACACAGGCGGCACCGCCCGCGGCCTGGCCCGGCTTCGCGCCGCTCACGGTCACCGCCATCGCACGCGAGAGTGCCACCATCACCTCATTCACGCTGACCCCGCCTGACGGGCAGCGTCCCGCGCCGGGCGCGGTCAGTCCCGGGCAGTACCTGACCCTCCGACTGCGACCGAGCGGCCCCGATGGCCCCGCTGTGATCCGCAGCTACTCGCTCTCGTGCACGGTCGACGACGCCGGCTACCGCATCAGCGTCAAGCGCGAAGCCCGGGGCGCGGGCAGCGCCTTCCTGCACGACCACGTCCGGGTCGGCGACACGATCGATGCGGCGGCGCCGCGCGGCGCCTTCACGCTGCGCGACGACGAGCGGCCGGTCGTCCTGCTCAGTGCCGGCGTCGGCGCCACCCCCGTGCTGGCCATGCTGCACGCCCTCGCCGCCGCGCGTACGCCACGGGAGGTGTGGTGGCTGCAGGGCGCCCGCGACGGCCGCGAGCATGCCTTCGGAGGCGAGGTGCAGCAGCTTCTGGCCGCCCTCCCCCACGCCCACCGAATCGTCAGCTACAGCAGGCCGGGACCCGGAGAAACGCCGGGGGCCGGCTTTGACGAGGTGGGGCGGATCTCGATCGAGACCGTCGTCGCCGCCGGCGTGCCCGTCGACGCCGACTACTACCTCTGCGGGCCCGACGCCTTCATGCAGTCGCTCTCAGCCGCGCTCATCGCGCGCGGCACCACGCCCGAGCGCGTGTCGATGGAGGTGTTCGGGGCCACCGCGGTGATCTTGGCGCCGGGGCTGGAGGGCCGGCACCCGCCTCCCCATCCTCCCAGCGGACCACCGGGGACCGGGCCGGCGGTCACCTTCAGCCGCAGCAACCTGACCCTCCCGTGGGACCCCGGCTACGCCAACCTGCTCGAGTTCGCCGAGGCGTGCGACATCCCGGTCAGCTTCGGGTGTCGCATCGGCGTCTGCCACTACTGCGAGACCGGTGTGCTGGCCGGCCAGATCACGTACGTCACCGAGCCGCTGGAGCGCCCCGATGCCGAGCACGCCCTGCTCTGCTGCAGCTGCCCCGAGGGCGAGGTGACGCTCGAGCTCTGACCGGATCGGCGCGCGAGCACGGGCGTCGCGGGGCGTTTCGCGATGATGGGGCGATGTTCAACGCCGAGGTCATCGTGGTGGGGCTGGGCGCCATGGGCAGCGCCACCTGCCGGCAGCTGGCCATGCGCGGGGTCTCGGTCATCGGGATCGACCGGTATGCGCCGCCGCACGCTCTCGGGTCGACGCACGGGGACACCCGGATCACCCGGCTGGCGATCGGCGAGGGTCGCGAGTATGTGCCGCTGGCACGTCGGTCGCATGAGCTGTGGCGCGAGCTCGAGGGCGAGAGCGGCGAGGCGCTGCTCACCGAGAGCGGGATCGTGGTGATGGCCCATCCCTCGAGCGCCTTTCTGGCCGAGACGCGGGCGGCGGCGCGCGAGTACGGGGTCGCCCACCGCGATCTCGACAACGAGCAGCTGCACACCGGCTACCCGATGTTCGCGGTGGGACCGGAGACGGTGGGCTACTGCGAGCCGGGGGCGGGCTACGTGCGCCCCGAGCGCGCCGTGGCGGCTCAGCTCACGCTGGCGGGGCGTGACGGGGCGCGCCTGCATCTCGACGAGCGGGTGCGGAGCTGGACCGCATCAGGCGGC
>DATJTQ010000220.1:0-16313 GCA_035503355.1 Solirubrobacteraceae bacterium
CAACGGCGGCTTCGGAAGGCGGCACGGGTGGCCGCGGCGACCCGCGAGAGGTGCTCGGCCACGCCCGGCGTGCGGTGCTCGGCCGCGCCCGGCGTGAGGTGCTGGGCCGCGCCCGGCGTGAGGTGCTGGGCCGCGCCCGGCGTGAGGTGCTCGGCCACGCCCGGCGTGCGCGATTTTTCCAACATAGCTGTAAAGATCGCGCACCCGCGGGCGCACGGAAGCCCGCGGCACGCTCTCGGCAGCCGCCGATCGCCGCCGATCGCCGCCGATCGCCGCCGTTGCTCCGCGCCCCGCCCCACGTCACACCTGGCGCGCTACGACCCGTTCATCAGTTTGTTGACGGCCTTATGGATGGCGGCCTGCCCCTCGGCCGACTGCACGTCGGGCAGCGGCAGATGGTTGTCCTGGAGGATCTGGGTGGGCGCCGACCCGCCGATCTCGGCGGCCACGAACAGGGTCATCAGGGTGAAGCCGCCCATGTCGGTGCGCACGGCCTTGGGCGCGTCCCAGGCGGCCCAGGGGAGGTGGAAGAAGATGCTCGGGGAGACCAGCCGGCTCTTGATCGAGTTGAGGATCTTCTGCTGGTAGGCCTCGCGGGTGAGGTCGTTGGAGGCGGCGTTGCAGGCGTTCTCGCGCGTCCGGGCCAGCGTCAGCGCCTGGATCCCGGTGAGATGGTGCGTGCCGGGCTTCAAGAAGAGCGAGAACCCGCCGTTCGCCGCGCCGCCGCTGATGTTCGAGCAGATACGGCCGGTCTTGACGGTGACCCCGCCGATGTCGTCGATGAACTTCGGGAAGTTGGCAAGGTTGACGATGATGATGTGGTTGATCTTGATCCCGGTGAGGTTCTCCACGGTCTTGATGGCCAGGGCCGGCCCGCCGTAGGAGTAGGCGGCGTTGATCTTGGTCACGCCGTAGCCCGGGATGGGGACCTCGGTGTCGCGCGGGATGGACAGCCGCCGCGACGTGCCACCGCCGATCCGCCACAGCATCATCGTGTCGGAGCGGATCCCGCCCGCGAACGCGCCCGGCTCCTTGGAGCCCTTGGGCCGCTGGTCGGTGCCGATCACCAGCACGGTGTCGGTGGAGGTGAGCATGTTGCCGCCCGGAGTCAGGGCCGACGAGACCGACGCGGGCACCGAGCCGCTCTGGATCGAGGCGCTGACCAGGAACAGGACCAATGAGAGCAGCAGCCAGCCGACGACGAAGAGCACCACGTACTTGAGGACTCGCCACACGCTCCAGCGCCGCCGCCACCAGGGCAGCCCCGGCGCTCCGCGGGCCCCGCGACCCGGCCGTCCGCCGCGTCCGGGGCCTCCGGGGCCACCCGGACCGCCCCGCCGTCCCGGCTCCTCGTCGGCGCGCCGCGGCTCGGCGAGGTCATCCTCGCCGCGCAGGCGTGCCAGCAACCCCTTGGGGGTCGAGCGGTACAGCTTGTAGGGGCGCTCATCGGGGCCTGGCCGTCCCGATCCGTCGGCTTCTCCGGACCGGTAGACCTTGTACGGCGGGTCCTCCGTGGGCGCTCGATTTCGGGGGTCGTTGGACATCGAGCTCTGCTTATAGTGACGACATGCCAGCGCGGCGGACCATCGGCGTCGACCTGGGCGGTACGAAGCTTCTCGCCGGCGCTGTCGATCCAAGCTTAGGCGTTCATCACCGCGTTCAGCGGACCGTAACCGGTTTGCAACAGCGCGCCCTTCTCGACATGGCGGTCGAGGCGGTGACCGAAACCCGCGAAGCGGCGGGGGCTGAGGTGGACGCCGTGGGCTTCGGGCTGCCCGCGCTGATCGACCGCCGCACCGGCAGGGTGGGCGCCGGCGTGCACACCCCGCTGGCCGACCTCGCCTTCGCCGACGTGATGGCCGAACGGCTCGGACTCCCCGTGTTCGTGGACAACGACGGCAACAACTCCGCCCTGGCCGAGCACCGCGCCGGCGCGGCGCGCGGCGCCGGCGACGCCATCGTCCTCACGCTGGGGACCGGGATCGGTGGCGGGCTGATCCTCGACGGCCGCCTGTACCGGGGCGCGCGGGGCGGGGCGGGGGAGCTCGGCCACATGGAGATCGACTTCGACGGCCCGCTGTGCAAGGACAATTGCCCCGGGCGCGGCTGCGCCGAGCTCTACGCCTCCGGACCGGCCCTGGTCCGCGAGGCCACCCGGCTGGCCGCCGAGCGCCCGGACTCCGGGCTGGCCCGGGCCGTCGCCGGCGGCCGCGAGCTGGTGGGCCCGCTGGTCACCGAGCTCGCCCACGACGGCGATGAGGCGGCGATCGAGGCGGTGGAGCTGATCGGGGCGCGGCTGGGGGTGGTCCTCACCAGCGTGGTCAACATCTTCAACCCCGAGATCATCGTCATCGGCGGTGGGGTGATCGCCGCCGGGGAGCTGCTGCTGGCGCCCGCGCGCACGGTCGTCAATGAGCGCACCCTCCCGTTCCTGCACGAGGGCCTGCGGATCCTCCCCGCCCGCTTCGGGGTCGAGGCCGGCATGGTCGGAGCGGCCGCGCTGGCCTATGACGGGTTGGCCGGCGAGCTGTGAGCCCGCCAGCCAACCGCATCGTCAGCTGGTGTCCCGTTGTGACAAATTCGGTGGCAGTCTCGCGGCGTCTGGACGCGCCTGACGGGTGGCGATGACCCCGCCGGACCACCAGTACGACTCGGGTCATCGCCCCCCGTCAGCCACGCCCAGCCACTCGCGAGACTGCTCACGAATTTCCCAAACGGGACCCTCGGTCATTCGGGCAGTTCGCGCGCCACCGAGCTGAGCTCGTCGGGCACGCGCGCGCCGACGTCATCGAGGAGGTCCTCGCTGGAGAGGCCGCCCAGCTCCACGTGGGCGCGGGCCTCCGCCTCAAGCAGCGCCCGCTGCTCGTCGGCGATCTTGTTCTCCGCCGCGACGTCGAGGTCACGACAGAACCACAGGTACAGCGCCGCGGCCACGGGGAAGCCGATGAAGGGCGAGATGTCGCCGCCCGACAGGGACTTCGCCACCGGTCCCTCGTAGATCGTGGTGCTGAAGAACGGGACCATCACCGCGAAGCCGATGACGTAGGCGGTGAGCCCGCGCCATGACCAGGCGCCGTACAGGCCGTGGGGCTTGAACAGCTCCCGGATGGCGTAGTTGTGCTTGCGGACGAAGAAGTAATCCATCAGGTTGATCGCCGTCCACGGGATCATGAAGTAGAGGACGATCAGCAGGAAGTTGTTGAAGTTGGTCAGGAAGTTGTCGGGCAGCACCAGCGCCAGCACGGTGGCGACGACGGTGATGAAGGCCACGCCGAGCCAGCGCGCGGTCAGGGTCGGCTTGATCCGCTTGACCGTGTCCACGGTGGTGAGCGTGGAGAGCGCGCCGCTGTACATGTTCATGGCGGTCACCGCGATCAGCCCCGGGATCGAGAGCACGAGCAGGATCGGCCCGAACCCGTGGAAGATCTTCTGAGCCGTGTCGTGCACGGCGGCCACCGGCGCCAGGCTGGTGTTGGGGGCGAGGATGAACGCGCCCAGGAGCATCATCAGCGAGCCGGCGAAGGAGCCGAGGTACGTGTACCAGAACACGGTGCTGGTGGGGGTGTCCTCAGGCAGGTAGCGCGAATACTCCGACACGTACGGGGCCCAGGTGAGCTGGTAACTGACCACGGCGCCGAACTGGACCAGGAACAGCCCGAGGTGGAAGCCGCCCAGGTCCCAGGAGTGAGCCGGCAGGGACACGGTGAACAGTGAGCCGATGGTGAACACCGCGTAGGCGGCGATGAACACCCACGTCGCCCAGCGCAGCCCGATGTGGATGTAGTGGTACCCGACGACGGTCAGCACCACGGAGAGGATCACCACCGGCAACATGGCCACGAAGATGCCGGTGCCGGGGAACAGGGCCTGGATGACGTCGCCGCCGAGCAGCGTGTTGAACACGTTGAAGCCGATGAACAGCAGGACGGCCACGATCACCGGCAGCAGCGATCCGTAGTACCCGAACTGCGCCCGCGACTGGATCATCTGCGGGAGGCCGAGCTTCGGGCCCTGCGCGGAGTGGAAGGCCATGAACAGGGTCCCCACCAGCGACCCGGCGATGATGGCGATGGCCGCCCAGATGAAGTTGAGGCCCAGCGACACGCCCAGCAGACCCACGGCCAGGGTGGAGATCTGGGCGTTGCCCTGGAACCAGACCGGCCCGAGATGCCACGGCTTGCCGTGCCGCTCGGTGATGGGGACGTAGTCGATCGACCGGATCTCGACGCCCTCGGACGCGCTCTCCGCGGCGCGCGGAGTCCTCGACTGAGTCGTGGTCATTCCCTCTCCCTCACATCAGAAGCCCTCACGGGCATTGCCGAGTATGTGTTGTATACAAGATTGATGAGACCAATGCAACAAATGTGGCTCTGGGGCCGGGCGCGGAAGCTTGGCCCAACCGCGCGGTGCCGGCACTGGCCCGAGGGCCAGCATCCGGCTTGGTGCGGCTATCCCGACGGACCTCCTCCGATGTCTCCCTCAACGCTCGTTCCGCGTCGGTTCAGGATGCTGAGCGGCAGGGTGAAGCCGACGTTCCACATGCCGGCGTCGACGACCTCCAGCAGCTTGAGGTCGCCGGCCAGGCTGCAGGTCACGTAGGCGTCCTCGCGGCTGAGGCGGTGCTCATCCACCAGCCACGCGATGCTCTCGCGGACCGCCGCCCGCGCTCCCTCCATGAGATCGGGACCGATGCCCATCGTCCCGTGGTGGCCGCTGCCCTCCACGCGCCGCGTGAGCGCGCCGGCCGTGCGAAACCGCGGGGCGCCGATCGTGCGCCGCTCGACGGTGAAGCGCAGCGTCGCGTCCATGTCGCACTCGAGCGCGGCCAGGCACACCTCGCCGTCGCCCTGCACCCCGTGCGGGTCCCCGCAGGAGAACAGCGCCCCCTCGCACCACACCGGCAGCCACAGCGTGCTGCCCACCGTCAGGTGGCGCGTGTCGATGTTGCCGCCCCCGCGGTGGGGCGGGAAGGAGGGGAGATCGCCGGGCTCGTCGGGGTGGGTGCCCATCGTGCCCAGGAACGGCGCCAGCGGGATCTCGACCTGGGGGCACACGGTGACGGCGTCGCGCCCGCGCAGGTCAAAGGTCTTGACGAACGGGTCGGGGAAGTCCATGGGCAGCAGGCCGAGGTCAGGCTCGGTGCCGCACCAGCCCCACTCACCGGGCTGCAGCGACAGGATGTCGACGCGCAGCGTGTCCCCGGGGCGCGCGCCCTCGACGTACACCGGACCGAGCAGCCAGTAGATCTCGTCGGCGATGAAGTTGGCGTCCGCGTAGCTGTCGCCCTCGTGGATCTGCTCGGCGCCGGCCATGCGCAGCGCGAAGCGGACCGAGTCGCCGTCGCCGATGCGCAGGGTCGGCTCGCGGTCGCGGTTCCACGCGTGGTGCACGCGCGTGGGATCGATCACGTGCTCCATGGGTCCCTCGCATGTGCGTTGATGGGGGCCAGCCACGTCTCGTCCAGCTCGCGCACGGACGGGCAGCCCAGCAGGGCCATGGCCAGGCGCAGCTCGTCGACGAGGATCTCCATCGCTCGCCGGGCCCCCGCCGGGCCCCCCGCGCCCAGGCCGTAGACGAGGGCGCGGCCGGCCAGGCAGGCGCGCGCCCCCAGGGCCAGCGCCCGGACGATGTCGACGCCGCGGCGGATGCCGCCGTCCATGTACACCTCGAGGTCGCCGCCGGCGGCGTCCACCACCTCGGGCAGCGCGCGGATCGAAGAGGTGGCGTGGTCCAGCTGGCGCCCGCCGTGGTTGGAGACGATCACGCCGGCCAGCCCCATGGTCGCCGCCTGCCGTGCGTCGTCGCCGCGCAGGATCCCCTTGAGCAGCAGCGGCCCGTCCCAATGCTCCTGGACCCAGGCGATGTCGCGCCAGCTCAGCGCGGGGTCGAACTGGCGGCTGATGAGCTCGCCCAGGCTGCCGGCATAGCCCTGGCGGGTCACGCTGGAGAGCAGGCTCTCCGACAGGATGTGCGGGCGGCTGAGGAAGTTGGCGGTCCAGCGCGGGCGGCGCACCCCGTCGACGAGAGAGCTGGCCGTCACCCGCGGGGGCACGGTGAAGCCGTTGCGCGCGTCGCGCTCGCGGGCGCCCGGCCGGGTGACGTCGACGGTGACGACCACCGCCTCGTAGCCCGCGGCCCGGGCGCGCTGCAGCAGCGCCTGCGACACCCCGCGATCGGGTCCGACGTAGAGCTGGAACCAGCGCGGCCCCGGGCTGGCCGCGGCGACGTCCTCCACCGTGCGCGACGCGGCCGAGGAGAGGACGTAGAGCCCGCCGGAGCCGTGGATGGCCTGTGCCATCCCGGCCTCACCCGTGTGGTGGATGAGCCCGGTCAGCCCGGTGGGCGCGCCGAGCAGCGGGACCTCGAGCCGGCGGCCGAGCACCTCGGTGGAGAGGTCGATCTGCGTGGCGCCTACCAGCATGCGCGGGCGCAGCGCCAGCGCCCGCAGGTCAGACTCGTTGCGCGCCTTGGTCACCTCGTCCCAGGCGGCGCCGTCGACGTAGTCAAAGACGCCGCGGGGCAGCCGGCGGCGCGCCAGCGTGCGCAGGTCGGCGATGTTGACTGCCCGCTGGGCCCGGCCGGCTTCGGAGAGCTCGCGCCGCGCGGTGTCGGGCAGGCGTCGTAGGTCGGCGGCCAGCTGGCGCCCGAGCATGCTGAACAGGCTCACGCGGGCACCTCGGCCCCCAGCGCCAGCCGCGCCGTCAGCGTCGCTGACACGTTGGCCGTCTCGGCCACCGCCCTCTCGTCCACCAGCTCGCGGACGTCGCCGCGCGAGTGGTAATAGGGGTAGTCGGGACGCCAGCAGAGCACCGACGGGACACCGGCGTCGCCGAACGGCGCGTGGTCGGAGAAGGTGCTGCGGCGGTGGTAGGCGTGGTCGGCATGCCAGCCCAGCTCGGCGCCGGTCTGGACCGCCGCCGTCAGCAGGCCGCCGTGGATCGACCACACCTCGCGTTCGGCTGGGTAGGCGCTGGCCAGCCCGTCGAGGTTGATCATGGCCACCGCGTGGGCCAGTTCATCGCGGTGCGCCTCGGTGTAGGCGGTGGCGCCCCACACGCCGATCTCCTCGGCCGAGGTGGCTACCAGGACCACGCGGCGCTCGGGGGTCAGGTCGCGCAGCGCCCGCGCGGCTTCGATCAGGCTCGACAGGCCGCTGCCGTTGTCATACACGCACGGGCCCTCGGCCTGGCTGTCGTAGTGGGCGCAGAGCACCACCTCGCCCTCGCCGCGGCCGGGGATGACCCCCACGACGTTGCCGGTGGTGGCTGGTGCACAGCTGCCCTCGTGGCCGATGGTGAGCTCGACGGTCGTCTCCGCGGTGAGCGTGGAGATGAGCCGGCGCGCGGCGAGGTGGCCGATGGTGACGCCGGCGTAGGGGAGGGGGCGCCCCTCCCACGGCGGCTCCAACGGCGGACGGTAGAGCGCCCCGGTGAAGTTGCCGACGATGCCGCCAGGGGTCTCGCAGACGTGGACGAGCCCCGCGATCCCGCGCGCCGTCAGCAGCTCGACGAGGTCAAAGGGGAAGACGGAGTGGGCGACGATGACCTTTCCCGCCAGGTCGACCCCGGCGGCGTCCAAGCGCGCGAAGTCCTCAGCCTCGGCACCGCCGACGTAGATCCCCTCGCCGCTCACCGGGCCGGGCGCGGTGTACTGGAGCGGGTGGGCGTCGAAGGCGAAGGGCCCGGCCCCGCCCGGGCCGCGGGCGACACAGGAGGCTGGGCCGGGCTGCCAGCACAGGTAGGGGAACTCCTCGACATGAACGTCGGACAGCCCGACCTCGGCGAACCGCTGCAGCACATACGCGCGCGCCTCCACCTCACCGGCGGTGCCGCAGAAGCGGTTGCCGATCTGGGCCAGATCGTCGAGGGTGGCGCCGATGGCGGCGGGGTCAAGCGCGATGCGGATCGCCGAGGCGCTCATCGGTCGCCCCCCGCCAGCAGAGGGATCGGGGCGGGGTCGGTGACGACGTCGATGAGCATGGGCGCGCCGGAGCGCACCGCCGTGCTGAGGGCCCCGGGCAGCTCCCAGGGCTCGGTGACGCGCACCGCCTCGCAGCCGAAGCTCGCCGCCAACGACAGGAAGTCCAGGCCGGGCAGCTCCATGCTGGGAAGGCCCTCGACGCCGCCGAAGCGCGCGGCTGACTCGAGGATCGCGTACCGGCCGTTGTTGACGATCACGAAGGTGACCGCCGCCCCGAGTTGCGCCGCGCTCCACAGGGTCTGGGGCGCGTACAGCGCTGAGCCGTCGCCCACCAGGCACACCACGGGGCGCTCGGGGCTGGCCAGCTTGATCCCCACGGCGGCCGGCATGGCGAAGCCGAGCCCTCCGCTCGCGGTGGCAAAGAAGCTCGAGGGCCGGCGGATCCACACCTGCGCGCGCAGGTCGTTGCGGTTTGACGGGGACTCCTCCACCAGCACCGCATCCTCGGGCAGCGCGCGGGCCAGCGCCGCCATCAGGAAGGCCGGCGGAACCGGTCCGCAGGCGGGCGCGTCGACCGGTGCGGGGGCCGGGCGCGGCGCCACCGGGTCCGCGGGGGAGCGCGGCCGCACGCGTTCACAGAGGCCACGCGCCACCGAGCCCACGCCGGCCACGACGCTCAGTACGCGGGCCCGCGCGGCCTCAGTGGGATCGTCGGTGACGAGGATGATCTCCGGGAAGGCGGCCTCGCCGGGCTCGAAGGGCAGAAACGCGAACACCGGTGCGCCGAGCACCAGCGCCAGATCGTGGCCGGCGAGTTGCGCGGCGGCGGTGACGCGGCCCGGGGCGAGGTGGCCCCGGTAGAGCGGATGATCTTCGGCGAAGCCCAGGCGCGGGGCCTGGGGCGCAGTCCACACGGCGGCGCTCAGCCGTTCAGCCAGCTCGGTCACCTCGTCCCAGGCACGCGCCTGGTCTACGCCCCCACCCACGATCAGTACCGGCGCGCGTGCGCCCTCGATCCGTTGCGCCAGACGGTCCAGGAGGTCCTCACCGGCCTCGGACCCCGCGTACACGGTGCACCCGGGCGTGTCCGCGCGCCGCCCGGCATGGCCCGCGCCGCCGCCATCGGCCGGATCTGCCGGGGCGTCCCAGTCGCCGCTGGGGATCGAGACGAACGCTGGGCCCTGCGGGGCGGTGCGCGCCAGCGCCCACGCGCGGTCGATGGCCGCGGGCACGTCCTCGGGGCGCGCCGGCTGGTGGCTGAACTTGACGTAGGGCTCCATCAGCGCCGTCGAGCGCGCGAACAGGTAGGGCTCTGACTCCAGGTGCCGGCGGTCCTGGTTGCCCGCGGTGATGACCACCGGGGCGCGGTTGTGAAAGGCGTTGACGACGGCGCCCATGGCGTTGCCCACGCCGGTGGCGCTGTGCAGGTTCACCAGCGCCGGCCGCCCCGTCGCCTGGGCGTACCCGTCGGCCATCGCCACCGCCACCCCCTCGTGCAGGGCGAGCACGTAGCGAAAGTCGGCGGGGAAGTCGCGCAGGAGCCCGAGCTCGGTGGAGCCGGGGTTGCCGAAGATCGTGGTCAGCCCGCGCTCGCGCAGCAGGTCCATGGTGGCGGCGCGGACGGTCATGCCGCGCCCCCGATCAGTCGCTCGTAGGCCTCCGGGTCGGTGGCCCCCTCGGTGCAGAGCAGCAGCACCCGGCTTCCCGCGTCCAATCCGGTGGCCCGGCGCGCCGGGTCCAGCGACGCGTCCCGGGAGAGGGCCAGCAGTCCCGCCAGCCCGCCCGCGCCCGTCTCGCCGGCGACGACTCCGTCGGCGGCCAGCAGGCGCATGGCCTCGGGCACCTCCGCGTCGGGGACAGCGACGTAGGCATCGATCCCCGCCGACACCGACGGCCAGGCGATGAGCGACGGGGTGGCGCAGTTCAGGCCGGCCATGATCGAGTCCTGGGGGTGGGTGAGGGTGACGATCTCGCCGGCGGCCACCGACTCCAGAACGCACGCCGCCGAGGTCGGCTCCACGCCGATCAGCCGCGGCCGCTCCCCGTCCGGGACCGACCAGTAGTGACGAACCACCGCGGCGGCCAGGGCACCGACCCCGATCGGCACCGCCACCACGTCGAGCGCCGGGCGCCCCTCGAGCTGCTCGGCGATCTCGGCAAAGACGGTCGTGTAGCCCTCGATGACCCACGCCGGCACCTCCTCATACCCCTCCCAGGAGGTGTCGGAGATGACGAGGCAGCGGTCCGACGCGTCGTGCGCCGAGCGAGCGATCGCGTCGTCGTAGCCGCCGGTGACCACCGTCACCGTGGCACCCTCGCTCTCGATCGCCGCGATGCGCGCCGGCACCATGTTGTCGGGGACGTAGATCGCGGCGCTCAGTCCCAGCAGCGCCGCCATGTGGGCCACGGCGCGGCCGTGGTTGCCGTCGGTGGCGGCGGCCAGCGTCAGCGGGCGCAGCGGCGCCACCGCCTCGCGCAGTGCCGCGAACGTGGGCACCTCCTGCGCCGAGACCTCCAGCCGCGCCAGCAGGGCCCGGTACACGGCCCACGACGCGCCGAGCACCTTGAATGACGGCAACCCCAGGCGGGCCGACTCGTCCTTGACCAGCACCTCACTCACCCCGAGCGCAGCCGCGGTGGCCGGCGCCGGGCGCAGGGCGGTGGAGGTGTAGCCGGGCATGCTGGCGTGGAAGGCCCGCGGGTCGGCGGCGTCCGGGAAGTCCAATGACGCCACCGGCCGTGGCTGGAGCAGGGCCACCGCGGGCCCGTCGGCGGCGACGGCGCTCACGCGTCCTGCTTTGCCGGGCCGGGAACGGAGTGGTCGCGGCCGGCCCGGATGGCGGCCAGCACGCGCTCGGGGACCATCGGCAGGCGCAGCATGCGGATCCCGATGGCGTCGTGGATGGCGCTGGCCAGGGCCGGCCCGCACGGGCCGATGGGGGGCTCGCCGATGCCCCGAGCGCCGAACGGGCCCTTGCCCAGGTGCACCTCCAGGCCGATCGCCTTGAGGTCGGGGAGATCCAGCGACGTCGGGATCAGATAGTTGGCGAACAGATTGGAGTGCAGCACCCCGCCCTCGGTCTCCATCTCCTCGCTCATCGCGTAGCCGATGCCCTGCGCGGCGGCGCCCTGGATCTGACCCTCGACGCGCTGGAGGTCGATGGCGCGGCCCACGTCGTGCACGGCGACGTACTTGAGGATCCGCACCTCGCCGGTGCGCATGTCCACCTCCACGTCGGCGGCGTGGCAGCCATGCGTGTAGTCGGGGTAGGTCTGCCCCTGCCCGGTCTCGGGATTGAACTCCCCGGCCTGAGCGTGAAAGGTCTCGTGGCAGTAGGGCATCACGTCGCGGTTCTCCGCGGTGCGCGAGAGCTCGGCCATGGTCACCGAGCGCGCCCGGTCACCGGTGACCCCGACCAGGTTGTTGATCCACTCGAGCTCTGACTCCTCGCAGCCCAGCAGGTCGGCGGCGACGGGGGCAAGCTTGTCGCGCAGCGCCGTGGCCACCTTCACGGTGGCGTTGCCCGACATGTACAGCTGACGGGTGGCGAAGGTGCCGCCGGTGAGTGGGGTGAGGTGACTGTCACCGATGTGCACGCTGGTGCGGTCGACTGTCACCCCGAGGATCTCGCCCGCGATGTTGGCGAGTGACGCCGCCTGGCCGGCGCCGAGGTCGGTGACCCCGGCCCGGATGACCATCGTCCCGTCCTGCTCCAGGCCGATCCACGCGGACGCCCGGTCGGTGAAGAACATCGAGCGCCCGTAGGGCTGCATGCTGCAGGCAAAGCCCCGCCCGACCTTGCCTCCGTTCACCGGCTGTGACAGTTCACCCAGTTCCTCCAGGGCCCGGTGCATGCACTCGCGCGTCCCGCAGCCCATCTCGATCGGCTCGCCGGTGACCCGGATGTCCCCCTGGGCCACGAAGTTACGCTCGCGCACCGCCTCGCGCGACAGGCCCAGGCGCTCGGCGATGAGATCCATCTGGGACTCGTAGCCGAACACCACCTGCATCGCGCCGAACCCGCGGAAGGCGCTGGTGGGGACGGTGTTGGTGAACACCGCGGTGCTCTGCATGCGGGCGTCGAGGCACTTGTAGGGCCCGGTGGAGTTCACCCCGCCGGCAAACAGCACCCGCGAGCTGAGCAGCGGATAGGCGCCGGCGTCACCGAGGATCTTGATGTCCTGGGCGACAATCGTGCCGTCGTTGGTGACCCCGGTGCGGTAGTGCATCCGGAAGGGGTGGCGCTTCTGGCGCGCCAGCAGCGAGTCCTGGCGCTCCCACACCATGCGGACCGGGCGGCGCGTCTTCCACACCAGCGCGGCGAGATACGGCTCGACGGTCATATCCTCCTTGCCGCCGAACCCGCCGCCCATGTAGGCGGCGATCACCCGCACCCGGCTGTGGGGCAGCTCGAGGATCTCGGCCAGCGCCCGCGCGTGCTCGATCACCTGGGTGGAGACCCGCAGGGTGACCACGCCGTCGGAGTCGATCCACCCGACCCCCGACTCCGGCTCCAGATAGGCGTGATCGACGCGCGGCGTCTGGTAGGTCTCCTCGATGATGTGGTCAGCCCGCGCCATCGCCGCGTCGACGTCGCCGATCGACGAGTTGTAGGTGACGTAGGTGTTGCCGCCGGGGTGCACGCTCGGGGCGCCCTCGGCGAGCGCCTCGTCGATGGTGAAGACGCCCGCGTCGTCCTCGTACTCGACGTCGACCAGGCCGGCCGCCTCCACCGCCGCCACCATGCTCTCGGCGGCGATGCAGGCCACCGGCTCGCCGTCGTATCGGATCCGCTCCCCGGCCAGGACCGGCTGCACCGTCTGCTCGATCCCGAGGCCCGAGGCCTCCTCGGAGATGGCGTTGTGGGGGATGTCGGCCGCGGTGAGCACCGCCCGCACGCCGGGCACCGCGCGTGCCGCCGAGACGTCGATGCCGGCGATCCGCGCGCAGGGGACGCGGGCGCGCACCACCACCCCGTGCAGGATCCCGGCAAAGCTCCAGTCATCGGCGTAGGGGAGCGTGCCCGTCACCTTCTCGAGGAAGTCGCGGTGGGGCACCGGGCTGGTGCGCCCGTTCGGCCGGCGTGCGGGCGCCGGGCGCGGAGGGGCCGGGGGCGCGGGCGTCGTGACCGGCGTGTCACGGGCCTCCGCATCACTAAGTAAACTTATAAGTTTACTTGTGTGAGTGTCAGTCGCCATCGACGTCTCCGCGACGCAGGTCGCGGTAGGCCTCCACCGCATCGAGGATCTTGGTGTAGCCGGTGCAGCGGCAGAGGTTCCCGGCGATGGCCCGGCGCAGCTCCTCGCGGTCGGCGTCGGGGTGGCGCTCCAGGTACCACGTGACGGTGAGCAGCATCCCCGGGGTGCAGAAGCCACACTGCGAGCCGGCGTGCTCGATGAACATGTCCTGCAGGTCGTTGAGCTCGCCGTCGGCGGCCAGGCCGCGCACGGTGGTGACGTCGCAGCCGTCGGCCTGCACCGCGAAGACCAGGCAGGCGTTGACCGGCTCGCCGTCGAGCAGGACCGTGCAGGTGCCGCACACGCCTTCGCCGCAGCCGAGCTTGACCTCGGGGCAGCCCCCGTCGTTGCGCAGCAGCTCCAGCAGCGAGAGGTTGGCGCTGACCCCGAAGTCGGTGGGGCGCCCGTTGATGGTGACGCTGATGAAGTGCCCGCGGGTGGCGGTCACACCACCACCTCCGTCCCGCTGCGCCGTCGCGCCGCATCGGCCGCCGCGCCACGCAGGGCGCGGGCGAGCTGCACCGCCGCCATCTCGCGTCGGTACTCGACGCCGGCGTGCGAGCTGGGGGTGACCTCGGCATCGGCGGCGATGGCGGCGGCCACCGCTTCGGTGGACTCCTCGTCGATGGCGTGGCCGAGCAGCGGCTGCGCGGCCTCCGAGACGTCCACCGGGCGCCTCCCCACCGCGCCCAGGACCAGTCGGACGGCGGTGCACATACCGCCGTCGTCGGTCGACACGATGGCGGCGGCGTTGACCATGGCGAAGTCCCCGGGGCGGCGGGCCATCTCGATGAAGCACGAGCCCTGGCGGGCGGTGAGCCCGGGGACCCGCACCTGGGTGATGAGCTCGCCCTCGCCCAGCGTGGTCATCAACTGCATGACCGGCAGGTCGTCGACGGCGATGGTCCGCTCGCCGTCGGGACCCAGGGTCTGCACGTCGGCTCCGTGGGCGATGAGCACGCAGGGCAGCTCCGCGGCGGACTCGCCGTGGGCGAGCGAGCCCCCGATCGTCCCCCGCTGGCGCACCCGGACGTTGCCGATCTGGCGCACCGCCTGGGTGAGCATGGGGGTGTGCCGCGCCACGACGTCGGAGTGCTGCAGGTCGACGTGGCGGACCAGCGCCGACAGCACCAGGCTGCCGTCGTCGGCGAGCTCGATGGTGCGCTCGTCGACGCCGCCGATGTCGATCAGCGCCGAGGGCACCGCGTAGTGCAGCATCATCATCGGGACCAGGCTCTGGCCTCCGGCGATCACGTGGGCCTCGTCGCCGAGCTCCTGCAGCTGCGCCACCGCCTCGGCCCACGATGAGACGCGGACGTAGTCAAAGGCGGACGCGTACATCCCGAATCAGACGGTCGCGGGTGCGCCGATCTGATCCAACACGCACACCAGTGCGGCGTGGTTGCTGGTGACCACGGGCACGCCGAGCGCTGCCTGCATCTCCTCGCGCGCGTCGAGCGCGCGGAAGTTGGTGCACGACGCGAACAGCAGGTCGATGTCGGAGCCGGCGAAGCACTCGGCGGCGAACTCGGCGATCCGCGACGGCTCGACCTCGGCGATGGCGAAGTTCTCGGTGATCCCCAGCCCGTGGATCGCCGCCACCTCCAGGCCGTCGTCCTGAAGGCTCTCGCGGATCTTGTCGTTGAGGCTGTCGACGTAGGGGGTGATCACGCCCACCCGCTGGGCGCCCGCCTCGCGGATGACCCGGCGCACCGAGGCGGCCACGCTGAAGGTCTCCGCGCCGGTCTCGTCGGCGATGCGCTTGATCAGCTCGGCCTCGTAGGCGTTGCCGCGCAGGGCGCCCGCGCTCGTGCACCCGAACACCATCACGTCGGGCCGCGCCGAGCGCAGGTCGTTGACGGCGACGGGGAGGTGCTCATCGAGCATCGCCGACTCCCCTTCGGGCGTCGTCTCCTCGAGGTACATGCGAGCCGTGTGCAGCGTCGCGTCGGCCGGCAGCCGCCGGTAGAAGTCGACCTCGATGACGCTGTTGGAGGAGGGGACGATCAGCCCCACGCGCGTGCTCATCGCCGTGGCCTCAGTCCGCCGCGGCGCTGGCCAGGGGCGTGCCGCGACCGTCCGCTGATCCGTTCTGAGACGCCTGGGGCAGCGGCGGCGGGGGCGGCAGCTCCAGCAGGTCCATCGGGTTGGTCTTGATCATCCGCTCGACATCCGCCTCGCTGACGTCTGACTCGAACACCGACTGGGCCATCACCCGCAGGCACTCGGCCGGCATCGGGTTGTGGCGCTGGCCGGCGTCGCTCATGAGGATGCAATGCTCGGCGCCGAGCTCCTTGATGGCGGCCACCACCCGGGTGAGGGGCGCGTGGTTCCACATCGGGGAGACCGTGCAGTAGCCGAACTCGGCGTAGGCACCCTGGGCCACCAGGCCTTTGAGGTCCTCGAGCTCGAGCGCCGGGACCTTGAAGAACGGGTGGGTGATCATGATCTTCTCCACCCCGCGTTCGCGGGCGGCGGCCACCAGCTTCTGGATCTCGGGCACCGACAGGTGGCAGGTGGAGAGGATCGCGTTGTACTGCGCGGTCAGCTCCAGCACCTCCATCAGGCCGTCGATCGGCTTGCCGTCGGCGTCGAAGACCTCGATGCCCGTGTCCTGGGATTTGGCCACCGTGCTCTTCTGCTTGTCATAGACGCCGGTGGAGCCGAAGGTCCGGGCGTGGTTGGCCGCGTCCACCGTCGGCATCCACACGTGCTTGCCGCCGAGCTGAAGCGCCGACTCGACCGCCGCCGGGTTGATCCCGCCCACCGCCCGGTTGAGCACGATCCCACCGACGACCTGGATGCCGGGGACCAGCTGCTGGGTCAGGTAGGCGCGGCTGGTGGTGCGCTCGGAGTGGCACTTGAGCGAGATCGCGCGCAGGCCCAGTGACGCGGCGTGGCGCGCCACCCCCACGTCATCGGCGATGCGGGGGAACAGATCGGGCTCTGAGTGGACGTGGACGTCGATCGCGCCCTTGATGTCGATGAATGGACCGATCATGGAGCTGGGGTCACCTCTCTGAACGTGGCGGTGTTGCTCTGCTCGCCGTCGCGCAGCCAGCGCAGCTCGGCGAGCTCCTGCTCGGTGGGGGCGGCGAGCTCCGCCACCGTGTCGGACACGAGCAGCTCAAAGCCCGTGTTGGCGTGGACGTCGG
>DATJTQ010000221.1:0-7122 GCA_035503355.1 Solirubrobacteraceae bacterium
TCATGGCCGGACCTCCTCAATGTCTTGGGGTCAGCCGGAGCCTTCTCTCCGGCCAGACAAGCCCCCGCGAGGAGCGTCCGGCCACTCAGCCCGGCAGGTCAACCCTGCAACGAGCGACCCACGCCATAGGGTCTAGGGCCCGCTACGGGGCCGTCACGCAACTAGCAGCGGACATCGTAATCGCCGCCCTCGGCCCGATGCGTCACCCTGGCGCCGAACCACCCCGACTACGTCAGCGACGCCATCACGTGCTTGATCCGCGTGTACTCCTCCAGCGCGTAGATCGAGAGGTCCTTGCCGTAGCCCGACTGCCCGAACCCGCCGTGGGGCATCTCGGAGAGGAAGGGCAGGTGGTCATTGATCCAGACGCAGCCGAAATTCAGGGCACGCGCGGCTCGGAGCGACGCACCGGTGTCGCGGGTCCAGACCGAGGCGGCAAGGCCGTAGTCGGTGTCGTTGGCCCACTCCAGGGCCTGAGCCTCGTCGGCGGCCTGCTGCACGGTGATCACCGGACCGAAGACCTCGCGCTGGATGATCTCGGAGTCCTGTGCCGGTCCGGCGATGACGGTGGGCTCGATGAAGAACCCCCGCGCGCCCCACGAGCTGCCGCCGCACAAGACCTCTGCGCCGTCTGCGCCGGCGCGCTCCACAAACCCCAGCACGCGCTCGCGCTGCGCCGCCGAGATGACCGGGCCGAGCTCGACGTCATCAGACAGCAGCGGTTCGCCGAGCCGCAGGCTGGAGGCGGCCGGGACCAGCGCTTCGACCACGCGGTCGTGGACCCTCGGCGTGGCGATGATCCGCGTGGCGGCGGTGCAGTCCTGCCCGGCGTTGAAGAACGCGGCGATCTTCATGCCGGCCACCACGGCATCGACGTCGGCGTCGTCGAGCACCACCACCGGGGCCTTGCCGCCGAGCTCGAGATGCACGCGCGCGAGGTGCTCTGACGCCGCCACGGCGATGGCCTTGCCGGTCCGCACCGATCCGGTGAGCGACACCATCTTCACCGCCGGGTGGGTCACGATCGCCTCGCCGACCGGGTTGCCCCGCCCGGTCACGACATTGAGCACGCCCGGCGGCAGGACCTCCAACGCCAGCTCGGCGAGGCGCAGCGTGGTCAGCGGGGTGAGCTCCGACGGCTTGAGGACGATCGTGTTGCCCGCCGCCAGCGCCGGGGCGATCTTCCAGATGGCCATGGCCAGGGGGTAGTTCCACGGCGTGATCTGGCCCACCACGCCGACCGGCTCGCGACGGATCATCGACGTGTAGCCCTCCACGTACTCGCCCGCGGCGCGACCCTCCAGCACCCGCGCGGCGCCGGCGAAGAAGCGCAGGTGATCCGAGCACAGCGGCATCTCCTCGGCGGCGGCGCTCAGCGGCTTGCCCACGTTGGCCGACTCCACCCGCGCGAGTCCATCGGCGTGCGCATCCAGCAGATCAGCCAGCTTCAAGAGCGCGCCGGCGCGGACGGCGGGAGTGGTCGACCCCCACGCGGGCCCCGCGGCCCGGGCGGCGTCCACGGCGGCGAAGACATCCTCGACGGTGGCGCTGGGGACCTCGGCCAGTACCTCCTCGCTGGCCGGGTTGAGCACCGGGTCGGTATCCGTGCCCCGTCCGTCGACCAGTTCGCCGCCAATCACCAGTTGCATCGCCCACCCCTCATCGTCAGTCAGGTCCAGTCAGCTGGGGCACATCATGAACTACGGTGTGCCCTTGCCGTCACCGTGGCCGCAGACCGAACCCAGCCCAGCGCACCGAGCCGCCTACGCCGACGCCGAGCCGCGGTCCTTCTGGCTGGACTCGCTGCCGAGCCGCGCGCCCCACGAGCCCCTCGACGGCAGAGCCGAGGCCGACCTCTGCGTCATCGGCGGCGGCTACACCGGCCTGTGGGCGGCGCTGGCCGCCAAGCACGACGATCCCGCGCGGGAGGTGATCGTGTTGGAGGCGACGCGCTGCGGCAACGGCGCCAGCGGCCGCAACGGTGGCTTCCTGGAGGCGTCGCTGACCCACGGGCTGGCCAACGGGCTGAGTCGTTTCCCCGACGAGATCGACACCCTCGAGCGGCTCGCCGACGATAACTTCGCCGGCCTGCGCGCGGACCTGGCCCGTCACGACATCGCGTGCGACTACGCGACCCCCGGCGTGCTCTCGGTCGCGCTGGAGCCGCGTGAGCTCGAGGACCTGCGCGAGGAGGTGGAGCTCGTCCGGCGCTATGGCCACGACGCTGAACTGCTGGATGCGGAGCGCACCCGCGCGGAGGTCAACTCGCCGATGTACCTGGGCGCGGTGTGGGACCGGACGGGATCGGCGCTCGTGCACCCGGGTCGCCTCGCCGACGGCCTGCGCGCGGCCGCGCACCAGCTGGGCGTGCGTATCCACGAGCTCACCCCGGTGCGCACTCTTCATGACACCGGCAGCTCCGCGCTGACTGTCAGCACCGAAGGCGGCGTGGTCACCGCGCCCAAGGTCCTCATGGCCACCAGCGCCTATCCGCCCCTGGTGCGCGCGGCCGGGCGCTACATCGCGCCGGTCTATGACTACGCGCTGATGACCGAGCCCCTCTCCGACTCCCACCGGCAGGCGATCGGCTGGAACCATGGCCAGGGGATCAGCGACCTCGGCAATCAGTTTCACTACTACCGTCCCACCGCCGACGGGCGGATCCTGTTCGGCGGCTATGACGCGGTGTACCGCTACGGCGGCGACGTCGGGCCCCACCGCGACACCGACGACGCCACCTTCGGCAAGCTGTCCCAGCACTTCTTCACCACCTTTCCCCAGCTCGAGGGTGTGCGCTTCACTCATCGCTGGGGCGGCGCCATCGACACCTGCAGTCGCTTTTCGGTCTTCTTCGGCAACGCCTTCGGCGGACGCCTTGTCTATGCGCTCGGCTACACCGGGCTCGGTGTCGGGGCCACCCGCTTCGGCGCGCGGGTCGCGCTCGACCTGCTCGACGGCAAGACCACTCCAGCAACCCAGCTGACGATGGTGCGCCGGCGTCCGCTGCCCTTCCCGCCCGAGCCCCTGCGCTCGGCGGTGATCCAGCTCACACGCAACCGCCTGGCCGCGGCTGACCGCAACGACGGCCGCCGCGGCCTGTGGCTCAGAACCCTCGATCGCCTGGGGCTCGGCTTTGACTCCTGAGACACGGCCTGGCGTCCCGCGGCCGCAGGAGTTCGTGGACAAGGGGCTCAAACGGGGCGCCATCGGCCTGGCCACGAGCACGGCGGTGGGGATGGCCTCGACCGCGCCCGCCTACAGCCTGGCGGCGACGCTGGGGTTCGTGGTGGCGGTGGTCGGCGTGCAGACCCCGCTGCTGGTCATCCTGGCCTTCTTTCCCATGTTCTGGTCGGCGTGGGCGACCAAGGAGATGAACGCCGCCGATCCTGACTGCGGCACCAGCTTCACCTGGGCCGCACGGGCGCTGGGCCCTCGCACCGGGTGGTTCGCGGGGGGCTGGGCGACGATCGCCGCCGACTTTTTGGCCATGGCCTCCTACGCGCAGGTCGCCGGCCAGTACGTGTTCCTGCTCGTCGGCGCCGACAGCATCGGCACCAATCCGACGAGCGTGTGGGTGCTCATCGTTGGTCTGGCGTGGATCGTCGTCCTCACCTACCTGTGCTACCGCGGGATCGAGATCTCGGCACGGATCCAGGTCGTCCTGGTAGTCATCGAGGTCATCCTGCTCCTTGTCATGGCGATCGTGGCCCTGATCAAGGTGGCCAACGGCAGCGCGCCGGTCGGCCACATCAGCCCGTCCTGGAGTTGGTTCGATCCTTCCAAGCTCGCCTCGTTCAACACCTTCATGTTGGGGCTGCTGCTGATGGTGTTCATCTACTGGGGCTGGGACACCACGACCTCGGTCAACGAGGAGAGTGACGAGCCCAGCCGCATCCCCGGCACCGCGGGTGTCATCTCGACCTTCCTGTTGCTGGTCACCTACCTGCTGGTGACGATCTCCGTCCAGGCGTTCGCCGGCGTCGGGACGCACGGGATCGGGCTGAGCAACCCCAATCACCAGGGCGATGTGTTGTCGGTGCTGGGCGGCGCCATCTTCGGCCACTCGACGTTCGGTTCGATCCTCAGCCACCTGCTCATCTTCATGGTGCTCACGTCGGCCGCGGCCACCACCCAGACGACGATCCTCCCCAACGCGCGCACCACGCTCTCGATGGCCTTCCACAAAGCGATCCCGGCCATCTTCGGGCGCATCCACCCGCGCTACCAGACGCCGAGCTTCTCCACGGTGTCGTTCGGCGCGGCGTCGATCGTCTACTACGTGGCGCTCAACTTCGTGTCCGGCGGCAACGTGATCGCCGACGCGGTCACCACCACCACCCTGTTTGCCGCCCTGTATCTCGGCATCACCGCGGTGGCCTGCGTGTGGCACTACCGCTCGGCACTGACACTCAGTGTCCGCGACGGGTTCTGGAAGGTGATCATCCCGGGGCTCGGCGCCGTCTCGCTGCTGTTCATCCTGGCCTGGAGCATCAAGGTCTACACCGATCCTGACCAGAGCTACGTTGACATCACCCTGCCGGTCACCCACACCGTGGTCGGCGGCGTGCTGTTCGTCGCGGCGATCACCGTCATCGTGGGGTTGGTGTGGATGCTCGTGTGCGAGTTCCGCACCAATCGCTCGTTCTTCCGCAAGGGCTCGATGGACACCGGCCTGTCGCTCACCGAGGATGCGGAGGTGGTGCGCACCGGGGCCTCGGCCGACCTGGCCTCCCCGAGCGACGCGCCGTGAACGAGGCCCTCGCCCTCGTCGCCCTGGCGGTCAGCCTCACCGCCGCGGTGGCGCGCTGGCGCTACGCGCCCGACTGGGCAGTGGCCGCCGCGGCGGCGGTGATCGTGGTGGCGGCCGGGGCGCTCAGCTTTCATGGCGCGCGCACCTCCCTGGGACGGCTGGGACCCACCGTCGGGTTTCTCGCCGCGCTGCTGGTGCTGGCCGACGGGTGCCGGCGCGCGGGACTGTTCGATGCGCTCGGGGCGCTGATGGCGTTCGGCTCGCGACGGCGGCCGCGGCGGCTGCTGGGGATGGTGTTCACGGTGGCGGCGGGGACCACGGCCGTGCTCAGCCTGGACGCCACCATCGTGCTGCTCACGCCGATCGTGTTCGCCACCGCGGCGCGGCTGCGCGTCAGCCCCCGGCCGCATGTCTACGCCTGCTCGCACCTGGCCAACAGCGCGTCGCTGCTGCTCCCGGTCTCCAACCTCACCAACCTGCTGGCTTTCGCCGCGTGTGGCGTGTCGTTCACACGGTTCGCCGCGCTGATGGCGCTGCCGTGGCTGGTGGCGATCGCCGCGGAGTGGGTGGTGCTCAGCCGGGTCTTCGCCGATGACCTGCGCCAGCCGGCGGCACCCGCCGAGGGTGACCTCGCCACCGAGCACCGGCCCCGCCTGCCGAGGTTCGCTCTCACCGTGGTCGCGCTGACCCTGGTCGGGTTCGGCGTGAGCTCGATCGTCGGCGTGGCGCCGGTGTGGTTTGCCACCGCGGGCGCCGTCGCCCTCACCCTGTACCGGTGGCCGGACTCGCTCACAGGTCTCATCTCCGCCGCCGAGCCGACGTTCCTGGTCTTCGTCCTGGCGCTGGGCGTGGTGGTGACCGCCGCCGGTGAGCACGGGCTCTCGTCGGTGGTCGACTCGCTGATCCCGCACGGATCGAGCCTGCCCGCCCTGCTGGCGGTGGCCGCGGTCAGCGCGGTGGTGGCCAACCTCGTCAACAACCTCCCGGCGACGCTCATCATCGTCGCCGTGGTGTCGGCCAGCGCGCCCGGGGCGGTGCTGGCCATGCTCATCGGTGTCAACGTCGGGCCCAACCTCACCTACGTCGGCTCGCTGGCCACCCTGCTGTGGCGACGCATCGTGCACGCCCACGACGAGGACGTCGACACCGGCGAGTTCCTCAAGCTCGGCGCGCTGACCGTCCCGGGCTCCCTGGTGGCCGCCACCGTCGGGTTGTGGTTGGCTTTGCAGGTCGTCTGATGCGTGTCCTGATCTGGATCACCGAGAGCTCGTGGGCGGCCTGCGTCGATCAGGCGCGGGCGCTCGTGCCCGCCGATGCCGAGGTCATGCTGGTGCACGTCGCCGCCTCCGACGTGGAGTACCTGGCCGGTCACCCCGGGCCTGGGCGGCTGGGCCGCCGCCGCCCGCCGCCGCCCGGTCCGCCGGTGCGCGAGATCGCCGAGGCCGAGGCCATGGCTCTGCTGGAGCAGGCGCGCGAGCGGCTGGGACGTGCCGCGGACCTCGAGGCGCGCCGCGGGCGGATCGAGCGCGAGGTGCTGGAGGCCGCGGAGGGCTGCGACCTGCTCATCCTGTGTCGCGACGGAGAGCCGCGACGCGAGCCCAAGAGCATCGGGCACTACGCGCGGTTCGTGGTTGACCACGCGGGGTGCCCCGTGCTGCTGCTGTGGTCAGAGCCACCGCCCGGCATCGAGCAGATGCACTGGCCGCCGCATCTGCGTCGCTGACCCCGCCCGTCTGAAACAAGTAAACTAATAAGTTTACTTGCACGAGCCGGCGGCTGAGCCCGGCCGAGCGGGGCTGTCAGACGTTGCGGAGGAGGCCCTCGGTGCGGGCCCACTCGACGGTGCGGCGCACGGTCTCGCGGGGGTCGGTGTAGACCACGCCGAGCTCGCGTTCGGCCCGTGAGCCGTCGTAGAGGTGGCCGTGCAGCAGGGTGCGCACCATCTCGCGGCACACCGGCGGCTTGCGCTTGCGGGCGCGAAACGCGTACTCCACCACGGTGCCCAAGGTGGTGGCCAGCGCCCGGGGGATCATGCGCGGGTTGCACTCCACGCCGGCCACGTCGGCGGCCAGCGCCAGCGCCTCGGAGACGGTGAGGCGGATGCCCGAGAGCAGGTAGCGCTCCCCGGCCGCTCCGTGCTCGGCGGCGAGCAGGTGGCCCTGGACGCAGTCGGCGATATCCACCAGGCTGACGTTGGTGTTGACGAACACCGGCAGCCGGCCGTCGAGCGCCATGAGCAGGAAGCGGCCGGTCCCGCTGGCCCGCCCCGGCCCCTGCACGGAGGACGGGTTGACGTAGACGACGTCCTGCCCGCTCTCGCGCGCGGCGGCCATGGCGGCGCGCTCCCCCTCGGTCTTGGTCCGCTCGTAGGT
>DATJTQ010000222.1:0-18838 GCA_035503355.1 Solirubrobacteraceae bacterium
GGAGGCGGGTCTGCGATCCCTGTCGGCGGTGCTCGGCGTGGGCCTCGTGCCCTTGATGTACCTGGCCGGACGCGAGCTGGTGTCAGGGCGGACCGGGGTGATCGCCGCCGGCTTTGCCGCGGTCAATCCGTTCATGATCGACTACTCGCGAGAGGCCCGGGAGTACATGCTGCTGGTGGTGCTGTGCACCGCGTCGTTGTGGTTCTTCGCCCGGGCGTGGCGTCGCGGGACCACGCGAGATCTCACGTGGTGGGCGATCCTGTCGGCGCTGGCGGTGCTCACGCAGTACTTCGCCGGCTTCCTGGTCGCCGCCGAGGGACTGCTCCTCGTCTACCGGTTGCGCAACCGGGCCAGCGTGGTCGCGCTCGGCGCGCAGGCGGTGGTGCTGGCGCCGTTCGTGCCGCACGTGATTCCGCGTCTCAACGGCCGGGCCGAGTTCATCACCAGCCAGGGTCTGGGCACGCGCATCCAGCAGGTGCCGGTCACCTTTGCCCTTAACACACTCTTCAAGTCCTCGGCGGTCTCCTACGGCCTGATCGGAGCGGCCGCGCTGGCCGCGGTGGTCATCGCCCTGCTCGTCATCGGCGCCTCCGATCAGGAGCTGCGCGGCGCGGGATTGGCCGCGCTGCTGGCCGCCTCGGTGCTGCTCGTCCCCCTGCTGCTGGCCCTGCTCGGCCACGACGATTACATCGCGCGCGGGTTGATGCCGGCCTGGCCGCCGCTGGCCATCGTGGTGGCCGCCGCGTGCGCCGCCCCTGGAGCGAAACTTCCGGGAGCCGCGCTCGTTGGCGTGCTCGTGGCTGGCTTCCTGTGGGCGGGGTTCAAGATCAACTCCGACCCGTTCTACCAACGCCCCGATTGGCGCGGGGTCGCAGCGGCGCTGGGCTCGCACACCGGGACGCGGGCGATCGTGGCCTACGACGGGCAGTTCGCCACGGGCCCGCTGTCCTTCTACCTGCCGGGGATCCCGTGGTCCGGACCGGGCGAGGCGCCCGGCACCGATGCCGGCCCGGCAACGATCAGCGAGCTCGACGTCGTCGGCGATCGGGGCCAGACACCCGGCCCCCTGCCGGGCGGGATCTCCCGGGTCAGCGGCCGCGATGTGGACGGCTACCTCGTGTACCGCTTCAAGCTGGCTCACCCGCAGACCATGGACGCGGCCCAGATCAATGCCCGCGCCCAGCAGCTGCTCCCCGGCCCCGGCTCGACGCTGCCGCCGATGATCCAGCGGACCCCCGCGTAACCCGCCTAAGCTTGCCGCCGATGACACGCAATCGCAGACTCGTCGCGGCCGCCTGGGTCACCGCCCTGCTGGCCGTCACGGGCCTCGGCGCGGGCCCGGCGCTGGCGGCCGGAACGGCTGGCGCGAACGCCGTGCTCACCGACTGCCAGGCCAACGGCAGGCTCACTCACAGCTACACCCTCAAGGAACTGCGTCACGCGATGGCCATCATGCCGGCCTCGCTGAAGCAGTACACGAGCTGCGTCGATGTCATCACCCAGGGCATCTTCAACGTCCGTCACGGCCATGTGACCGGGTCGAGCAAGGGCGGGGGCTCGTTCCTGCCCACGCCGGTGATCATCATTCTCGTGGTGCTCATCCTCGCGGGCGTGACCTTCGGCGCGCTCGCCATCCGCCAGCGCCGGGGCGGCCCGCCCGGTGGGGCTTCGCCGCCCGACGGCGCGCCTCCCGAGGCCTAGCTCAGAGCCCGCTCTACACTCCGGGTCATGCCCTCTCAGCGCCAGATCCGCGTCGGCGACGTGCCGATCGGCGGCGGAGCGCCCGTCGCCGTCCAGACGATGACCAAGACCGAGACGGCCGATCTGGCCGCCACCATGGCCCAGATCCGCCGCGTTGCCGAGGCCGGCGCCGACATCGTGCGTGTCGCCGTCCCGCGCGACCGCGACGTCGAGGCGTTGCGCACGATCGTCAGCGAGTCGCCGATCCCGGTGATCGCCGACATCCACTTCAACCACACGCTCGCGCTCAAGGCCCTTGACGCCGGAGCGCACTGTGTGCGTCTGAACCCGGGCAACATCGGCGGGCCCGAGAAGGTGGCCGAGGTGACCAAGCGCGCCACCGAGCTGGGGACGCCGATCCGCGTGGGGGTCAACTCCGGCTCGCTGCCCGAGCACCTGCGCCAGCTCGAGTACGACAACCCGGTCGAGGCACTGGTCACGGCAGCGGTGGAGACCGTCGAGCTGATGGAGCGTTTGGACTTCACCAACTTCAAGGTGTCGATGAAGTCGACCTCGGTGCCCAACACCATCGCCTCCAACCGCCTGCTGGCCGAGCGGATTCCATATCCGCTGCACCTCGGCGTCACCGAGGCCGGCACCAAGTGGTCAGGCTCGCTGAAATCCGCCGTGGGCCTGGGCACGCTGCTGGCCGACGGGATCGGCGACACCATCCGCATCTCGCTGTCGACCTTCCACGCCGAGGAGGAGGTCAAGGTCGCCTGGGAGATCCTCAAGGCGCTGAAGCTGCGCGAGCGCGGCCCGGTGCTGATCGCCTGCCCGACGTGCGGCCGCCTGCAGTTCGACATGGACACCGTCGTGTCCGAGATCGAGGAGCGCCTCGCGGCCTACGACGACCCGATCGAGGTCTCCGTGCTCGGCTGCGCGGTCAACGGGATCGGCGAGGCCCGCCATGCCGACTTCGGGATCACCGGCGCCAAGGACATGGGGATGATCTACTCGCGCGGCGAGCCGCTGAAGAAGGTCCGCACCGAGAACCTGGTGGACGAGCTGTTCGCCGAGATCGACCGCTACTACGAGCGCGGCAAGCAGGTCGTCCGCGACGAGGGCCAGGCCGCCGAGGCGCGCGCCTGGCTGGCCGAGAACGAGGACGCCACCGCGATGACGCCCGAGCGCATCGCTGCCATGGAGGCGGCCGACGCCGGTGAGGAGAACGCCGGGATCATGCGGCGCGTCGAGCGCCTCGATGAGTCTCAGTCGCCTGTTGCCGGGCGGCGCTTCACGCGGGCCTAGCTGCCCTCTGCGCGGGCCGTCCGTGGAGCGTGCTCGCCGGGCGGGTATCGGCGAACGTCAACTGCGGCGTGGGAGGGCGGGGGGTGGGGCTCTCGGTAGTCCGCGAGGCGTGGGCCGCCGGCGGGCACGTGCGCGATTTTTCCAACATAGCTGTAAAAATCGCGCACACCGCGCCCGTCGCCGGGGGTCGGTGCGGCCAGCCGTCGCCGGGGATCGGCGCGGCCACCCATCGCCGTGGGTCGGTGCGGCCACCCGGGTCCGCCCCCGATAGCCGGCGTTAAACACTCAGGGCCCCGGAGCGGCCGACGGTCACCCGCCACGCCACTCCGAGGCCCAAGAAGGCCTGAAGCGCCTGAGACTACGAGGCGCTGGAGAAGTCCTCGGCCACCTTGGCCCAGTTGACCACGTCCCACCAGGCGTCGATGTAATCCGGACGCCGGTTGTTGTACTTCAGGTAGTAGGCGTGCTCCCAGACGTCGATGCCCAGCAGGGGCGTCTTGCCGTCGGAGACCGGGCTGTCCTGGTTGGGGGTGGAGACGATCGCCAACCCGGAGCCGTCGTGGACCAGCCACGCCCAGCCGGAGCCGAAGCGCCCGACGCCCGCGGCCTTGAACTGGGCCTTGAAGTCGTCGAACGAGCCGAAGGTGGAGTTGATGGCGTCACCGAGGGCGCCGTCGGGGGCGCCGCCGGCGTTGGGGGCCATCCACTCCCAGAAGAGCGAATGGTTGTAATGGCCGCCGGCGTTGTTGCGCACCGGGCCCTGCTTGTCGGAGGGGAGGGAGCTGAGGTTCTTGAGGACCTCGACGACGTCCTTGTCAGCCCACTCGGTGCCGTCCAGCGCCTTGTTGGCGTTGTCGACGTAGGCCTGATGGTGCTTGTCGTGATGGAGCTTCATCGTCGCCTCGTCGATGGTGGGCTCCAGCGCGTTGTAGTCGTAAGGCAGCGGCGGTACGGAATAGGCCATGACAAAGCTCCTTTTCTCAACCTCAAGTTGCGAGCGTTGTATCAGAACATAGCTCCACGCTCGCGGACCGGGCGGGCGGGTACGCTTGGGCCTCGATGACCCTGCTCTCCACCTATTTCCTGCCGACCGAACGCGAGCCTCCGGCTGACGCCGAGGCGGTCTCGCACAAGCTGATGGTGCGGGCCGGGCTCATTCGCCAGGTGGGCGCCGGACTGTGGTCGTGGCTGCCCGCCGGCTGGCGCATCCACCAGCGCGTCGTGCAGATCGTGCGCGAGGAGATGGACGCGATCGGCGGCCAGGAGCTGCTCATGCCGGTGATGCACCCGGCCGAGCCGTGGCGCAAGACCGGCCGCTACGACATCGAGGAGCTGTTCAAGCTCAAGGACCGCAAGGGCGCCGACATGGTCCTGGCCCTCACGCACGAGGAGATCGTGACCGGCCACGTCGCGGCCGCCGTCAAGTCCTACCGCGAGCTGCCGCTCATCCTGTACCACTTCCAGGTCAAGGAGCGCGATGAGGCGCGGCCGCGCGCCGGGGTGCTGCGCACCCGCGAGTTCATCATGAAGGACTCCTACACCTTCGACCGCGACCGCGAAGGGCTGGATGTCGCCTACGACAAGCACGCGGAGGCCTACGCGCGCATGCTCGACCGCTGTGGCCTGGAGTGGTACCGGGTGGCGGCCGACGTGGGCATGATGGGTGGCCACGGCGCCGACGAGTACATGGCCCCGTGCACGGCCGGGGAGAACGACGTGGCCCTCGCCCTCGGCTACGCCGCCAACATCGAGGTCGCCTCCGCCGACGCCCAGCCGGTGGAGCTGCCGCCCGCGCTGGCCGCCCCCGAGCTCGTCCACACGCCGGGGGCCACCACCATCGAGGCGCTCGTCGGCTCCCTCGCGGTGCCGGCCGGCGCCACGCTCAAGGCCTTCCCGGTGATCGTCGACGAAGACGCGATGAAGCTGGTGGTGATCCGCGGGGACCACCGCGTCAACGAGATCAAGCTCCAGAACGCCCTCGGCCAGCCGTTCCGCGCCGCCCGGGGCGACGAGATCGAGCAGCGCCTCGGGCCGCCCGGCTACATCGGGCCGGTGGGGTCCGGCCTGCCGGTGCTGCTCGATGCGGCGGTCACCGCCAACGGCGCCGGGTCCTACATCGTCGGCGCCAACGAGCCCGACGCCCACCTGCGCGGCGTCGAGCCCGGACGCGACTTCGCCTATGAGACCGTGGACGTCCGCACCGTGGTCGCCGGCGACACCGTCAACGGCAGCACGGTCCGCATCGAGCCGGCCATCGAGGTCGGCAACATCTTCAAACTGGGCACGCGCTACTCGGTCCCGCTGAACGCCACCTTTCTGGACGAGCACGGCAAGTCTCAACACATCTGGATGGGTTCCTACGGCTTTGGCCCGGCCCGCGCGGCAGCCGCGGCGGTGGAGCAGTACGCCGACGCCGAGGGGATCTCGTGGCCGCGTACGATCGCCCCCTTCGACGTCGAGCTGGTCACGCTGGGCAAGCCCGGCTCGGAGGAGCGGACCTTCTCGGACACCCTGTACCGCGACCTGCAGGCCACCGGCCTGGACGTGCTCTATGACGAGCGCGACGCCGGCCCCGGCGAGAAGTTCACCGATGCCGAGCTGCTGGGCTGCCCGCTGCGGCTCACCGTCGGGCGCCGCACCCTCGGCGCCGGCGAGATCGAGGTCCAGGTGCGCCGCGGGCGCGAGTCGCGCACGGTGCCGGTGGAGGGCGCAGCCGAGGCGGTGGCCGAGCTGTGGCGGGGGCTGCCGTGACCGCGCGCCCGTAGCGCGACGGTGAGCCCTCGGATCACCAAGCGGCGGCTCTTCGGGATCGACCGCTCCGGGCCCAACCCGGTCCAGACGCGCTCAGATCAGCCGCTGCACCCGTGGACGATCCCCAACGCGATCGGCTATGCCCGGCTGGCCGGCATCCCGGTGTTCCTCATCGTGGCCCTCTCGAGCGACGACGGCCATTCCGCGCTGGCCACCGTGCTGTTCGCGGTGATCGGGTGGGCCGACTACCTCGACGGGTTCGCCGCCCGGCTCACCGGCCAGTACAGCCGGCTGGGGGCGCTGCTTGACCCGATCATCGACCGCCTTCTCGTCGTCTCGGGGATGGTGGTGTGCTGGGAGTTCTCGCTGCTGCCGCGATGGGCCATCGCGCTCGTCGTCGCGCGCGAGCTGTTCATGCTGGGACTGAGCCGCTACGGGTTGGCCCGCGGGGTGGAGATCACCATCAACTGGGCCGGGCGCGTCGCCGTGGCGCCGACGATGGGGGCCCCGTTCTTCGCCATGGCCGGGGTCCACTGGCTGGCGCTCATCCTGCTCTACGTCGGGCTGGCCCTGGCCCTGCTGGCCAGCGCCCTGTATGTCCGCAGCGGAGTGCGCCAAGCGCGTAAGCTTGCGGAAAACGGCGCCTGACCCGCGCCGCCACGCGCATATACCGGACCGCAGAAACCTGACTCCATCCGCCCCTGGGCCAGGCGGTGCAGACTCTCAAGCTCAGCTTGACCCTCTGGGAGACGAGGTTATACTCGCGGACCTACACACGAGAGGGAACGAACAGCATGGACACCTTTCCAGACCTTGGGTCACTGACCGACCAGGAGCTGAAGGACCTGATCAAGCAGCTGACCGAGGAGGAGATGGAGATCTCCTATCGGCGGCGCATCCTGCACGGCAAGATCGACATCCTCCGCGCCGAGCTGGTCAATCGCCTGCGTAAGAAGGACGAGGGCGGGGAGCTCATCATCTCCGGCGCCGACGTCCAGCAGCTGACCGACATCCTGGCGGGAAGGGTGCCGGCCGACCAACCCGAGTAGCGCTCCGTCAGGCCCGATGGCCCAGCACTGCCCTGAGTGCGGATTTGCCAACGACGACGGCGCCAGCTACTGCCAGCGCTGCGGCGCGTTTCTCGCCCAGAGCGAGCAGTCTCCGAACGTCTCGACGGCCACCTACAAGGTGGGCGAGACGGGCGAGCTGGAGGTCGTCGAGCTCGACGACGTCGTCCGGGGCGGCGCCGCGCTGGTCATCCGTGCCGGCGGCGGGCGGTCGGGGGAGAGCTTTCCGCTCGAGGGCGACCGCATGACGGTGGGCCGCCGCCCCGAGTCAGACGTCTTCCTCGACGACGTGACCGTCTCGCGTGACCACGCCGTGATCGTCCGTCGCGGCAGTGATTTCCACCTCGACGACTGCGGCTCCCTGAACGGGACCTACGTCAACCGCCGCCGGATCGACTCCCACCGCCTCGTCGACGGTGACGAGCTGCAGATCGGAAAGTACAAACTCGCCTTCCTCAGCCGCTGATGAGCACCGACACCCCCGCACCCGAGCTGGAGATCCCCGAGCCGCCCGAGCCCGAGGACCAGCGCCCGCGCCAGAAGGCGGTCACCATCGGTGCCGTCTGCAAGGCGCTGCACCAGGAGTTCCCCGACATCTCGATCTCCAAGATCCGTTACCTGGAGGATCAGAAGCTGCTGGCGCCGCGGCGCACGCAGGGGGGCTACCGGCTCTACACCCAGTCCGATATCGCGCGTCTGCGCACCATCCTGCGCCTGCAGCGCGACGAGTTCCTTCCCTTGCGCGTCATCCGCCAGGAGCTGGCCGGCGGCCGTAACGAGGGCGACGTCCCGCCCGCCGCCGGCGAGCGGCCCTCCCCGCGCCGGGCCGGGGTCCGGGTCCATGACTCGGGCTCGCTGTACTCGCTCGACGACGTGGTGGAGGACACCGGCGCCGACCCCAAGCTGGTGCGCGAACTGGTGGAGTTCGGGGTGATCAAGGGCGAGAACCGCGGCGGCACGCAGTACTACGACGAGACCGAGCGCGAGATCATCCGCGCGGTCTCTGAGCTGGCCCGCTACGGCGTGGGCGGACGCAACCTCCGCGTCTTCCGCAGCTCAGCCGACCGCGAGGCCCAGCTGCTGCAGAGCATCCTGGCCCCGGCGCTGCGCTCACGCAATCCGGAGCGCCGCAAGGAGGCCATCGAGGCGCTGGAGAACCTCGCCTCGGTGACCACGCACCTCAAGCATCTGCTGCTGATCCGCGATCTGCGCAAGATCGCAACCTGACCCGGCCTCGACGTGACGGCCCCGGATCTGCGCGCGTTCATCCGCGACATCCCCGACTTTCCGCGGCCGGGGATCCTGTTTCGCGACATCACCCCGCTGCTGCTCGACGCGGGCGCGCTGGACGGCGCCGTCAGCGGCCTGGCCGCGATGGTCACCGACGCCGAGATCGACTTCGTGGTGGCCGCCGAGGCGCGGGGGTTCATCCTGGGCGCGGCGCTGGCCCGGCAGCTCGGTGCCGGGTTCGTCCCGGCGCGCAAGCCCGGCAAGCTGCCGGCGGAGACGATCAGCGCCGAGTACACGCTGGAGTACGGCATCGACGCGCTGGAGGTCCACGCCGACGCGCTGGCCCACGGCGCCCGGGTGCTGGTCCACGACGACCTGCTGGCGACCGGAGGCACCGCGGGAGCGCTGTGCGAGCTCGTTGCCGACCTCGGAGCCGAGATCGTGGGACTTGCCTTCCTCGTCGAGCTGACCTTCCTGGACGGGCGCCGGCGACTGGCGCCCCACGACGTGTACTCCCTGATCGAGTACGACGAGTAGCGTCCGGTGCCGGTGGCCAAGCGCAGCCGCACGCTGCCGGCGGCACCGGAGGAGCTGTGGGAGCTGATCGCCGACCCACACCACCTGCCGCGCTGGTGGCCCGGGGTGGAGCGCGTCGAAGCGGTGCAGGACGGCCGTTTCACGGAGGTGTTCAAGACCAAGCGCGGGCGGCCGGTGCGCGCCGACTTCCGGGTGGTGGCCTCCGAAGCACCGACGACGCGCGCCTGGGAGCAGGAGGTTGCGGGCACGCCGTTTGAGCGGGTGCTCAGCGCCTCGGTGATCGAGATGACGCTCGCCCCCGCCACCGGAGGGACCGAGGTGACCATCTCCCATGCACAGAAGCTGCGCGGCTATTCACGCACCGGCGGGTTCCTGTTGCGCCGCGCCACCGCGGCGCGGCTGGACGAGGCCCTCGACGGCCTGGCGCGAATCTCTGGCTAGAGGCCCGTCATCGCGCCCTGGAGCACGATGGAGCCCGGCTGCTTGGGCTTCGCGGTCGTCTCGAGGGTGACGATGAGCTCCTTGTAGTGCTTGGCGTTGGTGGGCAGCCCGCCCGCCGTCGACAGGCGGCCGTTCTTGCCCACGCTCGGGTTCACGAACCCCAGCAGCTTGGCGTCCTTGGCGGAGTTGTACAGCCACACCGCATAGGCGTCGGGGCGTGGCTTGCTCTTGTTGGGCGGGACGTTCTGGGCGACGATGGCCACCCCGTCGCTGGTGCCCTCGTTGAGGACCTCGGCGATGCCGGCCATCTTGCTGCCCTTGGCGCTCGATGGCGGCGAGAGATTGATCTGCGCCACCACGCTGGCGCTCGTCCCCGACGTCGAGGTGGTCGGCGTGGAGCCGGTGGGGGATGACGCCGTGGAGGCGGTGGAGGTGGCCGACGCGCTGGCCGCCGGGGCGGCGGTGGACGTGCCGGCGCTGCCCGAGTGCTTGGAGTGGCCGCCGCGCAGGACGAAGAACAGCACCGCCGCGACGACGATCACGCCGGCCAGGAGGACCAGCGCGCCACCGAGCCGCGAGCTGCGCCTGGTCTCCGCCTCGGGCGGTTCACTCGGTCCGCCGGGCGGGCTGGCCGGGGCCGCGGGGCGGCTGGCGGCCACGGCCGGTTCGCTGACCGGCGTGGCGGGTTCTTCGGCCGGGGCGGGTGCGGGGGTCGGTTCGGCGCCCTGGCGACGGCGGCGGCCCCAGCGGCGCTTGGGCTCATCCTCGGCGTTTGCGGGGCCGAGCCCGGCGATCGGTGCCGACGCCGAAGGCTGGGGCGCGGTGAGCTCCGGCGCGCCCGGAGAATCGGGCTCGCGAGAGGCTGAGCGCTCGACGGGGATCTCGGGCAGCGGCCGTCCCGCGGTCAGCGGGGCCAGCTCAGAGGCGACCACCCGCGCCCAGGCCCGGTCAGTGGGGGAGTCGGCGAGCAGGTCGCGCACCTCCGGGACCTCGCCCTCGGGCAACTGGCCGAGGAGATAGTCGGCGATCCGGTGCTGGTGCTCAGGGGCGACCTCCGTGTGGGGGCCGATGCTGTCCAGTGCGATCTGGGCGCGCTCACGCACCTTGGCGCGGTCGAGCTTGAGCAGCGTGGCGATCTGGTCATAGCTGCGCCCGTGCTTGAGCACCATCTCCAGAACGGCGCGCTGTTCCCCCGGAAGGTTGTCCAACGTCGGCATGGTCGCTCGTAGGGTAGATGAGGCCCATAAGAATTGCCCAAGCTGGACGAGCGCTTGCGGGCCGCAAATCACTAAGGTGCGCTCCCGCATGAGCCTCGAGCTGCCCTTTGAGCCCACGCTTGGCTTTGACCGCGTCTACGGCCTGCAGATCGACGAGATCGCCGACGGGCTGGTGCGCGGGCACGTCGCGGTGCGCGATGACCTCAAGCAGCCGGCCGGGCTGGTGCACGGCGGCGTGTACGCCAGCATCTCCGAGAGCCTGGCCACCAACGGCACCGCGGCCATGGTCCACGGCGACGGCAACGGCGCCATGGGCCTCTCCAACCAGACGAGCTTTCTGCGTCCGGTGACCTCGGGGACCATCACCGCCGTGGCCCGCGCCCGCCATCGCGGCCGCACGACCTGGGTGTGGGAGGTCGAGCTCACCGACGACGACGGACGACTGTGCGCGCTGACGCGGGTGACCGTCGCCGTGCGGCCGCGGCCGCGCTAACTGCTGGGCAGCGACCCGCCGCGCTTGGGCACGCCACGTCCCAGCCAGTACTGCGCGAACGAGCGCAGGGTGGGATCGGTGGGGGAGCGGACGTGGACCATATGTGCCCACGCCAGGCCGATCACCCCGGTCGTCCCCGGCCGGTAGGCGAGGACGACGGCCTGGCCGGTGGCCGCCAGCGCGGGGCTGAAGGGGGCCGGCGCGATCGCGTTGGCCACCGCACCCAGCCCCGGCGGAGGCGTGCGAGTGCCGTACATCAGCACCACGTCGCCGACCGACAGTGCCTGGAGCAGCTGGTCGTCAGTGATCTGGGCGCCGTTGCGGTTGATGGTCGCCTGGAGGTGCGACCCGCTCGTCGGCGGGTCGGAGTCATATTTCGGCTGGGCCTGACCGGACTTCAGACGTCCGTTGCCCTGGTCAGGGAAGGCCACACCCGGGCCGCTCGCCGCCCCGGACACCCCCGGGGAGTCGTGACCGGCCAGCAGCCCGCCGGAGAGCAGCGCGATCACCCCGACGGCGATGCCCAATGCCGCGACGACGATGAGCAGGCGCTCGATCAGGCGGGGCACAAGCGGCTCTGGGTCCCGGCGAGCCGCTAGTCCGCCGAGCGCACCGAGCGCCGGCGGCGCCCGGGAGCCCCGGCGGAGGGGGCGGCGCCGGCCGCGGCGGTGAGCTCCTCGATGGAGGCGCGCAACTCGTCGGCGAGCGCCTCCAGGTCGGGCAGCGCGTCGTAGTCGGCGTTGAGACCGAAGTTGAGCTGGCCGTTGTAGCTCATGATCGCGATGCCCAGCGCCTGGTTCTCGGCCAGGGGGACCATCGGGAACATCGCGTCGAGCTCACGGCCGAGCATGTAGAGCGGGAATTGGGGCCCGGGCACGTTGGTGACCACCAGGTTGAAGAGACGCTGGCGAGCCTGCAGCCGGGCCGCCTGGGCCATGATCGTCGGCGGTGCAAACCCCGAGAGCTCGGTGAGCACCTGGGCGCCGACGGCCTGTCCGGACTCCTTGATCCCGTCCATGTCGCGGCTGATCCGCAGGAGCCGCTCCACCGGGTCGGTCACTCCGATGGGCAACGGCGCCCACATGGCGGCCACCCGATTGCCGAGCGCTCCGCGTTCGACGTCGGCGCGGACCGAGATGGGCACCATCGCGCGCAGGATGAGCTCGTCGGTCGCCTCGCCGTGCATGCGCAGGTAGCGGCCCAGGGCGCCCGCGACGGCGGCGAGGACGACGTCGTTGACCGTGCCGCCGAGCGCGTTCTTGATCGCCTTGAACTCATCGAGGTCGCCGCGCACCCAGGTGAAGCGCCGGTGCGGGCCGATGCGGACGTTCAGCGGGCTGGGCGGCGCCGCCTGCAGGCCCGCCCGCGCCACTGCGGTCACCCCGCCGAGCGCTCGCCCGATGCGGGTGGCCACGTGCCGCGGACCGCGCATCGTCGCTCTGACGCCGCGCACGATCTCAGCGGGGACGGTGGTGCGCTCCAGCAGCGCGTCGGCGAGCAGTTGCGCCCCGGTGGGCAGTGGCCGCGGCACCCAGTCGTGATCAGGGGGCGCCACTGGCATGGGGTCGCGGGCGGTGTCGAAGAGGACGGTGAAGATGTCGACGCCCGAGACCCCGTCCACGAGGGCGTGGTGGGTCTTGGAGAGCATTGCGAAGCGGTCATCGGAGAGCCCTTCGACCAGCCAGATCTCCCACAGCGGGCGTGACCGGTCCAGTGCCTGCGAGAAGACGCGGCCGGTGAGGCGCTTGAGCTGGTCCTCACCGCCGGGGCTGGGCAGCGCCGTGTGGCGGACGTGGAAGGCGATGTTGAAGTGCGGATCGTCCACCCACACCGGCCGGCCCTGGTTGAAGGGCACGAAGGCCAGGCGCTGGCGGTAGCGCGGTACCAGGTGCAGCCGGCTGGAGATCTGCTCCACCAGTTCCTCGTAGGTGGGGGCTTCGCCCTCGAAGATCATGCACCCGGCGACGTGCATATGCGCGGCGTCGCGCTCGAGGTGCAGGAAGGAGCTGTCGAGTCCGGTCAGGCGGTCTGGATTAGCCACGGCCCTGATTCTGGCACGACGAGTCGGTGTGACGATGCTCACACAAATTGGTTCAAGGTCCTGCGAGCCTCGCCGACTTCCCAAACGACCTGCCGAATCGTCCCTGCCCGGTGCGGAGACGAGCGGGGGACCCACTGCCGGATGGCCGTAGCGCACCGGCACGGGGCGAATCGTTCGCCTGGCGCACCAGCCCGCGACCGTAGCGACCTCTGAAGAAGCACTGCAGCACCGAGTGCTTCGGACTGGCCGCGAGCCCGACAGCTAACTCCGTAGGCGCGTGGTCGAACTCAAGGAGGTCCTCGTCTTGAGGCCCAGATTCACGCTGCGCCGGATGCGCTCAGTACACGTGATCATTGCGACAACAATGCTGGCTGTGCCGGCCTCGGCCGTCGCCTTCACCGGCGTCACGTCAAGCGCCGCACAGTCAGACCAGAATCCAGTCCAGACCCCCATCAACCTACAGGTCGCCCCCCGCCACGTGCAGTACGGCCGGGGCGTGACCATCAGCGGGACGGTCCCGGCGGCTGACGCCGGCCAGCGCGTCCTGCTGCAGACGGCCGCTCGCGGCGAGTCGTCGTGGCACTCACTCGGTGCCGCGACGGTCGGCGCCACGGGCAGGTTCCGGGCGCGCGTCACCCCGCGCCGCACGGGACTGCTGCGGGCCGTCGCCCCGGCGACGACCACCGCCGTCCCGGCCAGCCGGGCCGCCGCCGTCAGCCCGGCCCGGGCCGCCGCACCCGCCCCCCAGCCCACCGTGACGGTGGGTGCGCGGTTCACGCCGGCGCACCACGAGTCGGCCGTGCGCAGCACCGGCCCCGTCCACGTGGGCGGCAAGCTGCTGCCCGCACAGCCGGGCCGCCGGGTGCGCCTGCAGGGCCGTGGCCCGCACGGCTGGCACACGCTGACCACCGGTCGGACCGGCTCGCGGGGCGGCTACCGCCTGAGCGTGTCACCGGATGCCGCCGACGGACAGCAGCTGCGCGTGGCGTTCGGCGGCGACAGCCGCAACGCCCGTACCACTCGGCCCGCCGGGCGCGTCGACGTGCTGCACCCGGAACTGGCCTCCTGGTATGAGGACGCCGGCAACACCGCGTGCGGCTTTCACGCCGGGCTCGGCGTGGCCAACCGGACCCTGCCCTGCGGGACCAAGGTCACCTTCAGCTACGGCGGTCGCACCGTGAACGCCGTGGTCGATGACCGCGGGCCCTACGCGGGCGGCCGCGAGTGGGACCTCAACCAGAACACCGCGGCGGCGCTCGGCTTCGCCGGGGTGGGCACGGTCTGGTCAAGCCAGTAGCCGTGCTGCGCCGCGCCCCGACGCCCCCGGAGGCCGTCCTCATGCGGTTCCGGGGGCGTTGTGGCGTCTGGACAGTGACCTACTGTCCAGAACATGGCGGCGCGATGCATCGCCCACGTCGACATGGACGCGTTCTACGTGTCGGTCGAACTGCGGCGCCGGCCGGAGTTGCGGGGGCAGCCGGTGATCGTGGCCGGCACGGGGCCCCGGGCGGTGGTGACCACCGCCTCCTACGAGGCCCGGCGCTTCGGGGTGGGCTCGGCGATGCCCGCTGCCCGTGCCCGGCGGCTGTGCCCACAGGGCATCTACCTGGCGCCTGACTTCCCTTACTACCGCGAGGCCTCCCGCCAGGTGATGGCGCTCGTCCGCGCCTGCTCAGAGCGCGTGGAGGTGATCGGGCTCGACGAGGCGTACCTGGACCTGTCGGGGCTGCCCGCGCCTCATGCGGAGATGCGACGGCTGGTGCACCAGGTCGCCGCGCAGACCGGGCTGCACTGCTCGATCGGGATCGGCCCCAACAAGCTGGTGGCCAAGGTGGCCTCCGACGCGGAGAAACCTCGGGGGTTCGTCATCCTGACCAGCGAGCAGGCTCGCGCGCGCTTCGCCCAGTCCCCGCCGGGATTGATCCCGGGCATCGGGCCCAAGACCGCCGAGCGGCTGCGCGGCTCAGGGCTGGACACGCTGGCCAAGCTGGCCGCCGCCTCGCCGGAGCAGCTCGTGGCCCGCTTTGGCTCCCGCTCCGCGGCGGCGCTGCAGAGCCGGGCGCGCTTTGAGGACGACAGCCCGGTCACCGAGGAGCGCAAGGTCGTCTCGGAGTCGCGTGAGACGACGTTCGACTACGACATCGCCGACCCCGCCCGGCTGGAGGAGGTCCTCCAGCGTCTCACCGAGCAGCTCTGCACCACGCTGGTGGGCCAGGAGCGCCGCGGCCGGACGATCGGGATCAAGGTGCGCCTGGATGACTTCTCCACCCATACCCGGGCGCGGACCCTGGCCGAGCCGGTCGCCACCGTCGACCGCGTGCTGCCGGTGGCGCTTGACCTGCTGCGCCGCTTCGGCGCACCCCGCCCGGTGCGACTGCTGGGCGTGCGGGTGGCCGGCCTGGAGACGGCCGCGCCCACCGATGTCGAGCAGTTGACGCTGCTGGTCTGAGAATCGGCCGGGCGGCTAGTACAGCGCGCTGGCCAGGCGGCGGCGGGACTCGCGCGCGAGCTGGCTCTCGACCCCGAGCTCGTCGAGGATCCCCACCACCACGCGGCGGATGTCGTCCTTGGCCCCGTCGGCGGTGGGCAGGGCGCCGATGAGCGCATCCAGCGCGGCCTGCTGGTCTCCCGCGTCCAGCGCGGTGAAGGCCTCGTCGAGGTCCAGCGGAGGCTGGCGTCGCTGGAGCTCGATCCGGGCGGCCAGCCCGTCGGCGGCGAAGCTGCCGGGAACCTCGCGCAGGATCG
Source organism: Solirubrobacteraceae bacterium (assembly GCA_035503355.1). Lineage (GTDB taxonomy): Bacteria > Actinomycetota > Thermoleophilia > Solirubrobacterales > Solirubrobacteraceae > Palsa-465. Next base: position 15,514 of record DATJTQ010000222.1, read on the forward strand.
CCAGTGCGCCGTCGGCATCGCCGCGGCCGAGGAGAATCCGGGCGAGCGGGACGGCGGCGTCGGCGCGCGAGGGCTCGAGCTCGACCGCCTTGCGCAACGACTCCTCATCGCCCTGGGCCACCAGGCCATCGGCCTCAGAGGGCAGGAGGGAGTCCAGGAAGCTGTTGACGGACGCCGGCGGCCGGGCGCCGACAAACTCGGCCACCACGCGTCCGTCGCGGAACGCCTTGACGGCGGGGATGCTCTGGATGGCGAAGGCGCGCGCCACCTGAGGATTGGCGTCCACGTCGATCTTGGCGAGCTCCACCTTGCCCTCGCGCTCGGCGACTCCGCGCTCCAGGACCGGGCCGAGCTGCCGGCACGGCCCGCACCACTCGGCCCAGAAGTCGACGACGACCGGGAGGGTGCGTGAGCGCTCGAGAACTGCCGATTCGAAGGTGCTGTCGGTGACGTCCATGACTCCTCTGATGGTAGCCACCGGCCCGTGGCTGCTAGATACGAGGGCATGCCTGAATTCGAGGTGACGCGCGACGGCGTGACGCTGCGCGGCAGCGACACGGGGGAGGGCTCCCCGGTGGTCCTGGCCCACGGGCTGACCGCGACCCGGCGCTACGTGGTGATGGGCTCCTCCGCGCTCCAGCGCGGCGGGCACCGGGTCCTCGCCTACGACGCGCGCGGGCACGGGGCCTCGTCGCCGGCGGGGGGCCCCACGGAGTATCGCTACGAGGACCTGGGGGCCGATCTGGAGGCGGTGCTCGATCACGCCGGGCTGGACCAGGCAGTCCTGGCGGGAGCGTCGATGGGCGCCCACACGCTGGCGTGGCTGGCCCTGCACCGCCCGGAGCGCGTCGCCGGCCTGATCATCATCACCCCCGCGTTCAGCGGCAGCGAGGACACCGACCCTGAGCGCCTGGCGCGGTGGGACGCGCTGTCTGACGGCCTGCGCTCCGGAGGGATCGAGGGCTTCGTGTCCGCCTACGGGGTGCCCGACGTCCCGGAGCGCATGCGCGAGACGGTGCTCACGGTCATTCGCCAGCGCCTGGCCCTACATGAGCACCCCGAGGCGGTGGCCGACGCTCTCCGTGCCGTGCCGCGCTCGCGTCCGTTTGCCGCGATCGACGACCTGAGCGCGATCGCCGTCCCCACCGTCGTCGTCGCCTCCGGCGACGAGGCCGACCCGGAGCACCCGCAGGCGGTGGGGGAGGCCTACGCGGAGGCGATCAACGGCGCGCGCCTGGTCACCGACGAGCCGGGACGCTCACCGGTGGCGTGGCAGGGCAGCCAGCTGTCGCGGCTGATCGCCGAGGTGGCCGCGCAGGCGGGCTGACCACCCGCCGCCGTCTAGAGCTGCGGCTGGGGCGTCAGCGGCTCGGAGCGGACCGGCGGGATGCGCAGGGCGCGGCGGAACAACGCGTCATCGTCGGATTCGAAGACGTGCTTGCGCACCCAGCAGTCGAACAGGTCATCGACGTCGGCGTCGTAGGCCGCCTGCAGCGTGGGATCCACCAGGTCGACATCGGGGCCGTAGCAGTCGATCGGGATGCCCAGGCTCGTCGCCACCGCGTCGCGGAGCGCCTGGCGGACGTCGGGCGGGATCGCCAGCAGCGTCGCCGCGGCAAAGCGGGCCTGGGGCGAGTCCGGAGGCTCGATCCGGTGGACGAGCGGGGTGGGGGTGACGGTGGACCTGATCATGGGCGGGGTCTATCTACCCCCAAGGGGGGTGATCCATTCGGCGTAGGCTCCGATTTCATGGCCGACGCCACCGCCGCGGGCTACTCCGGCACTCCGCTGCCTGGGAGGTTTGTTCGCTGAGGCGTTTGCTCGGGCGCTGACTGAGGTCGGCCGGTGACCGCGACCGCCACGCTGGATGCACTGGCGCAGCGCGCCAACACGGAGCACGCGGCCTACGAGGTCACGCAGCGAGCGGCGCTAGCCCACGCCATCGCCGCGGGGCAAGCGCTGATCGAGGCGAAGGCCCAGCTGCGGCACGGGGAGTGGGAGCGGTGGGTGCGCGCGCACTGCGACTTCAGCCCACGCACCGCGCGGGTCTACCGGCAGATCGCAAAGCGGCAGCACTCTGCCGGTATGGACGTTGGATCGATCCGGGACGCGCTGGCGGCGGTCGCCGAGCCGCGGCCGCCCAAGCCTGGCCAGCCATCCCTGCGCGAGCTTGGCCGCCGCCTGGAGCGGACCATCGCCGACCGCCCCGGGCCGTCCGGCCCGACCGTTGACGCGCTGTACGCGGTGGCGTTGCGCGAGGACCCGGATTGGGCGTGGTCGCGCGCGTGGCGGGCGATGGTGGACGCATGCGGGTCTGGAGCGCCGCCTGGGGTCAGGCCATCTGAACTGCAGCGGCTGCGAGAGGCGCTGAGGGTGATGGAGGACGTGCTGGGCGATAGTTGCTGATCCGCGCCACGCGCGACGACACACACATGACGCCGCGACCTACCCAATGCCCGGATCCGGGAGCTCAGCGACGGACCCAACCACCAGCCGTGTGTAGCGGCTTGCGCCGTCGATGGCGACGCCGTTCAGGTACATCCCCGTGGTGCGCCAGCGCTTCCCTGCGACGTCGTCATAGTCGATCGTCAGCTTGAAGCATGGGAGATGGTCGACGATGTTGAGGTAGACGTAGACCTCACCCGTGCCGCCCACACCCAAGCCCACGAGCGTGGCGGCGTACCAGACGTCGGGCATGTCTGGAAGCTCCCGTCCGTGGTCATCGCGGGGGTACAGCTTCGCGAACACATCAAGCGCGGGACCAGCGCCCACGTTCATAATGGGCAGGCTGATCATGCCATCGCTGTAGACCGGCTCAGTCACGTTGGAGCGGGCACTTGTGCCCTCGCGGCGCGGCAACACTACCGGCCTCTGCGCCTGCTCCACCTCCCGCCTCGACAGCGCGATTTCCTGCTGGGTCTGCCTGAGCGCGCGGTACCCGATGACCACAGTCGCCAGCGTGACCAGCACGAGCGCCAGCGTCGCTAGCCCGGTGATGTCGACCTCGGGGTTGAGGGTGAGGCCCGCGACGATCACGGGCGCCACCGTAAGCAGGGCGCCGGACGAACGCGACTAGCGCTGGCTGAGGACGATGGCCACGACGGTCAGGATGGCCGCCACCATGGTCCAGAACGCCGCCGCGTCGCGCGGGATGACCAGGCGCCCGACCGTGTCCCGGAGAGTTGGGTTCGCGTTGATCGCTTCGACCGCCAGTTCGCGCGACTGGGACTCCTGAGCGGTCGTGAGCGCTGCCGCCAGTTGTTGCAGGTCCTGCGGCGACCAGCGCTCAATCGCCCGCTGCACTGGCTCAACCCAGCGGTAGAAG
>DATJTQ010000223.1:0-31126 GCA_035503355.1 Solirubrobacteraceae bacterium
GGTCAAGCTGAGCCCGTACTACGAGCGCCAGCAGGAGCTCCAGGCCGTCTTCTATGAGGCCGCGGGCTGGGAGCGCCCCCAGTGGTATGAGTCAAACGCGCCGCTGCTGGAGGAGTTCGCCGACCAGGTCACGCGCCGTGAGGCCGAGTGGGAGTCGCGGTGGTGGAGCCCCATCATCAACGCCGAGCATCTGGCCATGCGTGAGCGGGCCGGCTACACCGACCTCACCGCGTTCGCCCTCTTCGACGTCACCGGCCCGGGCGCGTTGGAGGCGGTGCAGCGGATCGCCATGCGCCAGATGGACGTCGCGGTGGGGCGTGTCGTGTACACCCCGATCCTCACCTACTCAGGCGGCTTCAAGGCCGACCTCACCATCATGCGCATGGCCGACGACGTCTTCCGCGTCGTCACCGGCGGCGCGTGGGGGCTGTCTGACCTGAAGTGGTTCAAGGACCACCTGCCGCAGGATGGGTCGGTGCAGATCCACGATCAGACCAACCAGTGGACGACGCTCGGTATCTGGGGCCCCCGCGCGCGCGACATCCTGTCGTCGGTCACCTCCGGTGACGTCTCCAACGAGGGCTTCCCGTTCGCCAACTGGCGCCAGATCGAGGTCGGCCCGCTGACGGTGATCGCCAGCCGTATCTCCTACGTGGGCGATCTCGGCTGGGAGCTGTACGTGCCGATCGAGCAGGGCGCGCGGTTGTGGGACATCATCGCCGAGGCCGGCCTGCCCCACGGCGCGATCCCGATGGGCGCCGGGGTCTATGGCACCACCGGACGCCTGGAGAAGTGCTATCGCGCGTACGGCGCCGAGCTCGAGGGCGAGTACAACGTTGTCGAGGCCGGCATGGCGTGGGGCCGCGTCAAGGACGCCGACTTCATCGGCAAGGCGGCGCATGTGCGCCACCGCGAGGAGCCCCAGGCCGTGGCCATGTGCACGCTGACCGTCGATGACCACACCTCCCAGTCCGGCGTCAAGCGCTACATGCTCGGCGGCGAGCCGGTCCTCACCGCCGATGGCGACCCCATCACCGACGCGCACGGCCGCCGCTCGTATGTGACCAGCGCGGGAGCCGGCCCGTCGATCGGCAAGCACATCCTCATGAGCTACCTGCCGCCCGAGCAGGCCGTGGTCGGCAACGCGCTGAAGGTGCAGTACATGGGCGAGCAGTATCCGGTCACCGTCGCCACCAACGACTCGACGCCGGTGTTCGACGCCGACAACGCGCGGGTGCGGTCGTGAACATCCTCATCTGCGTCAAGCGTGTGCCGCTCACCGGCGGCAAGATCACCCTCACCGACGACGAGCAGGCGATCCAGACCCGCCACCTCGGCTTCACGGTGAGCCCGCACGAGGAGTGCGCCGCCGAAGAGGCCATCCGGCTGATCGAGGCGCACGGTGGAGAGTCGGTGGTGCTGACCCTTGGTCCCGCCGAGGCCGAGGAGCAGCTGCGCGACATGATGGCCATCGGGGTCGACCGTGCCATTCATCTCGTCACCGACGGGGGAGAGTGGGACCCGCAGGCGACCGCGGCCGCGATCGTCGATGCCATCCGGGCCGACGGGATGGCGTTCGACCTCATTCTCTTCGGCAACGAGTCCGCCGACGCCGGCAACTACCAGGTGGCGGTGCGCGTCGCCTACGCGCTGGGGCTGCCTGTGGTCAACGGCATCAAGGGGATCACCGCCGATGGCGGAAACCTGCGCTGCGAGCGTGAGGTGGCCGGTGGGCGCGACATCTACGCGGTCCCCGCGCCCGCCGTGGTCTCGGTGCTGGAGGGCATCAACCTGCCGCGCTACCCGTCGGTCCCCGGGCGGATGCGGGCCAAGCGCAAGCCGCTGGCGGCGTCTGAGCCGCCCCGGGCGCAGCCACGCCTGGAGATGGTGCGGCTCCTGCTCCCCGAGGGGTCGAGCAAGCAGGCCGAGGTCCTCGGCCACGGTCCCGACGCGGCCCCACGCGTGGTGGAGATCCTCACCGAGATCGGCGTGATCTGATGTCGACGACATTGGTCTTCATGGAGAGCGGCGTCGACGAGCTCTCCCAGCAGGCGGTCACGTTCGCGGGCCAGCTGGGCGGGGATCTCGCGACGGTGACGTTTGACGCCGCTGAGGCCTACGCGCCCGCGGCCTGGGCCCAGACGCTCGTCGAGGTCGCCCAGCAGCGCGGCGCGGGCGCCGTCGTCGCGCCCGGCACCGACCGCGGCAACGAGGTCCTGGCCCACGTCGCGGCCAAGCTTGACCAGCCGATGTCGGCCAACTGCATGAGCGTCACCCCCGGTGACCCGGCCACGGTGATCCGCATGCGCTGGGGCGGCAGCCTGCTGGAGGAGGCTCGGGTCCACGGCGCGCCGGTGCTGCTCAGCGTGGCGCCCCACGCCGTGGCGGCCACCGCTGCAAGCGACGTCGAGACGGTGGCGGTGAGCGCTTCGGCCACCGCGGCCGACCAGGTCGTGCGCGTCACCGAGACGGTGCCGGCCTCGAGCGCCGGCGTGTCGCTGGCCGACGCCGATGTCGTGGTGTCGGGCGGCCGCGGGGTCGGGTCGGCCGAGGGCTTCAGCGTCATCGAGGAGCTGGCCGCGCTGCTCGGCGCCGCCGTGGGCTGCTCGCGCGCGGTGACCAGCGCCGGCTGGCGGCCGCACTCCGACCAGGTGGGCCAGACCGGCACCAAGATCTCGCCCGAGATCTACATCGCCTGCGGGATCAGCGGTGCCACCCAGCACATGGCGGGGTGCAAGGGCGCCAAGCGGCTGCTGGCCATCAACCCCGACGGCGAGGCGTCGATCTTCGCTTCCGCCGACTACGCCGTGATCGGTGACCTGCACGAGGTGGTGCCGGCCATCTCGGCGGAGATCAGAAAGGTGCGCGGCACATAGCCGTTGCCATCTCCGCCGTCCTGCTCGCCGCGGCGCTGGTGGTGAGCGGGACTCTGTTCACGGTCCGGGTTCGCTTCCTGGTCGATCTCCTGCGCGCGGGCGCGCCGGTCACCCGCACCGGCGATGCGCCACGCCGGGTCGAGCACGAGGCCACCATCGTGCTCGGCCAGCGCAAGCTGCTGCAGCGCATCGGGCCCGGTCTCATCCATGCCTTCATCTTCTGGGGCTTCCTCGTCCTGGGCCCGACGATCGTCATCGCCATGATCGGTGTCGTCTCCAAGCACGCCACGTTCCCGTGGCTGGGCCATCAGGGCTGGTACGCCTTTCTCGTCGACATCTTCGCGGTGCTGGTCCTCATCGGCGTGATCAGCGCCTTCTATATCCGCAAGGTGCTGCGGCCACGGCGCTTTGCCGGCAGCCACCTCGGCGAGGCTGACCTCATCCTGGCGCTCATCGCCACCATCGCCACCACGCTGCTGCTGTGGCACGCCACCCGCATCGCGCTGGGCCTCAACGAGTGGCCCGCCTCCGCGGCGCCGGTGTCGCACCTGCTCTCGCACCTCTTCGGGCGCAATGAGGCGACCCGGGTGCTGGAGCGCGTCTTCGTCTGGGCCCACGTCCTCACCATCCTCGGTTTCCTGGCCTACCTGCCGCGCTCCAAGCACCTGCACATCGCCTCGGCGGCGTTCAACGTCTGGTACGGGCGGACGGGGCCGGGCGGCCGGCTGGAGCCGCTGCGCTTCGACGACCCCGACATCCCCGAGGAGGACATCCGCTTCGGGGCCGGGACCGCGGCCGACCTCACCTGGAAGCAGATGCTCGACACCTACTCGTGCACCGAATGCGGCCGCTGCCAGGACGCCTGCCCGGCCTTTGCCACCGGGAAGGTGCTCAGTCCCAAGCTGCTCATCATGGGATTGCGCGACCAGGTGTTCGCCGACGGCGGGACGATCGTCCAGGCGCGCGCGGCAAGCGATGGCGGCGACGCCGGTGCGGCCGCGGCGATTGATCTTGTCTCTCTCGTTCCCAACGCTGTGCCCGAGGAGTCGGTGTGGGACTGCGTGACCTGCGGCGCGTGCGTGCAGGCATGCCCGGTCTCCATCGAGCACATCGACCACATCGTCGACCTGCGCCGGCATCTGGTGATGGTGGAGTCGAGCTTCCCGTCGGAGGCCGAGCCGATGCTGCGCGACGTCGAGCGGGCGTCGAACCCGTGGGGCAAGGCGCAGTCAGAGCGCGCCGACTGGGCCGACGGCCTGGGGGTGCGCATCCTCGAGCCCGGCGACACCGCGCCCGAGTACCTGTACTGGGTGGGCTGCGCCAGCTCGTTTGACGAGCGCGCGCGCACCACTGCCGAGAGCACGGTCAGGCTGCTGCAGAAGGCGGGAGTGGACTTCGCCATCCTCGGCGCCCGCGAGGCCTGCACCGGCGACCCGGCCCGCCGCATCGGCAACGAGTACGTGTTCCAGGCCTTTGCCGAGCAGAACGTGGCCACCCTCAACGAGGCCGGCGTCACGAAGATCATCGCCAACTGCCCGCACTGCTTCAACACGCTGGGCAACGAGTACTCCGACTTCGGCGGCGACTACGAGGTCATCCACCACACCGAGCTGCTCTCGCGCCTGGTCGCCGACGGCCGCCTGGCGCCCAAGCGCGACGACGGGCTGAAGGTGACCTACCACGACTCGTGCTATCTGGCGCGCCACAACGACGTGCTGGCGGCGCCGCGCGAGCTCGTCGGCGCGGTGGGCGAGCCGGTCGAGATGGCCCGCAGCGGCAAGCAGACCTTCTGCTGCGGGGCGGGCGGCGCGCACATGTGGATGGAGGAGCGCGCGGGGGCGATCAACGAGAACCGCGTGCGCGAGGCGGCCGAGACCGGCGCCGGCACGCTGGCCGTCGCCTGCCCGTACTGCACCGTGATGCTCGGCGACGGGGTGCAGAGCGCGGGCGCTGACCTGCGGGTGGCCGACGTGGCCACGCTGCTGGTCGAGGCAGGCGCTGCCGATTAGGCGCCGTGCCGGCGGGGGAGTACCGATTCATGGGTTCCGCACGCAGGCGGATCGGGGGTCTTCTGGCGGGCGCCGCCGCGCTCACCATGGCGCTGGCCGTGGCCGTGCCCGGCGCCGCTCTGGCCGCCCCGGCTTCCAACGGCGGCAGTCGCATCGTCGGGGTCCCAAGCGGGCGCTGCCTGGATGTGATCGGCGGCGCCACCCAGCCGGGCACCCGCGTGCAGCTGTTCAACTGTCTCGGCGACCCGCAGCAGGCGTGGACCTACACGGGTGGACAGCTGCAGGTCTACACCGGCTCACAGACGCTGTGCCTCGATGCCGACTCGACCGACAACGGCGCCGACGGCACGCCGATCCAGGTGTGGGCCTGCCGCGGGACCGCCAACCAGCGATGGACCGCCGAGGCCGACGGGTCGCTGCGCTCGGTGGCCTACGGCCGCTGCCTCGACGCCGTCAACGGCGGCCAGGCCAACGGGACCCGGCTCCAGCTCTGGGACTGCATCGGCGACGCCCAGCAGGATTGGGTGGGGCCGCCGCAGCCCAACGGCGGCGGCCCGGTCAAGGGGCAGGCCAGCGGTCGGTGCCTCGATGTGACGGGCGCCGGCATCTCCCCGGGGACGCGGCCACAGCTGTTCAATTGCCTCGGTGACGCCCAACAGCAGTGGCTGCTCGAGGGTGGGCAGTTGCGCGTCTACGGCGACAAGTGCCTGGACGCGACGGGCGACGGGACGACGGAGGGGACGCCGGTCCAGATCTGGTACTGCCTCGGCAACCCGCAACAGCAGTGGACCTGGGGCGCTGACGGCACCATCCGCTCGGTGCCCAGCGGGCTGTGCCTGGACCCGGTCGGGCAGGGGGCGGCCAACGGGACCGAGCTTCAGCTGTGGGCGTGCTCCGGAGCGAGCGCGGAGTCCTGGTCACGCGGCGAGGCGCCCCCGCCGGTGAGCCCGCCCCCGGTGTCCACCACTCCGGTCCCGACGCCCATTCCCGCGGCCCACGGGCATCACGCGCTGCGCGTCCGGCTGGTGCTCAGCTGGACCTGGAAGGAGAAGAGCACCTGGCTTCACCGGGCGAGGATCGGGAGCTTCCCGGGGCGTACGAGGCTGACGGTGCGCTGCAGCGGTCGCGGCTGCCCGCGACCGGCGCGCGTGACCGCCCGCGGGCACCGTGCCATTCACCGGCTCCTGCGCCGGTTGGAGGGGCGTCGCTATCGCTCGGGCGACGTCGTGGCGGTCGCGCTCACCGCGCCTGGCTATCGCGCCGAGCGGGCGCGGCTCACCGTGCGCGCGGGCCGCAAGCCGCGGGTGCGCGCGGGCTGAGCGGTCAGGCGGCGAGCAGCGCCTCGAGCCCGCGCTCGAGGCCGGCGTTGCCGACCGGCCGGACCTCCAGCGGCAGCTCCAGGCGCTCGGCCGCGGCCTGAGCGCGCCGGTGCGTGGCCGGCGTGGGGCGCTGGGCCAGCCACACCACCCGGGTGTAGTGGGCGAAGTAGGTGTGGCGCAGCTCCGGCCAGCGGTCCAGGCCGAGCTGGCGGACGACGGTGTGCTCGAAGGTGCGGGCGAGGAAGTCGGTGAGGAAGTACGTGCCCGGCTCCTCCGCCATGGCGTGGTCCACCTCCTCGCGGCTGAGGACGTCGTAGCAGTTGTCGCCGCTCAGCCGCTTGACGCCGCTCCCGGCCAGGACCGCGTCGAGGGCGCCATAGGTCCCGCAGTCGGCGTAGGCGACGGCGACGACGTTGTGGGTGGCCAGCGCGTCGGCCACCGCGGCGGGGATCTGCTCCGGGCGGTTGTGCAGCAGCGCCGGCACGGGAACGACGTCGATGTCCCAGCCACGGCGCTGGGCGATCGAGCGTATGTCGAAGGCCAGCGCGCCGCAGGCGACGATGGCGGCGCGGGTGGGGGTGTCGGCGGTCCGCGTCATCCCGGGAAGGCCAGCTGATCGATGAACAGGTCGTTGAAGTCCGCGCGCCCCGAGAGCTCCACGTATTCGACCTCACGCAGGATCGACTCCGCCTCAGCGCGCTCGCGCAGCGACAGCGCCGCGATCTTGGCGCCCTCTCCGGCCACGTTGCCCGCCGAGACGATCCGCGGGAGGGCGAGCTTGGGCACCAGGCCGATGCGCACCGCGCTGAGCGGGGTGAGGTAGGCGCCGAAGCTCCCGGCCAGGAGCACCTGGCTGATCTCGGAGGGATCGATGTCGAGCTCGCGCAGCAGGATCCCCCAGCCGGTGGCGATCGACGCCTTGGCGAACTGCAGCTCGCGGACGTCGCGCTGGGAGAGGAAGACCGAGTTGGCGGGATCGTCGCCGCGCCAGTGCAGGACGAACACCCGCTCCTCGCCGATCTTGGTGAGGCGGGCGGCCAGCCCAACGTCGAAGCGCTCGGCCGCCTCCTCATTGGGGATGAAACGGCCGGAGTGGTCCAGCAGGCCCGAGTGCACGAGCTCGGCCACCGCGTCGACGAGGCCCGAGCCGCACATGCCGACCGGGTCGGTATCGCCGATGACGTCGAGCGCGAGGCCGTCGTCGGTGATCCGCACGCCCTCGATGGCGCCCTCGGCGGCGCGCATGCCGCAGCGGATCTGAGCCGCCTCGAAGGCCGGCCCGGCCGGTGCCGCGGTGGCCAGCACCCGATCGACGGAGCCCAGCGCGATCTCGGAGTTGGTGCCCACGTCGATGAACAGGCGCAGGCGGCGGTCACGGGTCAGCCCGGTGGCGAGCATGCCGGCCACGATGTCGCCGCCGACATAGGCGCCGAGCGAGGGAAAGACGAAGGCGGGCGCGCGCGGGTGGATGGTGACCCCGAAGTCCGCGGCGGAGGCAGGCGGGAAGGAGTGGGTGGCGACGACGAACGGTGCCATGCTCAGTGGCTCGGGATCGATGCCGAGCGCGAGCTGCATCATCGTCACGTTGCCGCAGACGGTGATCTCGTAGACCTCCCCGGGCGCCACTTCAGCCTCGTCGCAGACCTCGGCGGTGAGCTCGGCCATCGTCTCGTGAGCGCGGTCGCGCAGGGCCTGCAGCGCCGTGGCGTCCATCATGGTGGCCGAGATGCGCGTGATGACGTCGGCGCCGAAGGGCTGCTGGCGGTTGAGCATGGAGCGGACCGCCACCGGCTGGCCGGACTCCAGGTCAAGCAGCGTGGCCACCACGGTGGTGGTGCCGAGGTCATAGGCGATGGCAAAGCGCCGCGCCGTGGTGTCGCCGGGCTCGAGCGCGATGAGCTCCTGATCACAGACCACCGCGGTCACGTCGAAGTGGCTGGAGCGCAGGACGCCCCCGAGCTCACGCAGGAGCTCGAGCGAGGCGTAGGGCTCCAGGTCATCCAGGCCGTCGAGCACGCGCTGCAGATCGGGGCGCTGGTCCTCCAGGGTGGGCTCTTCGAGCACCAGGTGGCGCTTGACCACCGCGGGGCGCAGGATGACGTGGCGCCCGACGCCGACCAGTGCCGCCTTGGGCCGCGTCTGCAGCGGCGGGACCTCGATCACCAGGTCGGCGCGCGCGCCGGCGCGGCAGGCCAGCCGCCACCCGTCGCGCAGCTCCTCGGTGGTGAAGGCGCGGGGATCGACGCTCGACACCGGGACGTCTCCGGAGAGCACGCGCACCTTGCATTTCTTGCAGGTACCGTGCCCGCCGCAGGTGGAGTCAATGGCGATCCCGTTCCAGCTGGCCGCGTCGAACACCGGGGTGCCCGACGGGACGCGGACCTCGGCGCCGTCGGGCAGGAAGCGCAGGCGCACGCGCTGGGCGCCGTCGTCCGGTGCTGCCAGCGCTTCCCGCTCGGGCGGGCGTCGCTTGGGGGAGGCCGCGCTCATGGGCCGGCTACGCCGCCTGCTCCGCCGCGGCTTTCTCCGCGGCCTGGCGGGCCCGGTGCGCCGCGATCCAGCTGGAGCCCCAGGCGTCGTGGCCGAGCAGCAGGTCCGAGGCCCGCACCGACTGCACGACGACCTCGGCCGTCGACATGATGGCGCTGGTCAGGCCCGCGGCCATCGCCATGGGCAGGAAGCCGGCGTTGAGCTCGTGGCGGCGCGGCAGCCCGAAGGAGACGTTGGAGGCGCCGAGGCACATGTTGACGCCGAGCTCGTCGCGGATCAGGCTGATGGTGGCCAGTGTGATCGTCACCGCGTCGGTCGCGGCGCCCACCGTCATCGCCAGCGGGTCGATGATGACGTCCGCGGTGGCGATCCCGTGGTCGTTGGCGGCTGAGACGATCTTGCGCGCGCACTCCAGGCGCTTCTGCGGGGTCTCGGGGATGCCGGTCTCGTCGTTGGCCAGGCCGATGACCGCGGCGCCGTGCTTGGCCACCAGGGGCAGGATCTCGTCCAGCCGCTCGTCCTCGGCGGTCACGGAGTTGACCAGAGCGCGGCCCTCGTAGACCGACAGCCCGGCCTCCAGGGCCTCGATCACGCTCGAATCGATGCAGATGGGCAGGTCGACGGCGTCCTGGACGGTGGTGAGCATCGCCTTGAGCAGCTCGGGCTCGTCCACCAGCGGGATGCCGGCGTTGACGTCGAGCATGTTGGCGCCCGCGGCGGCCTGGGCCAGGGCGTCGGCGGTCACGGTGGAGAGGTCGCCGCTGCGGAGCTCCTCCGCGAACGCCTTGCGCCCGGTGGGGTTGATCCGCTCGCCGATGACGCAGAAGGGCTGCTCGGCGCCGATGGTCACGCTACCCGAGCGCGACCGCAGCACTGTATCCATTGGACTCTCTTTCGCTTCGTGGGGGGATTCCGAGACGGCCGCAGAGCTTGGCGATGCCCGCGTCCTTGCGGAAGGAGATGAAGTGCAGGCCGGCGACACCGGGCTGAGCCAGGGCGTGGGAGGCCAGCTCGTAGGCGATGTCAAAGCATTCGTGCTCGGCGTCGGCGGCCTGCTCGACGCGCCGCACCGTCTCGGGCGGGACATCGATGCCCGGCACGTGGTGGGCGACGAAGCGCATGCCGCCGACGCTGCGCAGGATGCAGATCGAGGGGATGAGCGCGAGACGTTCGGCGAGGCCGATCTCGTGGGCGGTGCGCATGAACCGCTCCAGCACCTCCGGGCGGTAGCAGAGCTGCAGCTGGAGAAAGCGCGCGCCGGCCAGTGCCTTCTTGGCGGCGCGGCGGACGCGGTACTCCAGCGGCGGCGCCGAGGGGTTCTCCACCGCGCCGACGCAGAAGCGCGGCCCGGTGCCCTCCGTGGAACCCGATCCGGTCCACCCGATGGGCCGCCCAGACAGGTACTGCCCGCGCTCGAGCGTCCGCGCCAGCGCCACCAGCTGGATGCTGTCCAGGTCAAAGACCCGGCGCGCCTCGGGCTCGTCGCCGGCGCTGACGTCATCGCCGGTGAGGCACGACACGTTCTCGATCCCGTACATGGCGGCACCCATGAGGTCTGACTGCAGCGCCAGACGGTTCTTGTCACGGCAGACCAGCTGCATGATCGGCTCGGCGCCGACCTCCTGAAGGCCGATCGAGACCGCCAGCGGCGAGACGTGGGCGTGGGCCGCCGGGTTGTCGGTGGCGTTGAAGGCGTCCACGAACGGCCGCATGGGCTCCAGCTGGCGCTGCAGCTCCGCGTGGCCGCCTCCGTCGATGACCGGCAGTTCGGCGGTGACGACGAAGGCGCCGTCGTTCAGCTTGCGCTCAAGATTGGACATCCGGAGCCCATCCCGCCGGGACCTGCTTGTCCCGGCCGCTGAACAGGTTGAGCCATGACGAGTCACCTTTCAGGCGGTTGTCCACCGGAGGCCGGACCTGGTCGATGTGGCCGCGCCAGACGGGCAGCCGCTCCGAGCGCTCGACGGCCTTGAGCCACACGCAGCGCATCTCGGGCACGACCTCGCAGTGGCCGTTGGCGCGCACCCCGCCGCAGGGGCCGTTGCGCAGCGTCTTGGGGCAGGTCATGGGGCAGGTGAGCCCGGTGTCATGCAGGACGCACTGCCCGCACATCTGACAGCCCCAGATCGGCGACTTGATCGCGTGCTCCGCCTTGGCGATCAGGCCGCGCGCCTTCATGCCGCGGATCCCCCGGTGCTCGTCGCGCCGTGCCGGCGGGTCACGCGGGGACCTTCTCGCGGCGCTTCTCGATCAGCTCCTTGGCCTTCTTGACCGCGCTGGAGGCGTCGGCCGAGTAGCCGTCGGCGCCGACGGCGTCGGCGTACTCCTGGGTGACGGGCGCGCCGCCCACCATGACGATGACGTCGTCGCGAATCCCGGCCTTCTCCAGCGCGTTGATGTTGGCTTTGAACATCGGCATGGTGGTGGTCAGGAAGGCGCTGAAACCGACGATGTCGGGGTTGTGCTCCCCGATCTGCTCGACGAACTTCTCGGGCGGGACGTTGACCCCGAGGTCGATGACGGTGAAGCCGGCGCCCTCGAGCATGATGTTGCAGAGGTTCTTGCCGATGTCGTGGACGTCGCCCTTGACGGTGCCCATGAGGAAGGTCCCGGTGCCCGCCGTTCCGGTCTCGGCCAGCAGCGGGCGCAAGATGTCGAGCGCGCCCTGCATGGCGCGCGCGGCGATGAGCATCTCGGGCACGAAGTAGTCGCCGCGCTCGAACCGGGCGCCCACCTCCTCGAGCGACGGGATGAGCGCGTCGTAGAGCATGCGCTCGGGCTCCAGACCGTCCTCGAGGCCGCCGTCGACGCCATCGCGGACCGCGGGAGCGTTGCCGACCAGGGTCTCGTCGTAGAGCAGCTGAAGGATCTCCTCGTGGGTCATGCGGCGTGTTCTCCTTGCTCGGTGTTGCCGAGGCGCCGGCTCAGGATTCCGGCCTCCTCGATGAGGATGGGCTTCAGCTCGACGATGCGCTCGGGGGTCATGCGCACGGTCGGTCCGGTGATGCTGAGCGCGGCCACCACCTGGCCGCCCGCCCCGCGCACCGGGGCGGCGATGGCGGCGAGCCCGATCTCGAGCTCCTCGATCGCCTCGGCGAAGTCGTCGCGGCGCACGCGGCCAAGCTCGGCGATGAGCCGGCTCGGGTCGGTGATGGTGTGGGGGGTGAGCGCCTCGGGGCGGGCCGGAATGGGCGCCCGATCAAAGGCCATGAACACCTTGCCGTTGGCGGTGCAGTGATAGTCGGGGGAGCGACCCAGCCACTGGCCGGCGCCGAGGAAGTGCGCGCTCTCGACCTGGGCGATGTGCTCGACGCCGTGGGGGCCGGGGACGGCGAGGTTGATCGTCTCGCCTGACTCGGCTCCGAGCGCGTCCAGGGACCCGCGCGCCATCTCGAGGATGCTGCGCTCGAGCATGCTGCGCTCGGCCACGCGCAGGATGGCCGGCCCGGGACGCAGGCGGCCGCGCTCGCCGTCCTGCTCCACCAGGCCCTGGCGCTCGAGCGCCGAGACCAGACGCGAGGCGGTGCTCTTGGGGATCCCGCTGGCCGACGCGATCTCGGCTAGGGCAATGGGCTGCTCTGACTCGAGCACCCGCACCAGCAGCTCCGCGCCGCGGTCGATGGCCGTGGTGCCCGAGGCGCGTGAGCCTGCCTCCGAGCCGTTGTGGAACTGTTGTTCCATGGGGGATATATTTACGGACGCGTCCGTTCCCGTCAAGAGAGGAAGCCGCCCATGTTCGTGAACGACATGCCCCGCTACGAGATCCTCAGCGAGGAGGCGATGGCCACGCTGGATCGCGGCTGGCGCCGCATCGTCTCGGAGCTCGGCATCGAGTTCCTGTTGCCCGAGGCGGTGGAGGTGCTGCGCGACGCCGGGCAGATCGTGGAGGACGAGAACCGGGTGCGCTTTGACCCCGAGTGGATCCTCGAGCAGGTGGCCAAGGCGCCGCGGGAGTTCGAGCTGCAGGCGCGCAACCCGGCTCAGAGCGCGCACATCGGCGGCAACCACATGGTCTTCGCCCCCGTCTACGGCTGCCCGTTCATCCGCGAGGGCGACGTCCGCCGGGACGCCAAGATGGCCGACTTTCAGAACCTGGTAAAGCTGGCCCAGTTCTACCCCGAGCTCGACTCGCCGGGCGGGACGATCTGCGAGCCCGAGGACCGCCCGCTCGACAGCCGCCACCTCGACATGGTCTACGCCCTGCAGACCTTCTCCGACAAGCCGTACATGGGGTCGGTGACGAGCGGCCCCAACGCCGCCGACACCATCCGCATGGGGGAGATACTCTTCGGCGGCCGCGAGGCGATCGAGCGCGCCCCCGTGTCGATCTCGCTGATCAACGTCAACTCGCCGCTGCGCTACGACGACCGCATGCTCGGCGCGATGGTCGAGTACGTCAAGGCGAACCAGGCCGTCGTCATCACCCCCTTCCTCCTCATGGGCGCCATGTCGCCGGTGTCGCTGCCCGCCACCCTGGTGCAGCAGATGGCCGAGGCGCTGGCCGGGATCGCGCTGGCTCAGACCATCCGCCCCGGGGCGCCGGTGGTGTTCGGGTCGTTTCTCTCCAACACCGACATGCAGTCGGGCTCACCGTCCTTCGGGACGCCGGAGTCGGGGATCGGCGTGCTCTGCACCGGGCAGATCGCGCGGCACTTCGGGCTGCCCTGGCGCGGCGGCGGTGGCCTCAACGCGTCCCAGACCGTGGATGCCCAGGCGGCCTACGAGTCGCTGATGACCCTGCTGCCGACGTTCCTGGCCGGCACCAACTTCGTCATGCACGCCGCCGGGTGGCTGGAGGGCGGCCTGGTCTCGTGCTACGAGAAGTTCATCGTCGACGTCGAGCTGCTTCGCGAGCTGCGCCACGAGTTCACCCCGCTGGAGATCGACGAGGCCTCGCTGGCCTTCGACGCGCACACCGAGGTGGGCGCCGGCGGTCACTTCCTGGGCGCCGCCCACACCCTGGAGCGCTTCCGCGAATGCTTCTACCGCCCGCTGCTCTCCTCGACCGAGAACTTCGACCGGTGGACCAAGAAGGGCGCGCGCGACACCACCGCCCGCGCCGGCGAGATCTGGCGCAAGACGCTCGAGGACTACGAGAAGCCGCCGATCGACGAGGCCATCGACGAGGAGCTGCGCGAGTTCGTGAGCCGCCGCCGGGAGGAACTGGGCGACTGACGACGGACGGACTGGCACACCGCGGGTGTCGCTGGTGATATAAGGCGCCTCGACTGCAGACAACGGTTGGGAGGGCGCTGTGAGGGCGAGGATGCTGGCGGTGGGTGCGGTGACCATCGCGCTGTTGGTGCTGGCGCTGGCGTCCTCCGCGGGCGCGGGCGCGCCGCCGCCGATGCAGGTCGCGGCGGCGCCGCGGGTGCCGCACGGCGACACGGCCGTCGGCCAGGTGGCCTCCACCGCCTCGGTGGCCGGAGCGGTGGTGCTGCAGCCGCGCGACAACGCGGCGCTCCAGCAGTTCATCGCCCAGGTCGGCGACCGCAGCTCGCCGCTCTATCACCAGTATCTGGCTCCGGGCGCCTTCGCGAGGCGGTTCGGACCGACGGCGGCGACCATCGACGCGGTGCGCGCACAGCTGCAGGCCCAGGGCCTGCGCGTCACCTCCGTGTCCGCCGACGGCCTGCTGGTCAACTTCAGCGGGTCGGCGCGGACCGTCCAGGGTGCCTTCCACACGCACCTGGAGAACTACCGTCGCACCAACGGCACGATCGGCCGGCAGACCACCACGCCCGTGACCCTGCCCGCCGCGGTCGCCCCCCACGTGGCGGCGGTGATCGGCCTCAACAACCTCGTCCAGGAGCACGCGCTGGACTCCACCGGGCCGGTGCGCCGCAGCGCGCACGCGCGGCCCCACGCCGCGGCCGTGACGTCGGCGAGCTTCGCGCACCCGGCCGGTTCGCCCACGCCGTGCGCGGCCGCCCGCAACGACGCGACCAAGAACGGTGGGCTCACCGACGACGCCATCGCCAACGCCTACGGCGCCTTCGGGCTCTATGGCCAGGGCGACTTCGGCGCCGGGCAGCGCGTGGCGATCTACGAGAACGAGCCGTTCCTGCCCTCCGACATCCAGACCTTCGACACCTGCTACTTCGGCGCGTCGGCGGCCGCGGCGATGGTCAAGCGGCTCAACACCATCCCCGTCGACGGCGGCCAGCCCTCCGGCCCGGGCAGCGGCGAGGCCAACCTCGACGTCGAGGACGTGTCGGCGGTGGCCCCCGGCGCCACCATCGACGTCTACGAGGGCCCGTTCAACGGCGACAACGCCGACGTCTATGACTCGCTGGACGAGTACACGGCGATCATCGACGCCGACCGCGATCAGGTGATCAGCACCAGCTGGGGCGTGTGCGAGCAACTGGCCCAGCAGGGCCAGCCCGGCCTGCAGGAGGCCGAGAACCTGCTCTTCGAGCAGGCGGCGGCGCAGGGCCAGTCGGTCTTCTCCTCCAGCGGCGACAACGGCTCTGACGACTGCAACACCTTCGAGACCCCGACGGTGGCCTCCGGTCAGAACCCGGTGTCGGTCGACGACCCGTCCAGCCAGCCGTACATCGTCTCGGTCGGTGGGACCACCATCACCGACGCGTCGACCCAGCCCCCCGGTGAGCAGGTCTGGAACGACGGACCCAACGGCGGCGCCGACGGCGGCGGTATCTCTGAGTCATGGGAGATGCCCGCCTGGCAGCGGACCGCAACGGTGCCGGGCGTTCCCTTCCCCGGCAGCGCCGACTACACCAACGCCAACGCGGTCGAGCAGCAGTTCGGCTATCCGCAGAACTTCTGCCAGAACACGGTCGCCGGCGCCGGCGCGACGACCCCGTGCCGAGTGGTTCCCGACGTGTCGGCCCAGGCCGATGAGTTCACCGGTGCCGTGACCGTGTACAGCGTGGCCAATCCCGGCAACGGCTGGGCGACGGTCGGCGGGACCTCGTCCTCGGCGCCGCTGTGGGCGGCCATGCTGGCGCTGGTCAACTCCTCGGCCGCATGCACCGCACACTCGTCGACCGCCAATGGAGTGGGCTTCGTCAGCCCGCTGCTCTATGCCGTCGCCTCCCAGCCGGCCGAGTACGCCGCCTCGTTCCACGACATCACCAGCGGCAACAACGACGTCTATGGCCTCGACAACGGCCTCGTCTTCCCCGCCACCACCGGCTATGACCTGGCCTCCGGCCTGGGCTCGCCACAACTCACGGGCTCCGGGGGGACCGCCGGTCTGGCCTACTACCTGTGCTCGGCGGCGGCCGCCACCAGCGGCCGGCCGGTCGTCTCCGACATCAGCCCGCCGACCGGCAGCGTGGCCGGCGGGGAGAAGATCACCGTCACCGGGTCCGGCTTTGAGGCGGGCGGCAAATCGGTGGTGGCAGCCGTCCAGGTGGGGAGCGCCTCCCTGGGGGCGGGCGCGTTCAAGGTGACCAGCCCGACCTCGATCACGGCCACGCTGCCGCCGGCCAAGGACACCCTGCCCCCGGATGCCACGGCGCCCCAGGACGGTGCCGGACCGGCAGAGGTGATCGTCGTGCTCAATGGGGGCGCCACCAGCGCACCCGGTCCCAGCGCGGTCTTCCAGTACGTCGACACCAGCTCCGGGGCGGCGGTGCCGAGCCTGACCGGCATGAGCCCCTCGGGTGGCCTGGAGTCCAAGCCGGCAACGGTGACGCTGCTGGGATCGGGCTTCACCGGCGCCACCAAGGTGACCTTCGGCGGGGTGGCCGCAGCCGGTCTGTCGGTGCTCGGGCCCAACGAGATCAGCGTCACGCCACCGGCCTTCTCGTCGCACACGACCTGTGCTCCTCTGCCGAGCACCGGCGTGTTCGCGGGGGAGAACGCCTCCAATGACATCTGCCAGGTGCAGGTCAGGGTGTCCAACGCCAACGGAACCAGTGCGACGGGGACGATCCTGCCGCCTCCGGAGGGCACCTTCGCACTGACCAACCTGGGCACGTTGGTGCTGCCGCCGGGGTGCAACTGCGAGCAGGGCGCGGGTCCGACGGAGTACGACTACGTCCCCGCCCCGCACGTCTCCTCGATCTCGACCTCCGGAGGGGCCGCCGATCTGGCCAGCGAGGCGGGCACTACCACGGTGACGGCCACGGGCAGCGGCTTCGATCCGCTGGCCATCGACTGGGCCGACTTCGGCGACCCGACCCAGGCCGACTCGCAGGACATCGACTACGCGTTCGTGTCGGGCACCGAGCTGCAGGTGGTCGCACCGCCCCAGGACCAGACCACGGACATCCAGGACGTGCCGTTCAGCGTGCGCACCCTGGGTGGTCAGTCAAATCAGGTGACCGCGATGTACGCGGGCGTCCCGACCGTCACCGGGGTGGTCAACACCGCCAACGCCAAGCAACTGGATGGCGTGTCCGGGGCCGCTGACACCGGGGGAACCCCGATCCGCGTCACCGGCCAGGGCTTTGCCGGCCAGCTCGTGGCGCCGCTCGAGTTCGTGGACACCAAGGCCTCGGGAACCTCGTTCGGCACCCAGTACACGTTCACGGTGGCCAACGACACGCGGCTCACCACCCAGACGGTCTCCCAGAGCCCCGCCCTGGTCGACGTGCAGGCATGCACGGTGTCGGGGTGCAGTGCCACGTCGTCCGCGGACGAGCTGTGGCTCTACGCGCCGGGCAACCCCTCGGTGTCGGCGATCTCGCCGACCTCGGGCCCGGCGGCGGGCGGAACCGCCACCACCATCACCGGCACCAACCTCGGCTGTCCGATCGGCGTGTCCTTCGGCTCCGTGGCCGCGACGACGTTCAAAGCGGTCAAGACGGCGGGGCTGGACTGCGGCTCGACCGAGAAGCTCAAGGCCACCTCCCCCGGTGGCACGGCGGGGTCGCGCGTGCCGGTGACGGTGAGCACGGTGGAGAGCTTCTTCACCGGGGCCGGCCGCAGCCCGACGGCGGCGACGTTCACGTACAAGTAGGCGCCGGGGGCCGGCCGAGCCCCGGCGACCCGGTCACATCGCGTAGGTGTCCATGTGCACGGTGATGGTGTCGCTGATCTCGGTGACCACCATCACCACGTCGCCGCAGTGCGGACAGCGCGCCACCGGGCTCGGCGCCTTGGGGTAGACGACCAGCTCCGCGACCAGCGACGCCTTCCCACAATGCCCGCACGTGCCGCGCTCACCGGTCACGTCGCGCCCCAACGATTGCGCAAGTGCTCCGGCCAGAGCGTTGCCATCGACGGTGAAGTCCTCCATCTGGAGCTCCTCTCAGCTGCTGGGTCCGAACCGTTCGGTCTTGACTCGCACGGGATCGTGGCCGCGGGCGACCATCCGGCGGCTGATCGCCTCGACGAAGCCGTTGGGCCCGCAGATGTAGATCGCGGGTGTATCGCTCGCCGGCCAGGCGATGTCATCGAGAAGTGCGTCGTTCACCCGGCCGCGATGCCCGGTCCAATCCTCGGGCCATGAGCGTGTCAGCGCCAAGCACACCTCGACGCCGTCGGCGCTGCGCTCGAGCTCCTCTCGGTAGATGACGTCCTGGAGCGAGCGCGCTGAGTAGACCAGCCGCGCCGGGGTGGAGTCCGACGTGGCCGCCCGGTGGCGCAGCATCGCCCGCAGGGGCACCACGCCCGATCCCCCGCCGAACATGAGCAGTGGGGCGCCCTCGCTGCCCTCCCACACGAACCATCCACCAATCGGGCCGCGGAGCTCAAGCTCGTCGCCGGCGCGCAGTTCCTCGGCGAGATAGGGCGAGACCTCGCCGTCGGGGATCTCCTCGACGGTGAGCATGAGATGGTCGTCCTCGGGCGCTGAGGCGATCGAGTAGCTGCGCTGGGCCTGGTAGCCGTCCTCGGCGGTGAGGCGGACGTCGACGTGCTGGCCGGCGCGGTGGCCCGCCCAGTCAGGCGCGTCGAGGACGAGCGTCTTGGTCTGGGCGGTCTCGGGTGTGACCTCGACGACGCGGGCCAGCTGCCACGTCAGTCGCCCTGGTAGCGCTGCTCCCGCCACGGATCTCCGTAGTTGTTGTAGCCGTAGCCCTCCCAGAAGCCCGGCTCGTCGGTCACGGTGAGGGTCAGCCCGCGAACCCACTTGGCGCTCTTCCAGAAGTACAGGTGGGGGACGAGGAGGCGGGCGGGTCCCCCGTGCTCGGGAGCCAGCGGTTGCCCGTCGTACTCGTAAGCGACCCAGGCCTTGCCGTCGCGGACGTCGGCCAGGGGCAGGTTGGTGGTGTAGCCGCCGTCGCTCCACGCGGTGATGTACGCCCCTTCCGCGGTCACACCCTCGAAGAGGACGTCCACCGATACTCCGCGCCAGGTCGTGTCGAGCTTTGACCACTTGGTGACGCAGTGAATGTCCTTGGTCACCGTTTCGGCCGGCAGCGCGCTGAACTCAGACCATGACCACGACATCGACGACTGCACCGCGCCGTCGATGGTGAAGGTCCAGTCATCGAGATGAGCCCGCGGCGTCGGCCCGGCTGACAGCACCGGAAAGTCCCGGGTCACATACTGGCCCGGCGGCACGCGCAACGGGTCAACTGTCCCGTGGCGCCGGCCGTGAAATCCGCGTGAGATGGGCGACATTGCAGTGCCTGGCGACTCTACCGTCGCCGGGCCTCCGTGTCAGCCGTCCCGCCGCCGGACCGCGTAGCCCGCGTCCTCGAGCGCGGCGACGATCGCGTCGCTGTGCTTGGGGCTGCGTGTCTCCAGCGTGATCTCCACCCCGGTCTCGCGCACATGGAGGGCCACGGCGTCGCGCACATGGTCCGCGTGGACGACGTTGCCGCCCTTCTGCGCGATCAACGTCAGCAGCGCGGCCAGGCCGCCCGGCCGATCCGAGATGCGCGTGAAGAGACGGATGCGGCGGCCCATCAGGGTCTCGTTGCGCTGGGCCACCGCGGCCAGGAGGCCCGCGTCGACATTGCCGCCGGAGAGGACGATCACGGTGGCGCCGCTCGGAGCGGGCGCCACCCTGCCGGCCAGCACCGCGGCCGCGCCGGCGGCGCCGCCACCCTCGACCACCAGCTTGGAGCGCTCCAGGAGCCACACCATGGCGTCGGCGATCTCCTCCTCGGAGACGAGCACCATGTCGTCGACCCAGCGATGGACCAGCGGCAGGGTGATGTCGCCGGGGCGCTTGATCGCGATGCCGTCGGCGATGGTTGACCGGGCGTCGGCGGTGACGGGCGCGCTGCCGCGCAGAGACTCGGGGAAGGGGGCGCAGGCATCCACCTGAACCCCGACGATCCGGACCTCGGGGCGCTGATGCTTGACCACGCCGGCGATCCCCGAGATCAGCCCACCTCCGCCGACGGGGACCACCACCTGCTCGAGGTCGGCGACGTCGTGCAGCAGTTCGAGTCCCAGGGTGGACTGTCCCAGGATGATCTCGGGGTCATCGAAGGGGTGCACGAAGCCGGCGCCGGTCTCCTGGGCGCGGGCCCGTGCGGCGGCGACGCACTCGTCCACGGAGTCGCCCTCGAGGTGCACCTGGCCCCCGAAGGCCTCGACCGCCGCGACCTTGGCCACCGGGGCCTCGCGCGGCATGAACACCTCGCAGGGGATGCCCTGAGCGCGCGCGGCGTAGGCCAGCGACTGGCCGTGGTTGCCGGCGCTGCCCGCCACCACGCCCGGCGCGTCGGGGAGGTGCGAGAGCTTGTGGACGGCACCGCGCACCTTGAACGAGCCGGTGCGCTGAAGGTTCTCGGCCTTGAGCAACAGCCGGCCACCGCAGCGCTCAGAGAGGCTGCGCGAGGTGAGCATGGGAGTGTGGCGCGCCACCGCGGAGACCACCTGGGCGGCGGTGCGGGACTCGCCGGCGGCGATGCGGGCGGCCACCTCGTCGGCGGCGGTGGTGCCTGCTGACGCGCTCATGAGTGGGTGTGAAGGGCTTGGCGTGGCATGGGGCTAATGGTAGGCTTGCTAACCGATGACTCATATATCAGTCGTCACCGGGGCGAGCAACTGCGATGCGCGGATTCAGCGCCGCCGCTCACCGGGACGCTGATCCGTGGGTACGCCGACGACTGACCGCATCCCCCGTGAGCTGCTGGCGGATCGGGCCTATGCCGACCTGCGTGACCGCATCGTGACGTTGCGGATCGCGCCAGGCGCGCCCATCGACGAGGACGTGCTGGGCGGCGAGTTGGGCATCGGGCGCACGCCGGTCCGGGAGGCGATCAAGCGCCTGGCGCTGGAGAACCTCGTCACCGTCTTCCCCCGGCGCGGCACCTTCGCGTCGGAGATCAACATCACCGACCTGGCCGACATCTCCGACGTCCGCACCCAGCTGGAAGGCCACGCCGCCTATCGGGCCGCCCAGCGGATCACCCCGGCCCAGCGGGCCGAACTCGTCGGGCTGCTCACCGAGCTCGAGCACAGCCAGGGCAGCGACGACATCGCGGCCCTGATGGCGCTCGACACGCGGGTGCATCGCTTCATCCACCGCGCGGCCGGCAACCCCTACCTGGAGGAGTCGCTGGGCCGCTACTTCAACCTGTCACTGCGGATCTGGTACCTGGTGCTCGACCGGTTGCCGCATCTGTTCGCGCGCGTGCACGAGCACGGCGACCTGCTGCGAGCCATCGCGGACGGCGACGCCGAGGGCGCGCGCGCGATCATCGCTGAGCACATCGACACGTTCGAGCGCGAGATCCGCGCCGTTCTGTAACAGCCCTAGAGGGAGGGACTGACATGCGCTACGACTACGTGATCATCGGCGGGGGCTCGGCCGGGTGTTGCCTGGCCAACCGGCTCAGCGCCGACCCGGGGACCCGGGTGCTGGTGCTGGAGGCCGGCCGCAACGACTCGTTGTGGGACGTCTACATCCACATGCCCGCCGCCCTGTCGTTCCCCATCGGCAATCGCTTCTATGACTGGCGGTACGAGTCCGAGCCCGAGCCGTTCATGGACGGGCGCAAGGTCTACCACGCACGCGGGAAGGTGCTGGGCGGGTCAAGCTCGATCAACGGCATGATCTTCCAGCGCGGCAACCCGCTGGACTACCAGCGCTGGGCGGCGGACCCGGGGATGGAAACCTGGGACTACGCGCACTGCCTGCCGTACTTCAAGCGCATGGAGAACGCTTTGAATGCGCCGCCGGAGAATCCGTTCCGCGGCCATGACGGGCCGCTGAAGATGGAGCGTGGCCCAGCGGTCAACCCGTTGTTCAAGGCCTTCTTCGCCGCCGTGCAGGAGGCGGGCTATCCGCTCACCGACGATGTCAACGGCTACAAGCAGGAGGGCTTTGCCGCCTTTGACCGCAACATCTACCGCGGGCACCGGCTCAGCGCGGCGCGCGCGTACCTGCATCCGGTGGAGGATCGGCCCAACCTGGAGGTCCGCACCCGCGCCTTCGTGACCCAGATCAACTTCGCCGGCAACCGGGCGGTGGGGTGCGATGTGGTCCACAACCGCCACAAGGAGACGATCGAGGCCGGCGAGGTCCTGCTCTGCGGCGGCGCCATCAACTCGCCCCAGCTGCTCCAGCTCTCCGGGGTGGGGCGCGCCTCGGACCTGCGTTCGGTCGGGGTGGATGTGGTGCAGGACGTGCCCGCCGTGGGCGAGAACCTCCAGGATCACCTCGAGGTCTACATCCAGTACCGCTCCAAGCAGCCGGTGTCGGTGGCGCCGGCGCTGAAGATGCACAACCGGCCCTGGGTGGGCGCGGCGTGGCTGCTGGGCCGCCGCGGCGCCGGGGCCACCAACCACTTCGAGGGCGGCGGCTTCATCCGCTCCAACGAGGACGTGGCCTACCCGAACCTGATGTACCACTTCCTGCCGGTGGCGATCCGCTACGACGGGACCGCGCCGCAGGGCCACGGCTACCAGGTCCACGTCGGCCCGATGTACTCCGACGCCCGCGGCACGATCAAGCTCAAGTCGACCGATCCGCGCGAGCACCCGGCCATCCAGTTCAACTACCTCTCCACCAAGACCGACCGGCGCGAGTGGATCGAGGCCGTGCGGATCTCGCGCACCATCCTCAACCAGCCGGCGTTCGAGCCCTACAACGGCGGCGAGCTCTCCCCGGGGCCCTCGGTGGAGACCGACCAGGAGATCCTCGACTGGGTGGCCAAGGACTCCGAGACCGCCCTGCACCCCTCGTGCACGTGCCGCCTCGGGCCCGGCGAGGACGCGGTGATCGACCCGCTGTCGATGAAGGTGCACGGGCTGGAGGGGCTGCGCGTGGTCGACGCCTCGTCGATGCGCTACGTCACCAACGGCAACATCTACGCGCCGACGATGATGCTGGCCGAGAAGAGCGCCGACATGATCATGGGCAACACGCCGCTGGCGCCGATCAACGAGCCGTTCTACGTGCACCAGATGTCCGAGGGCGCGGCGGCCAGGTATGGGCGCGACGGCGGTGCCGATGCGGCTGGTGACGGCGCGGGTGGGAACGGTGCGCCGGCTGACGCCGCCTCGGCGTCGGCCTCGGCCTCGTCCTCGGCCTCGGCGTCGGCCTCGGCCGAGTCGCCCACCTCCTGAGTTTCGTCGCTGCGTTGGCCGGGCTCCGCCGCTGCGTGGGCGGGGCCCGGGACGTCTACTGCGGCTGTCGAAGGGCCGGGTGCGGGCGCCCGCGGCGGACGTGCCTCGACTAATGCACCCTATGCGGGCTTATTTTTCGCGTGGGGGGTGTGGCGGGGGGTCGGAGCGCGGGGCTACGAGCCCGGGTGCGGCGAGAGCACGATCGTCTGCAGCTCGGTGAAGGTCTGCATGACGGAGTTGCCGCCCACCTTGCCGATTCCGCTGTCGGTGCCCGCCCGGCCCCCGAATGGGAGGTGCGCCTCCCAGTAGTTGGTGGACTCGTTGATGTTGACCCAGCCGGTCCGGACTCGGTCCGCGAACTCGAGCCCGCCGGCCAGGTCGGCGGTGTAGATCGCGGCCAGCAGGCCGTAGGGGCCGTCGTTGGCGAGGGTGATGGCGTGCTCGAGCGAGGTGATCTCCACCACGGGGGCGACGGGGCCGAAGGTCTCCTCGGTGGCCACGCGCGCGTCCGCCGGTACGCCGGCGAGCACCGTCGGCTCCCAGTAGAGGTCGGTGGGAAACGCGGTGGCGCGCGCGCCGCCGGTCAGGGCGTCGCCGCCGCGCTGCAGGGCGTCGGCGATGTGCTCGTCCATCTTGGCCGCCACCGGCTCGTTGTTGAGCGGGCCCATGGTGGTCTCGGCGGCGAACGGGTCGCCGAGGATGATCTGCTCGGTGACCGCGCGCGCGAGCTTCTCGACGTACTCGTCGTAGACGGCACGGTGCACCAGGATGCGCTCACCGGCGGTGCAGCTCTGCCCGGCGCACAGGAAGCAGGCCACCAGCGAGGCCTGCACGGCCGCGTCGACGTCGCCGTCGTCCAGCAGCACCAGCGGCCCGTTGCCGCCCATCTCCAGCAGGGTCGCCTTGCCCGCGGCGGCGGCGCCGACCAGGCGGCCGGTGGCGGTGGAGCCGATGAAGGCCACGCCGTCGACGTTCGGGTTGCGGGCGATCTCGTCGCCGACCACCGGTCCCGGGCCGGTCACGAGGTTGAAGACGCCCGGGGGGAGGTCAGCGTCGGCGATGCAGCGGGCGAGCTCGATGGCGCACACCGAGGTGGACGGCGCCGGCGTCCACACCACCGCGTTGCCGCAGGCCAGCGCGGGGGCCACCAGCTCGGCGGGCATGGTGTAGGGCCAGTTCCAGGGGCTGATCACGCCGACCACGCCGCGGGCGCGCCGGGCCAGCATGACGCGCTTGCCGGGCGAGAAGGAGTTGGGCAGCTCTCCGCCGAGGCGCTTGGCATCCTCGGCCGCCATGCGCCAGTACTCGATCAGCTCGTCGACCTCGTCGAAGGCCTCGGCGTGCAGCGGCTTGCCCTGGTCCAGGGTGAGCGTACGCGCCAGGTCCTCGCGGCGAGACTCGATGATGTCGCCGACCGCGTGCATCTTGGCGGCGCGCTCAAAGGCGGTGAGCCGGGCCCAGCCGTCGGCCGCCCCGCGGGCGGCCGAGATGGCGGCGCGCGCGTCGTCGCGGTCCCCCAGCGGGACCGCTCCGATCGTCTCGCCGGTGGCGGGGCTGGACGCCGAAGACGTCTCGCCGGTGGCGCTGGGGCGCCACGCTCCGCCGATGAACATGTCCAGCTCGCTGACTGTGGCCATCGGACGCTCCCGGTCGGCTCCGAAGGCCCCGCAGGATGGGCCGAACGGGCCAATTGACACGTTTAGACAACTGATATATAACAGCCAGATTCCGACTGGGTCAATGGCTCTGAGTTGTGCCGCAACGCGCCGATGGCCGACGGGTCGGTGGGTGTTCAAACGACCGCGCGGACGCGCGGCGGGGAGGGAGATTGATGGCAACGGTTGACGCGCCCAAAACCGGCGCGGACAGTAGCGAGCTCGCACAGTTCGGCTACAAGCAGGAGCTGGACCGGTCGCTGGGAAGCTTCTCCTCGTTCGCCGCGGGGTTCAGCTACATCTCGATCCTGACCGGAGTCTTCGAGCTGTTCGGCTTCGGGTTCAACAACGCCGGGCCCGCCGTCTGGTGGTCCTGGCTGATCGTGCTCGGCGGCCAGATGTGCGTCGCGCTGTGCTTCGCCGAGATGGCGGGCCAGTTCCCGCTGGCCGGGTCGGTCTACCAGTGGTCCAAGCGGATCGGCACCGACATGACGTCGTGGATGACGGGGTGGATCCTCATCATCGGCTCCATCGTGACCGTGGCCGCGGTGGCCGTGGGGTGGCAGGTGGTGCTGCCACAGGTGACCACGAAGTTCCAGTTCGTGGGCACCGCCGCCGACGCCGGCACCTACAGCACTCCCAACGGCGCCAAGAACGCACTGATCCTTGGGGCCATCCTGGTGGTCTTCGCGACGATCATCTGCATGCTCGGCGTCAAGACGATGGCCCGTCTGAACAACTTCGGTGTGGCGGCTGAGCTCGTCGGCTCGACCATCCTGGTCATCCTGCTCATCTTCCACTTCCACCGGGGGCCCGGCATCGTCACCCATACCCTGGGCACGGGCGCCGGCCATTCATGGGGCTACTTCGGCGCCTTCCTCATCGGAGGCATCATGAGCGCGTACGTGATGTACGGGTTCGATACCGCGGGGACGTTGGCCGAAGAGACCAACGATCCCCGCAAGAACGCCCCGCCGGCGATCCTCCGGGCGCTGGCCGCCGCCGGCCTCATCGGCGGCCTGCTCATCATCTTCGCCTTCATGGCCGTGGAGAACATCCATGACAAGAACATCGGGCTGCTGGGGTTGCCGTTCATCATCAAGCAGGCGCTCGGCAACACGCTGGGCAACATCTTCCTGATCGACTCGGCGGTCGCGATCACCGTGTGCACCCTGGCGGTGTGCACGGCGTGCATCCGGATGCTGTTCAGCATGGCCCGCGACGGTCGCCTGCCCGGCGGGTCCTCGCTGGCTCGCGTGTCGGGCCGCGCCCGCGTGCCGATCGTCCCGGCGTTGTTCGTGGGCATCTGCTCGCTGGCCCTGCTGGCGATCAACCTGGCCAACCAGGCGGCGTTCACCGCGCTCATCGGCGTGGCGATCATCATGTTCTACCTGCCCTACCTGGGGGTGACCGCTCCGATGCTGCTGGCGCGTCGGCGCGGGCAGTGGCCGCGCCCGGACCACGGCCCGTACTTCAACATGGGCCGCTGGGGCCTGCTGGTCAACGCAGTGGCGGTGATCTACGGGATCATCGTCGCTGTCAACATCGCCTGGCCACGGGCCGCGGTGTACGGGACGGACTGGTACTTCAAGTGGGCGGCGGTGGAGTTCATCGGCCTGTCGCTCATCGTCGGCTTCATCTACTACTACGCCGTGCAGCGACACAAGGGCGACCAGGTGTTGGCCGAGCACCGCGCGGAGGTTCCCGAACTGCCCGGCGAGCACATGCCGCTCGGCGAAGCCGCTCCCTGATCTCCGCCGGACAGAGGTAGCTGAATGACACCGGAGGAAGCGCGGCAGACCGCCCGCTTTCTCCGGGCGCACCCGCCGTTTGACTCGCTCGCCGCCGATGCGGTGGAGCGAGTCGCGGCGTGTGCCGAGCTCGAGAGCCATGCGTCGGGGGAGATCGTCTTCGCCGAGGGGGCCGAACCGGTAACCCACCTCCGCGTCATCCGCAGCGGGGTGGTGGAGCTCGCCACTCACGGCCGGGTCCTCGACGTCCTCGCGGAGGGCGACGTCTTTGGCCACGGTTCTCTGCTCTCGGGCCTGGCGCCCGCGTTCACCGCCCGCGCGGTGGAGGACGCCACGTGTTACGCGATCCCCGCCGAGGAGGCCAGGGCGGTCCTCTCGGGCCCGGCGGGGGTGACCTTCGTGGCCCGCTCGCTGCTCGAGGAGCCGACTGAGCTGCACATGCTCGCTCGCGAGCCCGCGGTCAACACCGCCGATCAGCCGGTGGGCAGCCTCGTACGCGGCGATGCGGTGGTGTGCGGTCCCGACACCCCGATCCGGGAGGCGGCTCAGATGATGAGCGCGGGCCACAGTACCTCCGTGGTCATCGACCTGCGGCCGCGGGGGCTCGGCATCCTCACCGACCGGGACCTGCGCACCAAGGTCGTCGCCGCCGGGATGAGCGTCGACGCGCCCGTGTCGGCGGCGATGTCGGCCCCCGCCTACACGTGCACCGCCGACCGGCGCGCCGGCGAGGTGCTGGCCGAGATGTTCGACCGCGGGCTGCGGCATTTCCCGGTGCTCTCGCCGACGGGCGAGATCGTCGGCGTGGTGGAGGACGTCGACCTGGTGGCGCTGCGCACCCGCTCGTCGTTCTACCTGCGCCAGCGGATCGCCACCGCGCGCTCTGACGTCGAGCTGGTGACGATCTCGCGCGAACTGCGGCCGATGATCGTCTCGCTGTTCGACGCCGGTGTGGCCGCCTCGAACGTGATGTCGGTGTACGCGGTGTGCGTCGATGCGTTGACCCGGCGCCTGCTGCAGTTCGCGCTGGAGCGCCGCGGCGGGGTTGACGCCGAGTTCGCGTGGCTCGCGCTGGGCAGCCAGGCGCGCCGCGAGGTTTTGCCCAGCTCCGACGTGGACAGCGCGATCGTGTGGTTCGACACGCCCGCCGATGCGCCGGGCGAGGGCGCGGCGGCCGCCCGGGGCGATGAGAACGAGAATAAGACTCGTTCTCAGCTGCTGGAGGTGGCCCGCGAGGTGATCGGCGGGCTGCGCGCCTGCGGGCTGCGGATCGACGAGAACGGCGTCACCGCGGATGCCGCTCCGTTCGTGCGCTCGGTGTCATCGTGGCAGCAGGTGGCGCAGAGCTGGATGTCCGACCCCACGCAGGACAAGGCGCTGATCCTCACCTCGGTGGTGGTGGACAACCGGCCGGTGTGGGGTGTACACACCGGCACTCCGGTCGCCGACACCTTCCGTCTGGCCGCCGGCTCCCCGCGGCTGTTGCGCATGCTCGCCCGCTTCGCGCTCTCGCACCGGCCCGCCGCCCGCCGCTTCCGGGGCCTGACGGTCGAGCACGGGGGTGAGCACCCCGGGACGCTCGATCTCAAGCAGGGCGGGCTGGTCCCGATCCTCGACCTGGCCCGTTGGGGAGCGATGACGGCCGGCGTCACGAGCGCCACCACGCCCGAGCGGCTACGGGCGGCCGCCGAGGCCGGTACCCTGGCGCCCGCCGATGCGCACACGCTGCAGGACGCCTTTGAGCTCATCAACAACCTCCGCCTCGAGCATCAGGTGGCGCAGATCCGAGCGGGACGCCGTCCTGATGACCACGTCGACCCTGAACAGCTCAGCTCGCTGATGCGCGTTCAGTTGCGCCAGGCGTTCCGGGCCGTCGCCACCATCCAGAAGCGGGTGGCGGCGGAGCTCGACGCGGGCCGGCACGCGGCGGGGGTGGGGTCGTGAACGATTGGCGGATGTTCCGGCCCGCGATCTGGCTGGCCATGCTGGGGGTCGCGGTGATGCTGCTGATCAGTCCGATCTACTTCGGGGCGGCGCTGATCGGGGCGGCGATCGGCGTGGGCCTCCGGATCGAGACTGGCCGGCGTCGCATCGCGCGCCGGCCGCCGCCGAAACCTTCGGGCCGCCGCCGTCGCTGAAGCTCGCTCCCGGCTCCGAACGCTCCTCGCCGGCGCCGACGAGCGGGCCGCCGCGGCGGATCGCGGTCAGCGGTTGTCCTCAGGATCGACCGGCGCGCCGAGCCATGCCGTAACGTGACCTCAATGTCCGCCACGCCCGAGGCCTCGCGACCGTCATCGCCGCCGGCCGAGGGGGAGGCGGCAATCGTCGTGCGCGACGTGGTCAAGTCCTTCGGCGACGTGCGCGCTCTGGGCGGGGTGGACCTCGACGTGCGCCGGGGCACCGTCCTGGGGCTACTCGGGCCCAACGGCGCGGGCAAGACGACCCTCGTACGGGTGCTGACCACCCTGCTGGCCCCCGACTCGGGAACCGCCACCGTCGTCGGCTACGACGTCGTGCGCGACGCCGCCGCGCTGCGCCATCGCATCGGCCTGGCCGGCCAGTACGCGGCCGTCGATGAGAACCTCACCGGGCTGGAGAACCTCACCATGGTGGGCCGGCTCTACGGGGCCCCGCGGGCGGCGGCCAAGCGCCGCGGCGCCGAGCTGCTGGAGCGCTTCGATCTCTCCGACGCCGGCGGCCGCGTGACCAGCACCTACTCCGGCGGCATGCGCCGGCGACTGGACCTCGCCGCGGCGCTGGTGGCCAAGCCCACCGTCGTCTTCCTCGACGAGCCCACCACCGGGCTGGATCCCCGCAGCCGCCTGGCGCTGTGGGAGACCATCGAGGGCCTGGTGAGCGAGGGCACGACCGTCCTGCTCACCACGCAGTACCTCGATGAGGCCGACCGGCTGGCCGACTCCATCACCGTGATCGACCACGGCCGGGTGATCGCCTCGGGCACCTCGGACGAGCTCAAGGACCGCGTCGGCGGCGAGCGGGTGGAGGTGGCCCTGGAGGATCCCGGCGATGCGGGGCGTGCCGTGACCGCCCTGGGGCCGATGGCCGACGAGGCTCCGTCGGCGGACGACGGCGTGGTCAGCGTCCCCGTGCGCACCCGGCGCGGCATGATCGCCGAGGCGGTCCGGCTGCTCTCGGCCGAGGGCATCGGCGTGGACGACGTCAACCTGCGCCGCCCCACGCTCGACGACGTGTTCCTGACGCTCACCGGGCACGCCGCCGAAGAGGACGCCACGCCCCAGGAGGAGGCCGAGTGAGGCGCCTGGTCACCGACACGCTGATCATCGCCGAGCGCAACCTGATCCGGCTGCCGCGCAAGCCCGAGCTCCTGCTCGCCTTCACGGTGCAGCCGATCATGTTCGTACTGCTGTTCCGCTACGTGTTCGGCGGGGCCATCGACACCGGCGGGATCCCCTACGTGGACTATCTGATCCCGGGCATCATCGTCCAGAACATCGCCTTCGGCGGGTTCGTCACCGCCATCGGGCTCAACGAGGACGTCCACAAGGGCCTGATCGACCGCTTCCGCTCGCTGCCGATGGCGCGTCCCGCCGTGCTGGCCGGACGGACGCTGTCAGACATCGTCACCAACTTCATCTCGGTGTGCGTGCTGGTCATCACCGGGCTGATCATCGGCTTCTCGTTCAACGCCCCGGTCGCGCACATCGTCGCCGGCTTCGCGCTGCTGCTGCTCGTCGGCTACGCCTTCAGCTGGGTGTTCGCGCTCGTCGGCCTGCTGGCCTCGACGCCGGAGTCGGCCAACTCGGTGGGCTTCATCGCCATCTTCCCGCTCACCTTCATCTCCTCGGCGTTCGTGCCGACCGCCAGCATGGCGGCGCCGCTGCGGGCCTTTGCCAACGTCAACCCGTTCACGATCATCGTCAACGCGATGCGCTCCCTGTGGATCGGCACGCCGGCCCACAACTACGTGTGGGGAGCGGTGGCGTGGTCGCTGGGGATCCTGATCGTCTTCGCGCCGCTGGCGGTGGCCCGCTACCGCCGCGCCGCGGGCAGCGCGTAGCTAGTTCTGGTCGCCGCGGGCCACGGCCAGGCAGGCCTCACAGCGCGGCCACGGCGGGTTCCACGGGTAGCCGCTGACATCCTTGCCGCACAGCGCGGTGTCGGGATCCTCGGAGGTGACCAGGTGACAGAGCTCCTCGAACCCGTTGTCGTTGATCCGCGGCACGTTGCGGCAGCCGGGGTGGACGTTGGGGGTCCGGGTCGGGGCGTCGGGGGCGGAGGGCATGGCTCTCGATGTCACCCTACCGCGCGCAGATGGGTGAACGGGCGGCCCTCGCGCAGCTCGCGGACCACGCCGTCGACCAGGCCGTCGTCCTCGATGGCGCGGCCGTCGGTGACCGCGGCGACGGTGGCACGCTTGCGCTGGATCAGGCGAGCCATGGTCTCGTCGATGGTGTTGGCGGCCAGCAGGTACCAGGCGGTGACGGCGTCGCGCTGGCCGATGCGGTGACAACGGTCCTCGGCCTGATCGTGCATCGCCGGCGTCCATTCGAGCTCCAGGAAGGCGACGTTGGAGGCGCGGGTGAGGGTGATCCCCTG
>DATJTQ010000224.1:0-11555 GCA_035503355.1 Solirubrobacteraceae bacterium
AGTACCGCGGTGAGTTCGAGGAGCGCCTCAAGAAGGTGATGAAGGAGATCACCCAGCGCGGCGACATCATCCTGTTCATCGACGAGCTGCACAACCTCGTCGGCGCGGGCGCGGCCGAGGGCGCGATCGACGCGGCCAGCATTTTGAAGCCCGCGCTCGCCCGTGGCGAGCTCCAAACGGTGGGTGCGACCACGCTCGAGGAGTACCGCAAGTACCTCGAGCGCGACTCCGCCCTGGAGCGCCGCTTCCAGAAGATCACGGTGGACCAGCCCTCGACCGAGGAGACGGTCCAGATCCTCAAGGGCCTGCGCGACCGCTATGAGCAGCACCACAAGGTCAACATCACCGACGAGGCCCTCGAGGCCGCCGCTGATCTGGCCGACCGCTACATCTCCGACCGCTTCCTGCCCGACAAGGCGATCGACCTGATCGACGAGGCGGCATCGCGGATGCGGATCAAGTCGATGACCTCCCCGCCCGTCTACCGGGAGCTGGAGGACGAGATCGAGGAGACCCGCCGCGCCAAGGAGGAGGCGATCGAGTCTCAGGAGTTCGAGAAGGCCGCCAACCTCCGCGACAAGGAGCGCCGGCTGACTCAGCGCAAGCGCGAGCTGGCCGACCAGTGGGAGGCGGGCGAGTCGACCGAGCGGCCGTCGATCGGCGAGGAGGAGATCGCCGACATCGTCTCGATGTGGACCGGTATCCCGGTGTTCAAGCTCACCGAGGCCGAGACCCAGAAGCTGATGCGCATGGAGGAGGAGCTCCACAAGCGCGTCATCGGGCAGCATCCGGCGATCGAGGTGGTCTCCAAGGCCATCCGGCGCTCACGGGCGGGCCTCAAGGATCCCAAGCGGCCGACCGGCTCGTTCATCTTCCTGGGCCCCTCGGGCGTGGGCAAGACGGAGCTGGCGCGGACGCTGGCCGAGTTCCTGTTCGGTGATGAGGACACGATGATCCGCATCGACATGTCCGAGTACATGGAGAAGCACGCGGTCAGCCGTCTGGTCGGGTCGCCTCCGGGCTACATCGGCTATGACGAGGGCGGTCAGCTCACCGAGGCGGTGCGCCGCAAGCCCTACAGCGTGCTCCTGCTCGACGAGATCGAGAAGGCCCACCCGGACGTGTTCAACATCCTGCTCCAGATCCTGGAGGACGGACGCCTGACCGACGCCCAGGGGCGCACGGTCGACTTCCGCCACTGCATCGTGATCATGACCTCCAACATCGGAGCGTCGGAGATCGCGCGCAACACGCCGCTGGGCTTCGCCGTGTCCGACGACGAGACCGGCATCACGTACGACGACATGAAGAACCGGATCATGGGCGAGCTCAAGAAGGTCTTCCGGCCCGAGTTCCTCAACCGGATCGACGACGTCATCGTGTTCCACAAGCTCACCAAGGACGAGATCAAGGAGATCGTGGATCTCCTGCTCCTCCGGATCCGCGAGTCGATGGCCGAGCGCGAGCTCCAGCTGGAGCTGTCGGAATCGGCCAAGGACCTGCTCGTTGAGAAGGGCTGGGATCCCGCCATGGGTGCCCGTCCCCTACGCCGGGCGATCCAGCGCTACATCGAGGACCCGCTGGCCGACTTCGTCCTGCGCTCGCAGGTGCCGTCGGGTTCGACGGTGCTGGTGGAGCCGGGCGAGGAGGGCACCGACGACGAGGACGTCAAGCTCTCGATCATCGAGCCCGCCCCGACGCCCACGCCGGTCGGCGTCGGAGCCGAGGGTGGCGCCGAGGAGCCCTCGGGCGACGCGGCCCCGGACGGCGAGGCCTCCGAGCCTCCCGCCGACTCCGAGTAGCGACTCAGTCCGAGCATCTGCTTTCACAACGGCCCGGGCCACTGGCTCGGGCCGTTGTCGTTGTGGGGCGGCCCGGGCCACCGGTTCGGGCCGTGTCGTGGTGGGGCGGCCCGGGCCACTGGCTCGGGCCGTCGTCGTTGTGTGCCAATCCCGTCACAAACCGGGCTTGGCGTCGGGGCCCACCCGTACGCTGCGTGGAGTCACTCCATGCCCAAGCCCACCTCCATCCACGTCTGCTCCGCCTGCGGTCACGAGAGTGCCCGCTGGGCGGGCCGCTGCCCCGGCTGCGGGGAGTGGAACACGCTCGTGGAGCAGGTGCGTCCGGCCGCGCCGCGCGGCGGGTCGGGTGCGGGCGCCGGGCGCGATGCGTGGGCCCGGGCGGCACCGGTCACCCCGGTGGCGCTCCGCGACGTCGAGGCGGTTGAGCATGACCGCCTGAGCACGGGGATCGGCGAGCTTGACAACGTGCTGGGCGGCGGGATCGTCCCCGGCTCGCTGGTGCTGATCGGTGGTGCGCCGGGGATCGGCAAGTCGACGCTGACCACGATGGCGCTGGCCAACCTGTGCGCCGCCGGCCGGCGCACCCTGTACGTGTCCGCCGAGGAGTCCGCCGCCCAGATCCGGCTGCGGGCTCAGCGCCTGGGTGGGGGTGAGGCGCTGGCGGTGCCGGTGATCGCCGAGACCGATCTGCACGCGGTGCTGGCCACACTTGAGCAGGAGCGCCCCGAGGTGTGCGTGATCGACTCGGTGCAGACGCTGAACTCGGTGGACCTGTCGTCGGCGGCGGGCTCGGTGGCGCAGGTGCGCGAGGTCGCCGGCGAGATCATGCGGGTGGCCAAGCAGCGGCGGATCGCGGTGCTGCTCGTCGGCCACGTGACCAAGGAGGGCGCGCTGGCCGGGCCGCGCGTCCTTGAGCATCTGGTGGACTGCGTGCTGCAGTTCGAGGGCGAGCGCGAGCGGACCTACCGGACGGTGCGCGCGGTCAAGAACCGCTTCGGGTCCACCGATGAGGCCGGGGTCTTTGAAATGCGCGACACCGGGCTGGTGGAGGTACTCGACGCCTCGGCGCGGTTCGTGGCGGAGGCCACGCGTTCGCCGGGCAGCGCGGTGCTGTGCGCCATGGAGGGGTCGCGGCCACTGTTGGTGGAAGTCCAGGCGCTGGTCAGCACCTCTGAGCTCGTGCCGCCCCGGCGCGTCGTGGCGGGCCTGGACCGCAATCGGGTGGCGCTGGTCCTGGCTGTGCTCGGGCGCCACGGCGGGATCGGCGTGGGCAATGCCGATGTGTTCGTCAACGTGGTCGGTGGCGTGCGGGTCGACGAGCCGGGGGCCGATCTGGCCGTGGCCCTGGCGGTTGCGTCGGCGGCCAAGCGCATCGCCCTGAGCGACAACGAGTCCCAGCCGCCGCGGCCGCTGGCCTGTTTCGGGGAGCTCGGGCTCACCGGCGAGTTGCGCACCGTGGCCCATGCGGACCGGCGTGTGGCCGAGGCGGCGCGGTTCGGACTGGGGCCCGTGCTCCAGCCAGAGACACACCGAACGCTGCGCGCTGCGCTCGCCGCCGCATTGTCATCCGGCAAGGAGGTGGTGAGGGCCGCCTGAGCGCCTACGAACATGTGTGCGGAAAGCGTGCGGCTGTGCGCATTCCGGCACCTTTCCGCGCGCGAGAGCCCCGAAAAGGACCGAACCTAAGCTAAAATCCACCTTGATGCCGCCGCGTTCCGGGGAAGAGCTCAAAGACGAGCTCGAATCTCGACAAGAGTCCCGGATCATGAGGGCGCTTGAGATGGTCGCGCCCGGGACGTCGCTGCGGGAGGGGATCGACAACATCGTCGACGCTCGCACCGGAGCGCTGATCGTCATCGGCGACGCCGACGAGCTCGGCTTCATGTTCTCCGGCGGGATCAAGCTCGACGTCGACTACTCGCCGACCTTCCTCTACGAGCTGGCCAAGATGGACGGCGCGATCGCGCTGAGCTCCAACGCGACGAAGATCGTCCACGTCAACGTGCAGCTGACCCCGGACCCGACGATCCTGACCATGGAGACCGGCACGCGCCATCGCACGGCCGAGCGCGTGTCCAAGCAGACTGACGCGATGGTCGTCGCGGTCTCCGAGCGCCGCGAGGTCGTCTCGCTCTACATCGACGGGATCAAGTACATCCTGGAGGACATCCCGGTGGTGCTCGCCAAGGCGAATCAGGCGCTGGCGACGCTGGACAAGTACCGCAGCCGCCTGGACCAGGTGTCGACGCGCCTGACCGCGCTCGAGTTCGAGGGTGGCGTCACCCTGCACGACGTCCTGACGGTGCTCCAGCGCGTCGAGCTCGTGACGCGCATGGCCGTCGAGATCGAGCGCTACATCGTCGAGCTCGGCACCGAGGGCCGCCTCATCGAGATGCAGCTCGACGAGACAATGGTCGGAGTCGCGGCGGACAAGGCCGCTCTCGTTCACGACTATCTGGTCGAGGACACCGACGAAAGCTTCGCCATCGTGCTCGATCAACTGGCCCGGCTGGCGCATCAGGACCTGCTGGACTTCGGGCGTCTGGCTGAGCTGCTCGGCTACGACCGCAAGCTCAACACACTTGACTATCCGGTCTCACCGCGAGGATTTCGGATATTGGGGCGGATACCGAGGCTTCCCCGCCTCGTTGTTCAGAGGATCGTTACCGAATTCGGAGGACTGGAGGAGCTGCTCGCCGCGTCAGACGGCGAGCTGGAGACCGTCGACGGAGTCGGCGAGATCCGGGCGAAGGACATCAGGGAGGGCCTTCGCCGACAGCAGGAGATCAACCTCGTTGATCGATACCTGCAGACGTAGGAAAACGCGAGCGGGATCCTGCCCGCGCCGCCTTGACAGAGGAGGACACCATCACAGAGCTAATGGAAGAGCACCTGGATGATCTTGAGTCGCTCGAGCCGCCGCCGCATATCGAGTTCGAGATCGGCGACAGTGTTGTCTATCCGCATCACGGTGCGGGAAAGGTGCTTCGCAAGGAGGTCAAGGAAGTCCTCGGCGAGAGCCGTGAGTACCTGACAATCAAGATCCTGCACAACGACATGACGGTCATGGTGCCCACCGAGAACGCGGCGCTGGCCGGTCTTCGCCGCGTGATCGATGAAGAGACCGTCAAGAAGGTGTGCGCGGTGCTCCAGGACGAGTGTTCGGAGATGCCGAAGAATTGGAACCGGCGCTTCAAGCACAACCGCGACAAGATCAAGACGGGCGACATCTATGAGCTCGCCGAGGTCGTACGCAACCTCGCCATCCGGGAGTCCGAGAAGGGGCTCTCGACCGGCGAGAAGCAGATGTTCACGCGGGCCAAGAAGATCCTGGCGTCCGAGCTGATGTACGCACTGGGCATGGACGAGCAGGAGGTGGATGAGCACCTCCACGGACTGCTGCTCGATCCCCACGCCAACTCAAACGGCAATGGGAAGGTGGCTGTCGCCGCGAAATAGGCGGCCGCTGACGACGACATGGCGGTCGCGCTGATCGTGGCCGCAGGACGAGGCGAGCGCCTTGGGTTCAGCCGCCCCAAGGCGCTCGTCCCGCTTTGCGGGCGGCCGATGCTTCAGTGGAGCGTCGCGGCCCTGCAGGCCGTACCCGCCGTCACGGAGATCGTGATCGCGCTGCCCGCCGAGGAGCTCGACGCTGCTCCCGAGGGCACGATCGCCGTCTCCGGCGGGCTTCAACGTTCGCACTCGGTGCGCAATGCGCTGCGCGCATGTGCCGGCGGCGACCCGGTGGTGGTCCACGACGCCGCTCGGCCTCTGGCCACGCCACAGCTCTTCGAGCAGGCGCTGGCCGAGCTCGATCGCCACGCCGAGGCCGCGGCCGTCATCGCCGCGGCACCCGTCGCCGACACCATCAAACAGGTCGGCGGCGACGGCGCCACGGTGGCGCGGACCCTCGATCGCTCCACGCTATGGGCGGTCCAGACCCCTCAGGTGTTCCGGCGCGCCGCACTCGAGCAGGCGCTGGCCTCGGCCAGCGACGAGGAGCTTGGGCGGGCCACCGACGACGCGTGGCTGGTGGAGCGATCCGGCGGCGCCGTGCGCATCCTCGGCTCCGATCCGGGGAACATGAAGATCACCACCGCCGAGGACCTGCGCGTGGCCGAACTGCTGCTGGCGGACCGCGACAGCGGAATGACCCACGCGGCCGACACACGGGCGAGGCGGGATGGCGAGCGGAGGCGATCAGCGTGAATACGGGGATCGGCTACGACTGCCACCGTCTGGTCACCGGGCGGCCGCTCGTTCTGGGAGGGGTGACCCTGGAGCACGACCGCGGCCTGGACGGCCACTCCGACGCCGATGTGCTCACCCACGCCATCATCGACGCGATGCTCGGGGGGTGCGCATTGGGCGACATCGGCCAGCACTTTCCCGACACCGATCCTCGGTACCGAGGTGCCGACTCGCTCGAGCTGTTGCGGGCCACGGTGGCCCTGCTGCGCGATGCCGGCTACGTCGCCACCCATGTCGACGCCACCGTCGTCATCGAGCGGCCCAAGCTCGCCCCGGTCCGTGACCAGATGCGCGGGCGTCTCGCCGACGCGCTCGAGCTCGACCTCGCCCACGTGAGCGTCAAGGCGACCCGCGGGGAGGGGATGGGGTTCGTCGGGCGCGAGGAGGGCGTGGCGGCGCTCGCCATCGCCACCGTGCGCGAGCTGTAGCGGCGGAGGCTGGAGCCAGCCGGCGAGCCCGGAGCTAGCCGGCGAGCCCGGTGCTAGCCGGCGAGTCCGGTGCCGGCCGGCGCACCACGCGCGGAACGCCGCGCCGCCGCCTGCTCGCGCATGCGCTCGTGCTCCACCAGCCGGGTCAGCTGCTCGACGGTGTTGCGCAGATGGGAGCTGACGATCGGTTGGGCGATGCGCTCCGCGATCCACCCCGAGACGCCTGCGCCCGGGACACCGGCGGCGAGCCGGATCTCGGCCGTGGTGCGGTTGGCGGCCACCGAGCGCAGCCGCCATCGCCCCCGCTGATCCACGCCCGTGATCGAGGTCCAGGCCAGCTCCTTGGGCGGGTCCCACTCCACGATCTCGATCAGCCCGCCGACCTCGGCGGAGCCCACGCGCAGGAGCATCCGGTAACGCGCGCCGAGCCCGACGCGTTCCTCGCCCTCGATCTCCCACCGGGTCACGCCCGACATGAAGCTCAGAGCCCGCCCGGGATCGGACACCACGTCCCATACCGTCTCGATGGGCGCGGAGATGGCGGCGGCGGCGGTGGCCCTCATCCGATCACCGGCAGCCGCCGCTCTTCGGCCAGCGCGTCAAGTGTCTCCTGCATGAGCCGGATGAGGTGATCGTAGATCTCATCGACGTCGGGGTCGGGCCCGAACTCGTCCTTGAGATGGATGGGCGGCAGCGTCTCCACGGTGATCTTGGCCGGCAGGGGGATGTGGCCCAGCATGTCGCCGACGTTCACCCCCCAGGGCAGCGACAGCGAGATCGGAAGCACCTTCAGGCGAAACACCCGGTCAAGCGCGAGCAGGCGGGCCAGGCCCTCACCGCGGGTGAGGAACAGCGCGGTCTCGTGGCCGCCGATGGAGACCACGGGCACGATCGGCACGTTCTCCTGCAGCGCCAGGCGGATGAAGCCCTTGCGGCCGTCGAAGTCGACGCGGTTGCGCTGCCAGAACGGGCGATGCACCTCGTAATCGCCGCCGGGATAGACCAGCAGGGCCGCTCCCGCCTGCAGGGCCTTGCGCGCGTTGGCGGGCGATGCCGCCACCGTCCCGAAGCGCCGTAGCGACCCCAGGCCCGGCATCGACAGCACCAGGTTGTGGGCCAGTTGGTAGAAGGGGCGCTCGACGCCGAAGTAGGTGTTGAAAGCCAGGGTGAAGACGACGGTGTCGGGGGTCATGTTGCCGCCGGAGTGGTTGCCCACCATCAGCACCGGCCCGTCGTCGGGGATGTTGCCCAGCCCGCGGACCTCGGCGCGGTACCACAGGCTGGCGGCCAGCCACATCAGCGGCAGGCGTTCGCGGATGAAGTCGGGGTCACGCTCGTCCAGGTCGGCCCGCGGGATCCGGCTCTGGACCTGGCGGGCCACCCCGCGAGCCGCCCGGCCCAGCAGCGAGGGCCCCAGGCCTGTGTCGTCGCGTTCGCCGTGCGCCGCGTCGGAGCCGACGTGGCCGTTGCGGTGAGCGGAGTCGGCGACGCCGGCGTCCGCCATCAGCGCTGCGCCCTCACGCCGCCTGGCGACCCGCCCTGTCGCCGCCGTGGTGCGGTCGTGCCACCGAGATCTCGTGGCGCGCGATGAAGCGCAGCAGAAGCTCGTTGGTGTCGTCGGGCCGCTCGACCTGAGGGACGTGGCCGCAGTCCTGGATGGTGACCTGCTCGGCGCTGGGCAGCCACTTGTGCACGTGGCGTCCGAAGGCCGCGGGCACGAGGCCGTCGTGGGTGCCCCACACGAACAACGCCGGCGGGCGCAGCTCGGACAGCCTCGGGTAGAAGCCGTGGCGGCCGTAGGGGGCCTCGAGATAGATGTTGCGCGCCGACGCCAGGAAGGCCAGGCGCGCCCCCGCTGAGTGGTAGATGCGCCGGAACTCGTCGACCATGAGCTCGCCGACCTCGGGGTCGATGAGGTCACGGTCGAAGAAGAGGCTCCAGAACTGAGCGGCGACCGTGTTGCGCGTGAAGC
Organism: Solirubrobacteraceae bacterium; assembly: GCA_035503355.1. GTDB lineage: Bacteria > Actinomycetota > Thermoleophilia > Solirubrobacterales > Solirubrobacteraceae > Palsa-465. The sequence continues at coordinate 8,454 of DATJTQ010000224.1, forward strand.
CGTGGGGCAGCAGGCCGAATTCGGGCCGCAGGAGCCGCACCAGCGGATGGAAGCCGCGCCGCACCCATGCCACCGCGGGGCACAGCAGTCCCAGCGAGCGGATCCGCTCGGGTTCCATGAGCCCCATCTCGATGGCGATCCGGCCGCCCATCGAGTTGCCGACGACGTGGGCGTGGGAGATGTCCTGAGCGTCCATGAAGGCCAGCATCGTCTCGGCGTACCAGCGGGCGTTGTAGGCCGCCCGCGCCGGCTTTGACGAGGAGCCGAACCCGGGCAGGTCCGGCGCGTGGACGCGATAGCGCTGACCGAGCGCGGCGGCGGTGGCAAACAGCGACGCGCGCGTACCCCCGAGGCCGTGCAGCAGCAGCACGTCCGGGCCGTGGCCCATGGTCAGCGACGAAATGCGATGGCGGCCGACCGGGACGTCGTGGATCTGCAGGAGCGGCGGCCGTCCGCCGGGGAGGCGGAACATGCCCTCGAAGCCGACGGCGTAGTCGAGGTTGCCGGTCACGCTCAAGCGGCGGCGCTCAAAGGCCTCGATCCCGGAGAGCTCGCCCTCGCGCAAGGCCCGCCAGGTCTCGGCATCGGTGGAGATGGTGACGTCGGGGGAGCGGCGGGTCGCGCCCTTGCGCACGCGAGCGCCGTGGGCGGTGCAGCGGACCTCCCAGGTGTGCCCGAGGTCGCAGAGCCGGATGTTGTAGGTGGCGTCGAACCCCGGGTCGGCGCCGAGATAGCGCTCGGGCAGGGTGCGGAACGCGGTTTCGACGTCCGCCAGCCGGCGCGATCGGTCTGGGGTGATGGACATGGCCATCGGATTAACGGTGACGGCTGGCCCGGATGGTCGCGGGCGCACAGAATCTCTTCGGTGCCGGAAACAGCGTGGGCGCTAGGCTCGGGCCACCTTGCGCACCGTGACGCTGCACGACACTCGGACCGGTCAGATCCGCGAGCTCGTCCCTGAAACGGCGGGGAGGGTGCGGATCTACGCGTGTGGCCCCACGGTCTACAGCCGCGTGCACGTGGGGAACGCTCGCCCGTTCGTCGTGTTCTCCCTGCTCAAGCGCTTTCTGACCCACGAGGGCTTCGAGGTCGAGTTCGTGGCGAACATCACGGACATCAACGACAAGATCTATGTGGCGGCTCGCCAGTCCGGGGTCCCCAGCGAGGCCCTCGCCGAGCAGATGACCGCCGCCTACAAGGCCGATACGAGCGTCTTCGGGCTCGGTCGACCCGATTACGAGCCCCTGGCCAGCGAGACGATCGACGAGATCGTGAGGTTGATCGAGGAATTGGTGGAGGGAGGGCATGCCTATGCGGCGGACGGGGACGTCTACTTTTCGGTTCGTTCCTACCCCCGATACGGGGAACTATCCCACCGCCACATCGATCAGATGGACCAAGGCGAGGACATCGAGGGTGCCGCCCGCAAGCGCGATCCGCTCGACTTCGCTCTGTGGAAGGCCCACAAGGCGACTGAGGACACCTTCTGGGACTCTCCGTGGGGGCCCGGGCGGCCCGGCTGGCACATCGAATGCTCCGCCATGGCCGAGAAGCTGCTGGGGGTGGGCTTCGAGATCCACGGGGGCGGCTCGGACCTGATCTTCCCCCACCACGAGAACGAGGCCGCCCAGACGCGGGCAGCACGGAACGAGGATCTGACGCGGCTGTGGGTCCACGTCGGCCTGCTACGCCTGGACAGCGAGAAGATGTCCAAGTCAATCGGCAACGTGTTCATGCTGGGCGACGCGCTGGAGCGCCACGGGCCCGAGACGCTCCTCATGTACTTCGTCGGCGCCCACTACCACCAGCCGATGGAATACGACGAGGACCGCCTGGAGGAGGCGCGCGCCCGCGCCGCGGGCATCCGCAACACCGCGCGTGCCCTGGTGGACGGGCCCAGCCCGGAGTGGTCCGCGCCGCTCAAGGAGCGCTTCTTCGACGCCCTGGCCAACGACTTCAACACCCCCAAGGCCCTCGCCGTCCTGGCGGAATGGGGGAGGGAGGCCAACCGCAGCGGCCCGGGGACCGTCGGCGGGGCCGATCTGCGCGAGATGCTCGACATCCTGGGCCTGGCCAGTCTCATGGAGTCCCTCGCCGAGCCCGTCTCCGACGAGGTGGCCGGCCTCCGAGATGCCCGTGAGCAGGCCCGGCGTGACCGCGACTGGGCCGAGGCCGATCGCCTGCGCGATGAGCTGCGCGCGCTGGGGTGGGAGGTCCGCGACGGGCCCGACGGACCTGAGTTGCTGCCCGCGGCCTGAGTTCATCGCCGTCCCGGTGCCCGCGCCGCGTCCGAGCGACACCCCGGATGCCCTCAGCGCAAGTCGCTTTGCATAACACCGTATTTCGCTTGACAGAGGTGCGGTGCTATGTCAAGCTCGCCGCGGTTAGTAACGATCAACCTCAGCTTTAGTCTGCGGTTGGCCGGGGAGGTGGGCGTCTCTGACGACTGCTTTCTGGGAAGACCTATATACGGTGCGGCGCCAGGGGAGGTAGCGCGCCACGACAAGCCGGCTTCCGCATGCGCGGGAGTCGGGAAAGGCTGGTTTCGTGGCACGACTGTCTGCAAACACTCAGGCTCAACCACGGGTTGAGGATGGCTATCTCATCGCGTTGGCCAAACAGGGCCACGCGGATGCCTATGACCGCATCGTGCGCCGTTACTACGGTTTCGTGCGGCTGAAGGCGTCGTCGTACTTTCTGGCCGGCGGTGACGCCGACGATCTCATTCAGGAGGGCCTCGTCGGTCTCTACAAGGCCGTGCGCGACTACCGCACCGACCGGGAGTCGAGCTTCCGCAACTTCGCCGAGCTCTGCATCACCCGCCAGATCATCACCGCGGTCAAGACCGCCACGCGCAATAAGCACACGCCCCTGAACCAGTACGTCTCGTTCTCCAGCACCCCCGCGGGCGGGACGGGCGACAGCGAGCCGACCCTCGACGAGGTGATCCCCGGCTCCACGGTGCATGACCCGGTCAACCAGGTCATCTCCAGCGAGGAGCTGCGTGCGCTGGTGGCCTGCATCTCCACTGCGTTGTCCGAGCTCGAATCGCGCGTCCTCGCGCTCTACCTCGACGGTCACTCCTACGAGGAGGTCGGTCGC
>DATJTQ010000225.1:0-3487 GCA_035503355.1 Solirubrobacteraceae bacterium
GGCGTGTCGCTCCCATCGCTGAAACCCTTCACGTTACGGCTGCCCGCGAGAGGCTCCTATACGCTCGCGCTTGGGCCACGGACGCTCTACATCCTCGACCCACAGGGCCAGATGTGGACCACCTCGGCCGCTGTCCTCACCCCCCGTCACTGACCAATCACCCCGAAGGCTCGACCGTCCCGCCGGTCGCAGATTCCCATCCTTCACCGAGCCAGGCAACCAGTCCGCCATCGATCGCGCCGCTGCGTGAAAGCCAGCACGGTCTTTGCTTGCTGCAGCGAAGGCGGGATCAACCGCGGTTGCCTCGACGGCGCCTCACTCGTTGCTCGAGGCCGCGCCGAGACCGTCTCATGACGGCCGCGGCGAACGTCGAGATCGCGATGACGACCGCCGGCCACCACCACGACTGAGCGATCAGCGCCATCACCACGTAGAGCCCCACCAACAGCGCGAGCTGCCGCGCGAGGAACAGAAGCAGTCTCCGGCGCGCCGGCGGCTCGAGTGCCTTCCAGCGCGCCACCGTGGTGCTTGTGGTCGGGTCGATCATCCTGGATCTGACCTACCCCGATAACCCTCGCCTCATGAGAACCAGGTCCGAGAGCGGATGCCAGACCTGCAGGCAGGCGGATCGCACCTGGTCCTCGCCCAGCCAATCGACTGGATCGGGGTGCTAGCTGTGCACACGTCACGCGTATGACGTGTGTGGATCGGCGCCCGTGGGGTAGGTGGGTGACAGGCCGGGTGTTCCTCATCAAGGAGGCAGCGTTGCATCCGTTAGCAAAGCGCCGTCCGCCGTCCGCGGCGATGGCCGCATTGGCGGTGATCACGGTTGCCGGCGCGGTCGCGCTTCCCAGCCCCGCGACTGGAACCGTGATTCCCACGTGCACGACCCATGACTTCAAGATCACAGAGATTCCCAGCCAGGGAGCGGGCGGCTCGTTCCTGCTCGACCTCTCCTACCGCAACATCACGCACTCCTCCTGCCAGACCCACGGGTTTCCCGGGGTGACGCTCATCGGCCGCGGGCAGCGCCGCTTGGGTGTCGGCCAACGGCTCGGCGACAAGGTGCCGCGCCTCGTGGTCAAACCCCATGCCCGCGTCTACGGACGGATCCAGTATTCCGAGACCTCCCACCCGCCACGCCGCTGCCGCGCTGTCACAGCGGTACGCCTCTTCGCACCAAACAGCACCGAGTCCTCAACCGTGCGACTACCGCATGGTTCTCAGTTTTGCTCACCGCCGATCCTGGTCTATCCCCTAGCGCACTCGACGCAAGGCCCGGTCCAGTAGCCCAGACCGACACACCCACACGCCTGAGTCATGATTCCGCCACACACGACTCCCGCTCGTAACAACCGAAGCGGGAGCACGGGCCGGCAGCGTGGTTCCAGCTGTCAACCGGCCGAACGAGATAGGTGGGTCGGATCCGGGCTGCTGGGTAGCAGTCGCCCATGCGGCGGTGGATGTTCGGAAGCGATGACTACGTCTACCCATGGGTGAGATGGCTGTCGGGGCCGCCGCTGCGAATCGGGATCCTGCTCGTCTGCGTCCCGATCGTCGTCACCGGGCACGCGACGTGGGTGTCCACGCTCGGTGTCGCGTGCCTTGTGGTGTCACTCGTCGCTGGCAGCTACGAGCATGTCGAGCGCCGGCGTCGGGACCGAGCGTTCGGGCCGTAGGCGTCACGCGCGCTCCTGGCAGCGAGCGCGATCGGGTCCCCGACGCGATCAGCGCGCCCGGCCCAGGCGCTCGCGCACGTACTCCTGGAAGTGCCCGATGAGAAGCTCGGGCCCGCCCAGGACCCAGCCGTGGTCGATGCCACCGGTGGTGCTCCCGCGCTGCACGGCCTCGACGAGGGCGACGTCCTCGGCCCCGACCTGATCATCGAAGGCGAACACCTCCTCGATCCAGCCCTCGTCGACGGACTCGCCGAACCAGTAGTCCAGGTAGCCGGCGCAGGTGTCCGGCCCGGTCGGGAACAGCGGTCCGATCGACAGGTTCGCGTGGCCCGGCAGCACGTTGACCTTGAGCGTCGGGAACCACAGGTGGTTGTGAGCGATGCCGGCATCGGCCGGCACCTCGATCGGTGAGTCGCCGGCCAGCGCGCGCGGGTGCACGGGAGCCAGCTGGCTGGTGCGCCGGCCGCGCGCGATGAGCTCCAGACGCCGTTCGTCGATCACCTGGACGAGGCCCGGATGGTTGACCGGGCAGTGGTAGCACTCGAGGAAGTTCTCCACCGCGATCTTCCAGTTCGCGCGGATCTCGTAGTGGACCCGGCGGCGGAAACGCAGGCCGTCGACGTCCATCCCGTGCTCGGCGCAGACCTCCGGCAGATCGCCGAGGGCATCCGCGAGCGGCTCGGCGTTCTGGTCGGGGTTGGCGAACACGAACGGACCCCAGGTGTCCACCGAGACCGGCACCAGCCCGAGCTGGCCGGCATCGAACGCCGGGTCCTCGCCACTGCGCGGCGCCGCCCGCAGGCAGCCGTCCAGCCCGTACGTCCACGCGTGATACGGGCACTGCACCGTGCCTCGCTGGGCGGACCCGGTGGCCATCACCGCCCCGCGGTGACGGCACACGTTGACAAAGCCGCGCAGCACCCCGTCGCCGTCGAGCGTGAGCAGGATGGGTACCGGCCCGGTGGGCGACACGGCATAGCTGCCGCGGCCCTGCAGATCGCCCAGGTGGCCGGCGTACTGCCACTCGCGGCGGAAGATCTGCGCGAGCTCGAGGGCCAGGATCTCGGGATCGCTGTACCACGACCACGGGTTGGTGAACCGGCCCGAGCCGGTGGACGCCGTGGCGGTCACGCGCCGTCGCGCGGGAAGCGGTGGGTGAAGGTGCGCCCGCAGACGCGGACGTCACCCTCGAACGCGTCGAGGGCGGTGGTCACGAGAAACGCCTCCGCGTCACAGGTCATCGTGGTGGTGGCCTCGGTGCGGACGTGGAACCCGGGCCGATCCAGCGTCGTCGCGGCGCGGCTGACGACCGTCGCGGACAGAGGATCGCCCTCGACGATCCGGTAGGCGACGCGATTGTCCTCGCCCATCTCGAGGCCGGTCTCGGTCAGCTTCGTGCGCCAGCCCTGGTAATCGAGCTCGACCTCGGTCTCGCCGGTGGCCAGGTCGCGCGCCACCGAGCGCCCGCCCTTCCCGCGCAGCATCATCGTCTCGGTGGCCAGCGGCGTGCCGGTCTCCGGTTCGCCGAACGGCTCCAGCGCGGCGTCCAGCGCCCCCGCCGTGCGCCGGGGCAGCTCCAGCCGGCTGTCCTCGCCGCAGTGGACGGTGAGCGTCACCGGCTCGGGCGCGGGCCACGCCCACGGCCAATAGGTGCCTGAGACGGCGAGGCGGATCCGGTGGCCGGCGGGGATCGCGTAGCCGACCGACTGCATCCCGACCGCGACGGTGACCGGCTCGCCGACGGGCATCGCGACCGTTTGGTCACGCCCCTCGCGACGGCTGAGGTTGAGCACGCCGCGGGCCACCAG
>DATJTQ010000226.1:0-6618 GCA_035503355.1 Solirubrobacteraceae bacterium
GAGACGGTGGGCTACTGCGAGCCGGGGGCGGGCTACGTGCGCCCCGAGCGCGCCGTGGCGGCTCAGCTCACGCTGGCGGGGCGTGACGGGGCGCGCCTGCATCTCGACGAGCGGGTGCGGAGCTGGACCGCATCAGGCGGCGGTGTGACCCTGACCACCGACTGCGAGACCTATGCGGCACAGCGGCTCGTTCTCTGCGCCGGGGCCTGGATCGGCGATCTCGTCCCGGCCATGCGGGAACTGGTGGCGGTGTATCGCCAGCTCCTCTTCTGGTTTCCCATCCGAGAGCAGTACGCCGCGTTGCGCGACATGCCCGCCTTCGTGTGGGATGTCGGCGGCGAGCAGCAGGGGTTCGTCCACCTCGACGGGTTCTACGGCTTTCCCGCCATCGACGGGCCCGACGGCGGGGTCAAGGTGGCCTCGGAGTGGTACGAGCACACGGCGTCCCCCGACGGCCGCCGGCACCCGGCCACCCCGTCGGAGATCGAGCGCATGTACCGCGGGTGCATCGAGCCCTACCTGCCCTGGCTGGGCGAGGTGCCGCTGCGCACCGTCTCCTGCCTGTACACGAGCACGCGGGGCAGTCGCTTCGTCATCGACCACCACCCCGAGCACGAGGAGCTGGTCGTCGTGTCAGCGTGCTCCGGGCATGGCTTCAAGCACTCCCCGGCAATCGGCGAGGCCGTCGCGCAGTGGGTGACCGGCGAGGAGCCCGCTGTGGACCTCTCGCCATTCAGCCTCGCGCGCGCTCGGCTCGGCGTAACGCCGGCATAACGGCGTTACGGCCCCGTTAGCCACCGCGGCGTACAACGGGGCCATGGTTCGGCCCGGCCCCGTATCCGCCCCGGCGGCCGCCGTCGCCGCACTGGTCATGTGTGCCTGCGGCGGCAGCGGCGGGGCGAGTGCGGCCGCCCAGACCGGCTCGGCTCCCGCCCACCGTCGACATCAGCACGCCCGCGTTCCGCGCCGCGATGACCACCTGCATGAAGCCCTTGCTGGGCGACAGCCGCGCCCGGCGCCGAGCCCGGTCACCCGGGCCGCGGCGCTCGCCTCCGCTCGGTGCATCCGCTCGCATGGGGTGCCGAGCTTCCCCGACCCGAGGTTCCCGCCAGGCGGCGGGATCGCCATCGGCGCTCCGGTCGGCGCCGCCGCCAATGCACCCGCGTATCAGCGTGCCCTGACGGTGTGCGGCCGGCCCTGAGCCAGTCGGCCGGGCCCGCCGCGAGGTCGGCGCCACGGATTCACGGGGCCGCTCCGTGCTCGACCGCCGCCATGCCGGCCACCTCCAGCGTGCGCGTGCCACCTGCGGTCTCCAGCGCAATCCGCGCGTCGGCCACCGAGCAATGATCGACGACGCGCCCGGGCCCACGCGGGCTGGCGTAGTCCCAGGTGACGGTGTCGGCCCGTGGCGCGGTCAGCTCCACGGTCACCGCTGCCTCCCCGGTTAACGCGACGCGGAGGCTGGTCCGCTCGCCGTCGCGTTCGCAGGCGGCCCGCCGCAGTGGGGCCGGGGCATAGCACCGTCCGTCGATCTCGATCGCGCCCGAGGCGATCCACGGCGTGACCACGGGCCCGATGCCGATCCGTACCAGCGCGAGGTCGAGCCAGCCACGCCCGTCGTCGCCGAGCGCCCCGGCGTGGATCCAGCACCACCGGCGCGCGTGCTCAGAACCCCAGTTGTGTCCGACCATCGCCTCCCAGTCCTCGATGGCGATCTCCTGTCCGCCGAGCCGCAGCGTGCCCGACGCGCTCGCCGCGGGGACCAGCGCCGCGCCGTTGGAGCGCGGCACCGAACGGTCATAGAGCCACCGGGCGGGCAGGTAGGCCACTGCGCCGGCCCGCGGCTCCCAGTGAAGGTCCCAGCTCGCGGGACCGGCATCCGCGGCCAGCTCACCGCGGGTGCCCGACGGCCCGAACTCCCCCAGGCTGGAGCGCGCCCACGCGGCGCCGGGGTCCGCGAGAGCCTCGTCGGCCGTCACGCGCAGCGCGCGCGGTACGTCCGCGCCGTCCGCGGCCCGATCAAAGAGGGTCAGCCACGTGGTGAGGCGGGCCGGCTGTCCTGGCCGCTTGAGCGCGGTGAAGCGCAGCCACAGGGCACGGCCGCCGGCCCGGTCCGCGGCGGTGAGATAGTGCGACTCATAGAGCGCGGCGCCCACGGGCGCCGCCGGAGCTCGGGGGCTGGACAGCGACATCATTCGGTCCCGCGCGCATTCTGCTGGCTCCAATCCGGTCTGTGGGGAAACTCCGCCGGCGCAGATGCGTGGCAACCTGACGGCAAGTCGCGGTCAACGCCACGGCAAGGCGCTCCCCCCAAGGTGTGCGCCATGGACACCACACACACATTCCCACTCCCCTTTGACGAGCCGACCGTGCCCGTCGAGGACGTCGCCGCCACGGCCGCAATGGCGGCCACGCCGGCGCTCATCTGGCCTGACAGCGACGAGTACGACACCGCACGGCAGGCATGGAACCTGCACGCCGACCAGCGTCCCGCCTGCATCTCCGTGGCGCGGACGGTGGCAGACGTGCAGGCCGCCATCGCCCACGCCCGCGAGGCGGGCCTGACGGTGGCCCCGCAGGGCACCGGCCACCTGGGCCAGGCGCTCCCCTCCCTGGAGGGCACGCTCCTGCTCAAGACCGCGCTGCACGACGGCGAGATCGAGGTGGACTCGGTCAGGCGCACCGCCCGCATCAAGGCCGGCGCCCGCTGGGGTGACGTCGTGGAGGCGGTGACGCCGCACGGACTGGCCGTCATGCACGGGTCATCCCCGTCGGTGGGCGTGATCGGCTATCTGCTGGGCGGCGGCCTGTCGTTCTACGGACGCAAGCACGGGCTGGCGGCCAACCACATCCGCGCACTGGAGGTCGTCACGCCCGACGGCGTGCACCGTCACGTCGACGCCGAGCACAACCGCGATCTGTTCTACGCGCTGCGCGGCGGAGGCGGCGGGTACGCGGTCGTCACCGCGGTTGAGATCGGCCTGCTTCCCTACCGCGAGGTCACCGGCGGGGCGCTGTTCTTCGCCGCGACCGACGCAGCGCGGGTGATGCGCGCATGGCTGGCCTGGACGGCTCAGGCCTCCGACGACATCACCACGACGTTCCGGGTGCTCAACCTGCCGCCGCTGCCCGACGTGCCCGAGGCACTGCGCGGGATCAGCTCGATCTGCGTCGATGGCGTGGCGGTGGACCCGGCCCAGGCGGAGCAGCTCGAAGCGCGGCTGCGCTACGCGGCCACCCCGATCCTCGGCGGGTTCGGCCCCATGCCGGCCGCCGCGGTGGCCCGGCTGCACGGGGATCCGGAGGACCCCGTCCCGGCGATCGGCGACGGAATGCTGCTCGAGAAGCTCGACGACTGGGCCATCGACAGCTTCCTGCGGACCAGCGGTCCCGGGTCGCCGCTGCTGGCGGCCGAGATCCGGCATCTCGGCGGGGCGCTGGCCGCGCCCCCGCCCGGGGCGGGCGCCCGCGGTCATCTCGAGGGGCGGTTCCTGCTCTTCGGCGTGGGAATCCCCGGCGCCCCGGCTCCGGCCGCGGTGCTCGACGCGTACCTCGATCGGTATCTGGACGCGATGGGGCCGTGGGCCACCGGCACGCGGTTTCTCAGCTTCGCCGAGCGGACCGGCTCGTTGCGCGGCTGCGTACCCGACAGCGTGCTCGGCCGTCTGCGGCGGATTCGCGCCACCGCGGATCCGGGCGGGATGCTGGTGGCGTCACACCTGCCGGGTGACTGACCACCACCGACCGTCACCGCTGGGCCTGCGGCGTCGCCGCAGCTCGTGTTCCGGCCGCGGCCTCCGCGGCATGGCCCGCGAGCTGCGCGGCGCCGCACTCCTGGGCCAGCGTGGCCGCGGCATTCCATTCGGCGCGCGCATCGGTGACGTCGCCGGAGTGAGCGAGCGCGTCGCCCAGGACGGCACGCGCCTTGGCCAGCTCGAGCCGGGCCGAGGACTCACCCAGCTGGGCCACGGCCTCACGGCCGATGTCGACCCGATCGGGACCCGGCAGGCCCGCCAGGATGCGGAGCCCGCGGCCGATGACCCAGGTCGCGCCCACCCGGCGACACAGCCTGAGATCCTCATCCGCCAGTCGTTGCGCCTCCGCAGTGTCCCCCACCGCCGCCAACGCCCGGGCGCGCAGCGAGCGCCACGGTGCCCACACGGGGTGGGTGTCGGCCGGGCGCGCCGGCTCCAGGCGCTCGGTGATGGCCACCGCGTCGTCGGGACGACCGTCGGCCAGGGCGAGCTCCGCCAGGCTCGCCAGCCAGAACCGCGCGCCGTCAGGTCGCGGATCATCCGCGTGGACGCGTTGCAGCGTCTCGGCAACCACGGCGGGCGAGTCGCCCCGCTCGAGCCTCACCAGCGCCGTGAACGCCGCCGAATAGGCCATGACGGCGTCGAGCTTGGTGCCCCATAGCCGCTCGCCCTCGTGGGCCCGCTCGAGCAGGGCCATCGCGGCCGGCAGGTCACCGGCCCAGACCTGGGTGATCCCTCCCCACAGGTCGGCGCCGATCGACCCCAGGATCTCCCCTTGGCGGCGAGCGTGCTCGGCGTAGCGCCGGATCGCCTGCATGCCCTCGGCGGGCTCTCCCAACGCCAGCGCCGCGCTGGCCAGGGCGACGGGAGCGGTGATCTCGAAGGCGGTGAGCCCGCCGGAGAACGCCTCGCTCGCCAATGCCGACGCCTCGGAGGCGGGGCCGCAGGTGAGCGCCACCGCCAGCGCCGTCATCGCGGTGAGCGCCCGGCCGCCGGGGCCCGAGCCCCGTGGCCCCGCGCGAACATCGTCAAGGGCGCGGAACTCCGTCGGGTCCACGGCGCCGAAGGCGGACCCGACCAGCCGTACCGCCCGCAGGCCGTCGCGGACATCGTTGAAGCCCTCACCGTCAGGGAGCTCCGCCGCGGCTCGGGCGGCCAGTGCCACCCCCTCGGCCGGGGAACGGACGAAGAGGAGCAGGTGGCTGAGGCGGACCGCGGCGCGGGCGCGGGCGGCGGGGTCGGTCAGCTCGGAGTAGGCCCGCTCCAGGGGCTCGACGCCGGCGGGACCGCGGACATAGGCGGCACTGCCGCCCAGCTCGAAGGCCAGCGCGGCACGCTCTGAGGCGGGCGGCGGCTCAGCCTGGGCGCGTTCGAGCAGCCGCATCGCCGCGTCCGGGGCGCCACGGCGCAGGGCCACGTGGGCGGCGTCGCGCAGGCGCGCCACCACCCATCCATCACCGCGGGGCGCCGTCTGCAGCAGCTGCGCGGCCACACGCTCCGGCGAGGCGCCGAGCTCGGCGAGCAGGACGGCAGCGCGCCCGTGCTGGAGCGCGCGCTCCGGCGCAGTCAGCTCGAAATAGACAGCGTCGCGAACAAGGGGGTGAACGAACCCGAGCGACTCGTCGCCGCGCAGGATCTCCGCTCGCGCGAGCGCCTGGACGGCGCCGGCAGCCTCGGGCTCGCCGGTGTCCGCGAGCGCGGCGACGGCGGGCAGCACGGGTTGCTCGCCCAGCACCGCGACGGCGCGGGCGACGGCGACCGCGGGCGCGGGCAGACGCCGCAGGCGAAGACGCACAGTGCGCCCGACGGCGACCTGGCCGATCTCTCGGACCGCGGTGGCCATCGACGCTGTCGGCTCGACCCCGTCCGCGCTCAGCGCGCTCAACAGCTGGCCCAACAGCAGCGGGTTGCCCGCCGTGACCTCGTGGCACGCAGCGGAGAAGGCGCCGTCCGGGTCTGCGCCGAGACGGAGCGCCACCAGGCGGCGGGTGGCCTCCGCGGTGAGCGGCCGCGGGGTCAGGGCGGTCGTCACCGGCTCCTGGGCGAGCTCTCCGAGGAGCGCCTCCTCGGCCTCCGGCTCGCCGGTGCGGATGGTGGCGGCCAGCAGCACCGGCAGCCCGTCGACGCGGCGGGCGAGGTAGGCGGCGAAGCGCAGCGAGGCGGGATCGCTCCATTGCAGGTCGTCGACGCACAACGCCACGGGGCACCCCGTCGCCAGGCGCTCGACGAGCCGGTAGAGCCCGTTGAGGACCGGGAATGTCCCCTCGCTGGTCCCCAGGTCGCTGAGCACCGAACGCGCGGCAGCCGCCGGCCCCTCGAACAGGCTGGGGTCGGCAACCGGTTCGAGAAGCTGGCGGACGACGCCGAATCCGAACTCGCGCTCCAGCAGGCCGGCGCGAGCCTCGAGCACGAGAACGTCCTGGGCCGCGGCGCGGTCACGCAGCTCTGCCAGCAATCGGGTCTTGCCGATCCCGGCCGGGCCCTCGAGGAGGACCACCCCGCCCTCGCCCGCGAGCAGCCGCGCCACCGTGGCGTCCACGGCGCGCAGCTCGTCATCGCGCTCGAAGAGGTCCGCGGGCGTGGCGGCGCCGGCGAAGCGCCTGGCGACGGGCGCCCGGGAGCCCGCCGCGGCGGTCGTGGCCTCGCGCGCGGAGGGGGCGGGCTCCCTGCTGTCGGCCAGCAGCCGTGCGTGCAGCGCCAAGAGCTCGCGGCCCGGCACCGCCCCGAGCTCGTCGCGTAACCGCGTGCGCACCTCCTCGAAGGCGTGCAGGGCCTCGGCGACATTGCCCCGGGCCTGCAGCGCGCAGATGAGCGCCGCCCACGCCGACTCGCGAAACGGCGCCGCCCCGACCGCCTCGCGAGC
>DATJTQ010000227.1:0-16489 GCA_035503355.1 Solirubrobacteraceae bacterium
CAGCGGCTGGGTGATGGCGCCGATGGCCCGGAACTGGATCGAGTCATGGCACTCCTGGTCTCCGGCCTGGCACGGGCCCTCGGCCGGATACACCTGCGCGGGGGTCTCGGCGGCCGCCGCCGCCAGGGAGCTCTCGAGCGCTGCCCGGCAGCGCGACAGTGAGCCGTTGCCGCAGTAGATCCGGTTGAGCTTCCCGCGCTCGCGCTGCTTGAGCACCGCGCGCAGGTCCTTCTGGACGATCCCGTAGAAGCCGACGTCGAAGGCCGAGCCTTGGTGCAGCGTCGACGGGGTGCCGTGCACCGGCGCGCCGGCGCCCGGCTCGTCGTTGATCGGATAGTCGCTCTCCACCTGGCCGAGCAGGCTGGACCCCAGCACCGGCTGGAACTCGGCCTGGACCCACAGCGGCCACCAGGCATCCATGATCCGCACGGCGTCGGTCTGGTCATAGTTGCCGGAGGCGCCGGGGTTCTCGCGGTTGATGCGGTGCGCGCCGCTGGCCATCCAGGCGCGCAACGCGGACACCGCCTGGGCCAACGCCGGGTTGGTGGGCTTGCCGATGATCTTCAGCGCGTAGGGGAGCACCTCGACGCCCCGCAGGTCCTGGGTGCCGGCGATCCCCATCGCGTTGATCAGATCGGCCAGCGTCATCTTGTGGTGGTCGCGCTTGAGGTAGGCGTTGATGTTGTTGTCGAGCAGCTGTGAGCGGTAGATCGAGGAGTACTGCTGCTCGGTGGCGGGATCGCCGAAGCCAGGGGCCTGCTTGTTGTTCCAGCTGGTCAGGTAGGGCTGGTCGGCCACGTGCGGGTGCCCGTTCTCGCCCATGTCCTTCTCGGTGTTGCTCTGCGGCGTCATCGCGGCCGCACCGGCAAAGCCCTTCCACGGCGAGCTTGACCACGTGGGGAACAGCGGGTCGGTGTGGGCGGCGCGCACCGGGTTCTCACCCGAGTTGAAGTACGCGATGTGCTTGTTGTTGGTGAAGAACCAGTTGAACGTGTAGCCGATGCGGTTGGCCGAGTCATAGAAGTCCTGCGGCGTGCGCATGTCGGCCGGGTCATTGAAGTCGGCAAACCCGGTCGCCGAGTCGAGCTCGTGCATGTAGGTGGAGCGCAGGTTGGTGTAGACGACCGGCCGGCCCTTGACCGTGGCGCGGGCGATGACGATCCCGAACGCCGTGCGCTCGGTCTGCAGCGTGATCGAGCCGGCCGGCGTGGAGTCGGCCAGATTCGGCGTCCACGACTCCTGGTCGGTCAGCGTCTCCATCTGAACGCACTGGCCGTGGAGCAGGTAGAAGTCCGAGGTCTTGGCCACCGTCCCGCCCGAGGGGTTGCACAGCGGCACGGCGAAGGTGTCGATGATGTTCTGGCCCGCCGACGTGGCTGACCACGCGTAGTCGGTCCCGTGGCCAAGCTCGACGTACAGGTTGACGCCGGGGAAGGCCGCGCCGTCGGCGTCGATCCCGGGTCCATGGATGTCCTCCTCCATCAGGATCTCGGGCGAGAAGTAGGAGACCTGTGGTCCCATCACCGCCAGCGGGTGGCCGCTGGCCGAGTCCTTGGCGCTGACCAGCAGGGCGTTGGACATCGAGCGCGGGAAGGCCAGCAGGCCGGGGCCGGAGTTGGCGGCGGTCCCGAGGCCGAGCCCCGCGTGGCCCTTCCCGCTGGCGTGGGCGGCGCGCGCCTGGGCGGCCGGGGCGGCGCCGCCGACGACCTCGTTGACCGGCTGCACCGAGCCGCGATCGGGCAGGGCGATCGTCTTGGACACGGCCTTGCTCGGTGTGGGCAGCGACTGGTAGAGGAACTTCTTCTTGTGGACGGTGGTGGGCGCCTCGGGGTCGTTGGGATCGTCGAAGCTGAGGAAGGTGGCGAAGCCCGAGTGGTCGGCGGCCGGCTTGGCCTTCTTCTTCTTGGCCGTCTTCTCCTTGGGCTTCTTCGTGGCCTTCTTGCGCGGCTTGGCGATGACCGTCGGCGAGCCCGCCAGCGAGATGTGCTCGGGCCCGAACTTCTGGAGCATGCTCTCGTACAGCTCGGCATTGAAGAGCTGGTCGCCCCCGCCGTTGCCGAAGATCCCGCCCACCAGCGTGGCGATCGAGACGAGGTTCTCCAGCGTGAACGGCGCGGGTCCCTGCGGCTGCCCGATGGCGGCGTATTCGCCCGGCATCATGCTCAGGAAGTTCAGGGGCTGCTGAGCCTGGTTGATGTACGCGTTGATCCCGTTGACGTAGTTGGAGGCGTCCTGGAAGAGCTGCTCGCCGCCGGGCTGGTCATGCATGTAGTTGACCTGGTTGACGAGGTCCTGCTGGGTGTACGGCTCGTCGGCCCACACCTCCTCGTCCATCGACACGTTGGCTCCGCCCGCGAACGACGCCAGGTCGCCCTGGCCGGAGTGGCGCAGCGCATCGATGAAGAACAACCGGTCCTCGGCGGTGGCATATCCGATGCCGAACATCAGCTCGGCGCGGGTGTCGCCGTAGATGTGGGGCACGCCGAACTGCTTGTCGCGCACGATCGTGACCCCGGCTTCCGGCGACTCGCTGCTCTGCACGTCGCCCGTGGGAACCCCGAACGTCGCGTCCTTGAAGTAGTCAGGGATGGTCGCCGCCGTGACCGAGCCCGCCGCCGTGGTCAGGTTGGAGTACATCGACAGCTGGTCGTCGTTGTGCGCGGGCCGCGCACCGGTGGCCTCGAACTGGGCCAGCTGCGTGACGTTGTCAAAGCCGTTGGTGCCCGGCGGCAGGATGTTGCGAAAGCCGCCGAAGTCGTTGGTGCCATATGGCTGCACCTGGGCCTGGGCGGCAGGCACGCACACCAGCGCGGCACAGGCCGCAGTCACGACGGCACTGACAACGCACCGGAACATGGCGCGCACACCCTACCCCAGAATCCGGCGCGTGTAACCGCGGTGTGACGAACGATCAGATCGCGGCGAGCAGCTCGCGGGCATCCTCGAGGGATTCCGCACGCTGCAGCGCATCCTGGAGGGCCTTGTCGCCGTCCAGGCGCTCCACGTACCACGGGTAGAACTTGCGCAGGTAGCGTGCCGCCCGCTCCTCGCCGAGGTGCTCGGCTGCCCGCTCGATGACCCAGTCCAGCTCACCGAGGATCTCGGCCCGTGTGGGGTCGGCCTCACGCGAGCCCAGGAGCTGTGAGAACAGCCATGGGTTGCCCAGCGATCCTCGCGCCAGCGCGATCGCCGCGGCGCCGGTGCGCTCAAACGCCTCGCGGGCCAGCTCGGGGGATCGCAGCCCGCCGGAGATCACCACCGGCACCGGCAGCTCCTCCACGAGGCGGCGGGCGAGCTCGTAGTCGGGCTTGCCGGAGTGGCGCTGGGACGCGTGGCGCGGATGGATGCACAGACCGGCCACCACGCCCTCCTCGGCCAGGCGGCGCGCCACCTCGACGCCGCCGAGATCGCCTGGCCGGGCGCCGGAGCGCAGCTTGACCGTCACCGGCAGGCCGCTGCCGCGGCCGGCGGCCCGGGCCACCGCCACCGCGCGATCGGGATCGGCCAGCAGTGCCGCGCCGGCGCCGGTCTTGCACACCTTGGGCACCGGGCAGCCCATGTTGAGGTCGATGAGGTCGGCCCCGGCGGCGGCGACGCGTTCGGCGGCGGACTCCATGATGTCGGGGTCTGAGCCGAACAGCTGCATGGAGACCGGGTGCTCTTCAGGGTGGATGCGCAGCAGCTCGGTGCAGGTGCGCTCATTGCGGTAATGCACCGCGTGGCTGGAGACCATCTCGGACACCACCAGCCCCGCACCGTGGCGCTTGGCCTGTAGCCGCACGAACCAGTTGCCGATCCCGGCCAGCGGGGCCAGCACGACGCGGTTGGCGATGGGGATCCCCCCCAGGCTCCAGGAATCGGTCAGCGAGGCCTGCAGCGGGGGGCGAGGGCTGTCCAGCAAAGGGGTCACGGACAACTCATGGTACGAATGGGATATGGACATCACTTCGCGGATCCGCCCGTGGGCCGACCTGATGCTCGAACAGGTCCCCGGCATCGAGCTCTTCGACGCTCACACCCACCTCGGCCAGAACGACCCTGACGGCATGAAGCAGACCCCGGCCGAGCTGCTGGGCACGCTCGGCACCGCCCGGGCGCGGGGCGCCTTCGTCTTCCCCATGCACGAGCCCGACGGGTACCCCCCGGCCAACGACATGGTCATCGACGTCGCCGCCGAGTCCGACGGCGTGCTCACCCCGTTCTGCCGCGTCAGCCCCAACAACGGCGACGCCCGCGCCGAGGCCGAGCGCGCGCTCGCCGCCGGCGCCAAGGGCATCAAGCTGCACCCGCGCGCCGAGCAGTTCACCCTGGACCATCCCGCCGTGCGCGAGCTGGCCGCCCTCGCCGACGAGCGCGAACTGCCCATCCTCATCCACGCCGGGCGCGGCATCCCCGCGCTCGGTCTGCACGCCGTGGAGCTGGCCGGCGCGTTCCCCAGGACTCGCTTCATCCTCGCCCACGCCGGCGTGTGTGACCTGTCGTGGATCTGGCGCGTCGCCGCCGACCACCCGAACCTGATGTTCGACACCGCCTGGTGGATGCCCGCCGACCTGCAGGCGCTGTTCGCGCTCGTGCCGCCGGGGCAGATCCTCTTTGCCTCCGACGCGCCCTACGGGCACACGCTGATGTCGGCGATCTTCCAGATCCGCTCGGCGGTGCAGGTCGGCCTCTCCGCCGAGCAGATCCGCTCGATCACCTCCGAGCAATCCCTGCGGATCGCCGCCGGCGAGCCGCTCCAGCCGGCCGGACCGGCGGTGGGCGAGCGCGACCGCGCGTCTCACGTGCTCCTGGACCGCGTGTCGGAGTACCTCATGCTCGGCGCCATCGCCACCATGCGGGGCAACGACGGCGGCCCGGAGATGCTCGCCCTGGCGCGGTTGGGCTGCGACGTGCCCGACGGGATCGACGATGCGCCGGTGTTCGCAGCGGTCCGCTCCCTCCTGGACGACTTCGACGAGCTCACCGCCGCCGAGCCCGACAACCGCCGGCGCCTCGCCTTCCTCATCCTGGCCGCGAGCGTCGCCCGCACGCCCGACGTCCCGGTGCCGCCCGTCTAGGACGGCGGCGCGCCAGAGCCGCCGGGGGCTCCCGGGGCGTTGCGGTCCCAGATGAGGCGCAGGCCGGTGAGCGTCAGCAGGTCGTCGACCTCGTCGATGGTCTCGCGCACCGCGGGCACCAGCAGCGCGGCCAGGCCGCCCGTGGCGATGACGGTGATGTCGGGCCCGAGCTCCTGGCGCAGGCGGTGCACGATGCCGTCGACCTGCCCCGCAAAGCCGTAGACGATGCCGCTCCGGATCGCCTCCACCGTGGACTTGCCGATCAGGGCCCGCGGCTGCGCGAGCTCCACCTTGGGGAGCTTGGCCGCCCGGTCATAGAGCGCGTCGATCGAGATCTCGGCCCCGGGGGTGATGATCCCGCCCAGGTACTCGCCGGCGGCCGAGACGACGTCGTAGGTGATGGCCGTTCCGAAGTCGACGACGACGCACGCGCCCCGCACGCGATCGTAGGCGGCGATGGCGTTGGCCAGCCGGTCGGCCCCCACCTCGCGCGGGTTGTCGTAGCGGATGGGCATTCCGGTACGGATCGCCGGGCCGACCACCATCATCTCGTGACTCAGGTACCGCGCCGACATGTACCGCCACTCCTCCGACAGCTGCGGCACCGTGGAGGAGACGATCGAGCGGTCGATGTCCTTGAAGCCGAGGCCGCGCAGGCCGAGCAG
Source organism: Solirubrobacteraceae bacterium (assembly GCA_035503355.1). GTDB lineage: Bacteria > Actinomycetota > Thermoleophilia > Solirubrobacterales > Solirubrobacteraceae > Palsa-465. The sequence goes on from DATJTQ010000227.1 coordinate 5,723, forward strand.
GTTGGCCAGGGCGGCCCCCAACTCGTCGCGCGTCGAGTCGCGCACGGTGGCAAAGCGCCAGTGCTCGGCCACGACGTTCTCGCCGTCGCGGTAGACGCCGAAGTGGGTCTGGGTGTTGCCGACATCGACGACGAGGAGCATGGGCAGGCCCAATTACATCAACGGCGGCCCAACGCGGCGGACCGCCTGGCCCGCGGGCAGGGCCGCCAGGGTGTCGCCCAGCCGCTGACCGGAGGGCAGGGCGAGGTCAGGATCGAGCTCGAGCAGGGGCACGAGGACAAAGCGCCGGGAGCCGGTCTCGGCGTGTGGGAGAGTGAGCCGCTCCGAGCTGTACTCCAGCTCGTCGAGCAGCAGCAGGTCGACGTCGATCACCCGCGGGCCGTGCCTCGGCCCCCCGGCGGCGCGGCCCACCTCCCGCTCCACCGCCTTGCAGGCATCGAGCAGGTCCTCGGGGCCGAGAGCGGTCTCGATGCGCGCGCAGGCGTTGAGAAAGTCCGGCTGGTCGAGAATGAGGCCGACCGGCTCTGTCTCATACAGCGAGGAGGTGGCCAAGACGCGCACCCCGTGCTGGGGCAGCGCGGCGATCGCCGCGGACAGGTGGGCACGGGTGTCGCCGATGTTGGAGCCGAGCCCCAGATACCCGGTCGCGCTCACTGGCGCCGCGTCAGCCCTGCGTCTCGCGCCACACCTCGACCGAGACCTCGGTCACGGGCAGCGCGAGCGGCGGCTCGGGCTTGGCGGCCTTGACCCACACCGCGTGCGCCTCGTACTGCTCCAGCAACCGGTCGGCGATGGCCGTGCAGAGGCGCTCCAGCGTCTTGTAGGAGCGCTGCTGAGCGACGAGATTGGCCATGTCGCACACCTGGGCATAGTCCACGGTGTCCTCGATGCGGTCAGTCAACGTCGCGTCGCACTCGCCGACATCGAGGCGGATGTCGAGCAACAGGCGCTGTCCCACCTCGCGCTCGGCGGCGGTCACCCCGACGTGGGTGAACAGCGACAGGCCGGCGATCTCGATCGTGACTTCGGGCTCTGAGCCCTCGTCATCATCGTCTACGTCGTCAGCGTCCTCGTCGTACTCTTCGTCGGCGTCGTCGGCCATCGGCGTCGCACCGTAGCACCCGCAATGACCAGCGCGTCACGAACGGGAGCCACGTCGTGGACACGGAAGATGCGCGCCCCGCGCTCGTAGGCCAGCACGTTGGTGGCGATCGTCGCGGCCAGGCGATCCTCGACCGAGCGGCCGGTGACCCGCCCCAGAAACGACTTCCGGCTCGTCCCGATCACCACCGGGCGCCCCAGCGCCACGAGCTCGTCGAGGCGGGCCAGCAGCTCGAGGTTGTGCTCGGCGGTCTTGCCGAAGCCGATCCCGGGATCGAGCAGGATCCTGTCCTCGGCGACGCCGGCGGCGACCGCGAAGGCGATCCGCTCCTCCAGGAACGCCTTGACGTCGGAGACGACATCGTCGTAGCGTGGATCGTCCTGCATGGTGCGCGGCTCGCCGAGCATGTGCATGAGGCAACAGTCCACCCCTCGCTCTGCCACCAGCTGCGCCATCGCGGGATCCCCGCGCAGCGCGGTCACATCGTTGACGAGCGTCGCTCCGGCATCGAGGGCCCGGCCGGCGACGGCCGCCTTGGAGGTATCGATCGAGATCCGGGCCCCCACGCCGTGGGCGCGGAGACCCTCGATCACCGGCAGCACCCGGCCCAGCTCCGCATCGGCGTCCACCGGCTCCGCGCCGGGACGGGTCGACTCGCCGCCGATGTCGAGGATCTCGGCGCCCTCGGCCTCGAGGTCCACGCCGTGAGCGACGGCCGCGCCGGGGTCCACGTACAGGCCGCCGTCGGAGAACGAGTCCGGGGTGACGTTGACCACCCCCATCACCGCGAAACCCCCGGTGGTCTCGGGCATCGTGCGCGCTACTCCTCGTCGGGCCAGTGACCGGTCCGGTCAAAGTACTCGCGAGCCAATTCCTCGTCTTCGCGCTCCTCGTTGGAGCGGATGCTCAGTCGGTACATCCAGTTGAGCATCCACACGATCAGCGCCACGAGCAGCAGGGAAACCCCGGCCGCCGACTCCAGCGAGTGGGTGTTGGCCAGGTTTGAGTAGCTGCCGTGCCCAATGACGATGAGCACCACGCCGGCGATCACGATGGCCAGCGGCAGCCACACGCGGGTGAAGGAGAGCGAGAAGCCGGATGAACGGCGGGGAGCGGGAGTCACCCCCGCCACGTTACCCCTCCTCGAGGCCGAGGTTCGGGGGGTTTGGCTCGTGACCGAGGCGTGAACCTGGAGGCCCCGGTGACGCGACCAGCCTCCCCGAGCGATATACATCGGCCGCGATGCCGTCAGAACACTCATTCTCCTCACCGCGCCGGGACACCCTGACCCGACGCTCTCTGCTGGGCGCCGCCGCGGCGGGCGCCGCTGCGATCGCCTACGGGCGTGTGCCCGCCTGGGCCAAGCCGGCCGCCGTCGCCGCCGGTGTCCGCCGCCCCGACAGCCTGCCCTTCCCGCACATGCGTGCAGGGACCGAAAGCATGCCCCAGATCAAGCACGTGGTCGTCCTGATGATGGAGAACCACTCCTTCGACAACCTGCTCGGCATGGTCCCTCACCGTGTCCCGGGCCGTCAGAACGTCGACGGCTTCACGCTGAAGGGCGGGCAGCCGGTGGAGGTCAACCTCGACACCACCGGAGCCGCGGTGCCCGCGCGGCCGATGTCCTCGCCGTGCCAGCTCGTCGGCCACCCCGGCCAGGATTGGAACAGCTCGCATCTGTCCTGGGACAGCGGGCGCAACGACGGCTTCGTGAAGGCGTCGGGCCCGGTGGCGATGAGCTTCTGGGACAACACCGATCTGCCCTTCACCTATTCGATGGTCCGGCACTTCCCGGTGGGCAACCGCTACTTCTGCTCGGTGCTGGCCCAGACCTACCCCAACCGCCGCTTCCTCTTCTGCGGCACTGCCTCGGGCCTGACCGCCACCAACAGCCAGACCTTCACCACCCCGGCGGCCAACGGCACCATCTTTGACCGGCTCGATCAGCACCACATCGAGTGGGCCAACTACTACCAGAACCTGCCGAGCGCGCTGATCGTCCCGAACTGGCTCACCCCCGCCCGCAAGAAGCGCGTGCAGACGATCGACAAATTCTTCACGCACGCCTCGGCGGGCAAGCTGCCCGCGTTCACCTTCCTGGACCCCAACTACACCACCACCTCGGAGGAGAACCCCCAGGACGTGCAGGTGGGCGAGCGCTTCGTGGCCAAGGTGGTCAAGGCGCTGCTGCACTCGCCCGCGTGGCCCGAGACCGCGCTGTTCATCACTTACGACGAGCACGGCGGCTATTACGACCACGTCCCCCCGCCGCGCGCGATCGCGCCCGACAGCATTGCCCCCATCCCCGTCCCCGGCGGGCCGCCGCTGGCCCCCGGAGGCTTTGACCGCCTCGGCTTCCGCGTCCCCACGGTCGTCGTCTCCCCGTGGTCGCGCGCCAAGTACGTCTCCAACGTGGTCCAGGACCACACGTCGATCACCGCATTCCTGGAGCACAAGTGGAACCTGCCGGCGATGACGTTCCGCGATGCCAACGCGCACCCGATGACCGACTACTTCGACTTCCGAGCGCCCACGTTCCTGGTGCCGCCCAAGCTGGCGGCGTCGCCGAGCCTGGCGCACGGGCTGGCCGAATGCCACGCCGCTGGACTGAACCCGCCGCTGCCCTGATGGGTCGCAGTTGGGGCGCGGCAGCCGCGGTGGGCGCGCTGCTGGTGGTGTTGCTGTGCCCGGCGCCCTGGGCGCTGGCGCGCGCCCGCCACCGCGCGCCGGGGGTCATTCCCGTGCCGGCGTTGCAGCTCGACGCGCCGATGAGGGCGTATCGGGCGTACGTGCGGGAGCTGCTCGGGACGCTCCGGGGGCAATTGGCCGGTCTCTCCGCCGCGCTGCGATCCGGCGACGTGCCGGGGGCCGAGTCCGATTGGCTGACGGCACACCTGACATGGCTGCGGATCGGTCAGGACGACGGTGCCTACGGGGCGTTCGGGCAGCTCGGCCGCCAGATCGACGGCACGGCGGCCGGACTGGTGGGCGGAGTGGACGACCCGCAGTTCACCGGCTTTCACAAGGTGGAGCTGGATCTCTGGACCCGCGGCGACGTCGCCGCAGCGACCGCCGATGCGGCCGTGCTGAGCGAGCTGGTGGCCCGGCTGGCCGCGCGCCCCCTCGGCCCCGAGCTGCCGATGACGCCCGTCGGGCTCTCGATCTGGACGCTGCGCGCGCACGAGATCCTCGAGGACGCGCTGCGTGACTCACTCAGCGGCGACGACGAGTACGGCAGCGGCACGGCGCTCGCCTCCGTGATGGCCGATGTCGGCGCGACCCGGGAGATGCTGTCGCTGCTGGCGCCGGTGATCGCACCGCGCTCGCCTCGGCTGGTGGGCCGGGCCCGGCGCCAGCTTGACGCCGTTGTCGGTGCCGCACAGGCGGGCCAGGTGAACGGGCGGTGGGTGGCGGTGTCGGAGTTGCCGACTGCGGCGCGCGAGCGAGTCGACGCCGCCGTCGGCGCGGTCCTGGAGACGCTGGCGCCGATCCCCGATCTGTTGCAGGTGGCGGGCGGCACATGAGCCTTGACCGCCGCCAGTTCCTGCGCCGCTCAGGGGCCGCCGCCCTGGGTGCCGGCGCGCTGGGCGCTCCGGGGACCGCCTCGGCCGCGGGGGCGCCGGGCGACCCCCTCCAGCGCGACGGCCGCATCGACTTCAATCCGGCCGGCGCCCCGGCGGCCCGCATGGGCGCCGTCCCCTTCCACGGCGAGCACCAGGCGGGGATCGTCACCGCGCCGCCGCCGGCGGCGTGCTTCGCCTCGTTCGACGTGGTGGCGGGCAACCGCGCGGACCTGCGCGGGTTGCTGCAAACGCTGACCGATCAGGCGCGGTTCCTTGCCGCGGGAGGGATTCCGCCGGCGCTGGGCACCGGCGCGCCGCCGTCGGACAGCGGCACGCTCGGGCCGGTGGTCCCGGCCGACGGGTTGACGGTCACGGTCGGCGTGGGCAGCACTCTGTTCGACGATCGCTACGGGCTGGCCGCCCATCGCCCGCGCCATCTCACGCCGATGCGCTCGTTCCCCAACGACGACCTGGACCCGGCCCAGACCGGCGGCGACCTGCTGCTCCAGATCTGCGCGGGCAGCGCCGACACCGCTATCCACGCACTGCGCCAGATCGTCAAGCACACGCGGGGCGCGATGCAGATCCGCTGGCGCCTGGATGGGTTCGTCTCCCCGCCGCGGCCGGTGGGCGTCCCCCGCAACCACCTGGGCTTCAAGGACGGGATCGCCAACCCGGCGGTGTCCGACGCCGTCGTGGCCCGTGAGCTGCTGTGGGTGACGCACGGCATCGGCGAGCCGGCGTGGGCCCTCGGCGGCAGCTACCACGTGTGCCGCATCATCAAGACACTCATCGAGTTCTGGGATCGCGTGTCGCTGACCGAGCAGCAGCAGATGATCGGGCGCTTCCGCGACACCGGAGCGCCCCTGGATGGGCACGTGGAGACCGACATCCCAGACTTCCACGCCGACCCGCATGGCCGGCGGATCCCGCTGACCGCCCACATCCGCTTGGCCAATCCGCGCACGCGGGCCAGCGAGCACAGCCGGATCCTGCGCCGCGGCTACAACTACGATCGCGGCGTCGATCTCAACGGCAACCTCGACATGGGGCTCATCTTCAACTGCTTTCAGCAGAACATCGCCCGCCAGTTCGAGACCGTCCAGACGCGGCTGATCGGCGAGCCGATGGTCGACTACGTCACGCCTGTGGGCGGCGGGTACTTCTTTGCCCTGCCGGGCGTGCGGTCGTCTTCAGACTGGTACGGGCGGGGGTTGCTGTCGGCCTAGGAGGCCGCCTTGGATCCACCCAACACTGGCACGGGGAACCGCCCCTGCTAGAAGGTGTGACGGAAGAGCTACTCGGCGGCGCCGCCGGCCAGCCCGGGCCGGGGCAGGGGGCGCGGACCCTGGGGAAGGGCGCGCTCCGCGGGGGTGCCGGTGACCGAGGGGACCTCGGGCGGGGCCGGGGCCTCGGAGCCGAAGACGGCCTCCTCGGACTGGCCCTCGAGCAACGACTCGAACTGAGCCTTCTCGATGGTCTCGCGCTTGATGAGGATCTCGGAGAGCTTCTCGAGCTCGACGCGCTTCTCGGTGAGGATGCTCTTGGCGTTGACGTGCGCCATCTCGACGATGCGGCGGATCTCGTCGTCGATCTCGCGGGCGATCTCGTCGGAGTAGTCGGGCTCGGAGGAGAACTCGCGGCCCAGGAAGGGCTGGCCGTGGTCATGGCCGAACACCCGCGGGCCGAGCTTCTCTGACATCCCGAAGCGCATCACCATCTGCTTGGCGGTGGCGGTGACCTTCTCGAGGTCGTTGGAGGCGCCGGTGGTGATCTCGTCGAAGCAGATCTCCTCGGCGGCCCGGCCGCCCAGGGTCATGGCCATCGTGTCCTGGAGCTCTGCGCGCGTGGTGAGGAACTTGTCCTCGCCCGGCAGCGAGATGGTGTAGCCGAGGGCCTGGCCGCGAGAGATCACCGAGATCTTGTGGATCGGATCGCTGTTGGGCAGGAAGTGACCGACGATCGCGTGGCCCATCTCGTGGTAGGCCGTGATCCGCCGCTCCTTGTTGCTCATCACCCGGGTCTTCTTCTCCGGGCCCGCGATGACGCGCATGATCCCCTCCTCCAGCTCCAGCTGGGTGATCTCGCGCTTGCCGTTGCGAGCGGCGAGGAGGGCGGCCTCGTTGACCAGGTTGGAGAGGTCGGCACCGGTGAATCCGGGGGTCTGCCCCGCGAGGGCGTCGACGTCGATCTCCCGAGCCAGCGGCTTGCCGCGTGTGTGAACCTCGAGGATCTTCTTGCGGCCGAGCCGGTCCGGGCGGTCCACCACGATCTGGCGGTCAAACCGCCCCGGGCGCAGGAGGGCCGGGTCAAGGATGTCGGGACGGTTGGTGGCGGCGATCAAGATGATGTTGTCCTTCATCTCGAAGCCGTCCATCTCGACGAGGAGCTGGTTCAGGGTCTGCTCGCGCTCGTCGTGACCGCCGCCCAAGCCGGCGCCGCGATGGCGGCCGACGGCGTCGATCTCGTCCATGAAGATGATGCACGGGGAGTTCTGCTTGGCCTGCTCAAACAGGTCACGCACGCGCGAGGCGCCCACGCCGACGAACATCTCGACGAAGTCAGAGCCGCTGATGCTGAAGAAGGGAACGCCCGCCTCGCCGGCCACAGCGCGGGCCAGCAGCGTCTTTCCGGTTCCCGGAGGGCCGTAGAGGAGCACGCCCTTGGGGATGCGGGCGCCGAGCGCCTGGAATTTCTTGGGGTTCTCGAGGAACTCCTTGATCTCGTGGAGCTCCTCAACGGCTTCGTCGACCCCCGCGACGTCCCGGAAGGTGATCTTCGGGGAATCGACCGACATGCGCTTGGCGCGCGACTTGCCGAACGACATGACCTTGGAGCCGCCGCCCTGGACCTGGTTCATGAGGAAGATCCAGAATCCGATGAAGATGATGAAGGGCAGGATGTAGGTCAGCAGCGACAGCCAGCCGTTGGACGACTTGCTCTGCACGTTGAAGCCCGACGCCGGGACCTGGGTCGACGCGTCCTTGATGAGCGTCGGCGCATAGGAGTCCGGATAGCCGACCGAGTACTTCTGGCCGTTGGTCAGCGTCACGTTGGCGCTGTTGGACTTCTGGTCCAGCTGCAGGCTCTTGACCTGCTTCTGATCCAGCTGCGTGAGGAGGTTGCCGAACGTGTAGTTCGGCCCGTGGCTCGAGCTCCCGATCAGCTTCTGGGCGAAGAACGCCAAGACGACGACGATCAGGATCGGAAAAGCGGCGCTCTTGAAAAACCGGCTCATTGCTGAAATCCCTGCGTTGCCCCGGTACTACCCGATCTGGCGCGGATACCGTGGGCTAGCAAGCGTAGCACCTGCGTTTGGCATGGAAACCACCTTCCCGAAGCGCAAAATCGCCTGCAATCTCAGGCTCTAGACGTCCAACGCAGCGACGTAGGGAAGGTTGCGGTAGCGCTCGGCGTGATCCAGCCCGTAGCCGATGGCAAACCGGTCCGGGATCTCAAAGCCCACGTACCGGGTGCTGAGGTCGACCTTGCGGCGGGCCGGCTTGGTCAGCAGCGCGCAGACCTCGAGCGACGCGGGGTTGCGTCCGGCGAGGTTGCGCAGGAGATACTGGAGGGTGAGCCCGGAGTCGACGATGTCCTCGACGATCAGCACGTCGCGGCCCTCGATGGCAGCGTCGAGATCCTTGAGGATCCGCACCACGCCCGAGGTCGTGGTGGCCGAGCCGTAGGACGCCACCGCCATGAAGTCCACCTCGACGGGGATGTCGATGTGGCGCATGAGGTCCGACAGGAAGAACACGGCACCCTTGAGAACGCCGATGAGGAGGAGATTCTTTCCCGCGTAGTCGCGTGAGACCTCCTCGCCCAGCTCCCGCACCCTCCGGCTGAGATCCTCGGAGGGCACGAGGATCTCCCCGATCGCTGGATCGTCGCTCACGTTGGCGCAGTCTAGTGAGGCCGCCCCGACGGATGACCGCCGCGCACCGACAGCCTAAAAAAGTACACTTATAAGTTTACTTGTGTGGGATGGCCGGAGTCCGGGCGAAGGTGACCACGCCGTTGCGGGCGGTGGCGCGGACGCCGGAGGGGAGGTCGAGGGCGGAGGTGCCGTGCGGGGGCATCGCCGCGACCTCGTCGGCGCGGCGGGCGACCCCGGCCGCCAGGCGCCCGGCGGCCTCGTCGGCCAGGCGCTGCACCACCAGGCGGCGCAGCGCGGGCGCCAGCTCGCGCAACCGGTCAAGCGCGATCTCGGCGCGGCCCTCGAGCGCCTCGGACACCAGCTCGTCGAGGACCTCGGCCTCCGCGCGCAGGATCTCGGCCAGCGCCAGCACGTTCTCGGCGGCGGCCGGATGCACCCGCTCGAACGCGGGAACCAGCTCGCGGCGGATCCGATTGCGCGCGTAGGCATCGGTGTCGTTGGACTCGTCGTCGCGCCAGCGCAGGCCGTGCGCCGTGCAGTACGCGCCCGTCTCCTCGCGCGTCACGCCGAGCAGCGGGCGCACGAGGGCCCCGTCGCGCGCGAGCATGCCCACGACGGCACGGCGGCTGGGCGACGAGGCCAGCCGGTACAGGATCGTCTCCACCTGATCGGAGCGCGTGTGGCCCACGGCCACGTCGGCCTGGCGGGCCACCGCCAGGTCGCCGGCCGCCCGGTAGCGCTCCTCGCGCGCCCACGCCTGGAGGTTCCCCCCACCCTCGGGCGGCCGCACCGGCCGGCGGACGTCGAGCTGGATGCCCAGCGCCTCGCACAGGCCGGCGCAGTGGCGCTCGTCGGCGTCGGCGGTCCCCCGCAGGCCGTAGTTGACGTGCAGGGCGCTGACCGCCGGAGCGCCGGCGATGCGCGCGGCCAGGTGCAGCAGGCAGGTCGAGTCGCGCCCACCCGAGTACATGACCACCACCGGGAGGCCCGGCGCGAGCAGCCCGTCGGCGCGGACCACCTCCTCGAGATCGGTCACGACGACGTGTCCTCGTCGCGCGGGCGGGCCACGAACACCTCCGTGGACTCATTGAAGCCCTTGAGGGTGACCTCGCCGATCCGCTCGAAATCAAGATGATTCCCACCCGCCCGGGCGACCTGCACCACGGGCCGCGTGACCAGGACCTCACCACCCGCCGAACGCGCCGATACGCGGCTGGCGATGTTGATGTCACGGCCGTAGTAGTCGCCGTCGCGAAACAGGGCGACGCCGTAGTGCACCGCGATGCGCGGCAGCGGTCGCTCGGTCTGCATCGCCTGAAAGCCGACGGCCCAATCGGTGAGAGCGCCGGCGTCAGAGCCGATGATCATCACCTCGTCGCCGATCGTCTTGATGATCCGCGCCTCATCGGGGAGGGTGACCTCGACGGCGTCCACAAACCGCTCCACGGCGTCGACTGCGGACAGCTCGCCCTCCTCCTCGGTCATCCGCGTGTAGCCGGTGAGATCGGCGAAGGCGATGGCCACCCGCATCCGCCCGAGGTCGACGGCGCTGCCGTCCAGGTCAGCCTCCATGTGGCCGACCACGTCCTGCTCGACGAAGAACTGGAGATAGTGCTGATGGATCTGGTCCAGGATGGGCCCGGCCAGCGGGAGCACCTGACGGCTCATCGCCTGCATCTGCTCGGCCGTCTCCACGCCGGTCGCGCCCGACCGCATGAGCGGTTCGTGGACGTAGAGGTGAAAGAGACGGACCTCGGCGTCGGCGATCCGCGCGATCGCCTGCCCGTAGACGCGCACCAACTGGAGCAGGGCCACGAGGGGAAAGCCGGTGTCGAGCACCGCGGCGACGTAGCGCAGCAGCTGGAGCTCATCCTCGGAGACCGACTCGGCCGCGTCGGGATTGACCCCGATGCCGGTCAGGAGGCGCTTGACCAGCGCCACCTCCAGCCCGGTCTGGCGGGCCGCCTCCTGCAGCGAATAGCGCTGGGGCTCGGACCCGAACAGCTCCTCGAGGAAGCCAAAGGCCAGCCGGCCCTCCTCGGTGGCGGTGCGGATGTCGCGCAGCGGATGGCCCCGCTCGCGCATCTTGGCCACGACGCGCGCCTGGCCGATGGCGGCGGGAGACCAATCGCCGTTGTACTGGGGGATCAGCCCCTGGCGGATCCAGCGGCGCAGCGTGGCCGGCGTGACCCCGACGCGCTCGGCAGCCTGCGCGAGGGTCA
>DATJTQ010000228.1:0-14892 GCA_035503355.1 Solirubrobacteraceae bacterium
AACACCATGCAGATCAAACCCGATGAGATCACCTCGATCCTCAAGAGCCGGATCGAGGGCCTCGACACCTCCGAGGCCGAGCTGACCGAGGTCGGCACCGTGCTATCGGTCGCCGACGGCATCTGCCGCGTGCACGGCCTCGAGAACTGCATGAGCTTCGAGATGCTCGAGCTGCCCCACGACGTGACCGCGCTGGCCCTCAACCTGGAGTCAGACAACGTCGGTGCCGTGCTCTTCGGCGAGTGGGAGAAGATCTCCGAGGGCGACACGGTCAAGCGCACCGGACGCCTGCTCGACATCCCCGTCGGCGAGGGCCTGCTGGGCCGGATCGTCGACCCGCTGGGCAACCCACTCGACGGCAAGGGCGAGATCGAGAGCACCGAGACCCGGCCCGCCGAGCACAAGGCTCCGGGCGTCGTCCAGCGCCAGCCGGTGACCGAGCCGATGCTCACGGGCCTGAAGGCGATCGATTCGATGATCCCCATCGGCCGCGGCCAGCGCGAGCTGATCATCGGCGACCGCCAGACCGGCAAGACCTCGATCGGCATCGACGCGATCATCAACAACAAGGACCGCGGTCTGGTCTGCGTCTACGTCGCCATCGGCCAGCGCAAGGCCACCGTCGTCCAGCTCGCCAACGTGCTGGAGGAGGCGGGCGCGCTCGACAACACGATCATCGTCATGGCCGCCGCCGACGAGGCCGCGCCGATCAAGTTCCTCGCCCCCTATGCGGGCTGCGCCATGGCCGAGTACTTCCTCTACAACGGCAAGGCCGCCTTGGCGATCTACGACGATCTCACCAAGCACGCCTACGCCTACCGGCAGATGTCGCTCCTGCTGCGCCGCCCACCCGGCCGTGAGGCGTATCCCGGCGACGTCTTCTACCTGCACTCGCGGCTGCTGGAGCGCGCGGTCAAGCTCAACGACGACCTCGGGGGCGGCTCGCTGACGGCGCTGCCGATCATCGAGACCCAGGCCGGCGACGTGTCGGCCTACATCCCCACCAACGTCATCTCGATCACCGACGGCCAGATCTTCCTCGAGCCCAAGCTGTTCTACTCCGGCGTGCGGCCGGCCATCAACGTCGGCATCTCGGTGTCGCGGGTCGGCGGCTCGGCCCAGATCGGGCCGATGCGCAAGGTGGCGGGAACCCTGAAGCTCGAGCTCTCCCAGTACCGCGACCTCGAGGCCTTCGCGCAGTTCGGCTCAGAGCTCGACCCCGACACCCAGCGGACGCTGGCCCGCGGCGAGCGCCTGGTGCGCACGCTCAACCAGAACGAGCGCCACCCGATGCCGGCCGAGGACCAGGTGGCCCAGATCTACGCCGCCACCAACGGCTACCTGGACCGCATCCTCGTCGACAAGGTGGAGAAGTTCCTCACCGGTCTGACCGAGTCGCTGCGCGGCAACGAAGCCGAGCTGCTCAAGAAGATCGGGGGCGGCGACTGGTCAGACGAGACCAAGGAGGCGCTCGACAACGCCGTCAACACCTACGCCGAGGACTTCGGGTACGACCTCGACGAGGAGGGCCACCCGCTCGAGGACGACGCTCCGCCGGAGTCGCGCCGCCAGTCCCAGGAGTCCGACGACAAGGAGCCCGCGGCCGCCTAGCGGCCCACCGGGGGAATCGACTGACGTATGGCCACCTCGCAGCGAGACGTTCGCAACCGCATCGGCGCGGTCAAGAACATTCAGAAGATCACCCGGGCCATGGAGATGGTGGCCGCCGCCCGGCTGCGTCGCGCCGAGCAGCGCATCGAGGCGCTGCGGCCATACGCCGAGGCGATCCGGCGCATGACGCGACAGGCGGCCGAGGCCGCCGGTGACGTTCCGCGCCTGCCGATCCTCTCCGAGCACGAGTCCATCAACACGGTGGGCCTGCTGGTGGTGGCCGGGGACCGCGGGCTGGCCGGGGCGTTCAACTCCAATGCCGTCCGCGCCGGCGTCGCCGCCGGCCGTGAGCACGGCGCCGAGGGCCGCCACGTCCTCTACTACGCATCGGGACGCCGGCCGGCGTCATCGCTGACCTTCCGCGGCCTCGAGGTCGCCGAGAGCTTCACCGGCTTCACCGACCGCCCCGCCTACGCCGATGCCCGGCGCATCGCCGAGCGCCTGATGGCCGCCTACACCGACGGTGAGCTTGACCGGGTGGAGATCTTCTATAACGGCTATATCTCGCCGCTGTCGCAGGTGATCCGGCGCGAGACGCTGCTGCCGCTGCAGCAGGCCACGGTGCTTGACGAGGACACCGGCGAAGAGTCCGAGGACGACGACGAGGGCAAGAAGGGCCCGCGAGCGCTCGTGGAGTACGAGCCCGACCCGGAGGAGATCCTCAAGCGCCTGGTCCCCGACTACGTCGAGATTTCCATCTACCGGGCGCTGCTGGAGTCCACAGCGTCCGAGCACGGCGCCCGCATGACCGCGATGCGCAACGCGTCGGAGAACGCCTCGACGCTGATTGACGATTTGACCTTGGAGATGAACCGAGCCCGCCAGGCTGAGATCACACAGGAGATCATGGAGGTCGTGGCCGGCGCAGAAGGCCTCGGATAAGGAGAACACATGTCTGCCACCCAGGAAACCGAAACCAGCAGTCAGACCGAGAAGCGCAACGTGGGACGGATCGAAGAGATCCAGGGCGTGGTCATCGAAGCCGTGTTCCCCGATAAGCTGCCCGAGATCAACCACGCCATCCTGGTGCCCCGGCCCGAGGCCGCACGCGCCGAGGAGGACGAGGACATCGCCGCCCAGAAGGACCCGTACGTCACGTGCGAGGTCCAGCAGCACCTGGGCGATGATCGTGTCCGCGCCGTGGCCATGGACACCACCGACGGCCTGGCCCGCGGCACCGAGGTGATCGACTCAGGCGCGCCGATCACCGTTCCGGTGGGCCGCGACACGCTGGGCCGCATCTTCAACCTGCTCGGCGAGCCGATCGACCTCGGCGACGACATGCCCGAGGGCATCGAGCGGTGGCCGATCCACCGCGAGGCGCCGACCATCGAGGACCTCACCCCGACCACCGAGATGTTCGAGACCGGGATCAAGGTCGTCGACCTGCTGGCGCCCTACGCCAAGGGCGGCAAGGTCGGCCTGTTCGGTGGCGCCGGCGTGGGCAAGACGGTGATCATCCAGGAGCTCATCCACAACCTGGCCCAGGAGCACGGCGGTCTGTCGGCGTTCTGCGGCGTGGGCGAGCGCTCCCGCGAGGGCAACGATCTGTGGCTGGAGATGAAGGAGTCCGGCGTGCTGGACAAGACGATGCTCGTCTTCGGCCAGATGAACGAGCCGCCCGGCGCCCGCATGCGCGTGGCCCTGTCGGGGCTGACCATGGCGGAGTACTTCCGTGACCAGGAGAACCAGGACGTGCTCCTGTTCATCGACAACATCTTCCGCTTCGTTCAGGCCGGCTCCGAGGTCTCGGCGTTGCTGGGCCGCATGCCGTCGCAGGTGGGCTACCAGCCGACGCTCGAGTCCGAGATGGGCCAGCTGCAGGAGCGCATCACCTCGACACGCAACGGCTCGGTCACCTCGATCCAGGCCATCTACGTCCCCGCCGATGACCTCACCGACCCGGCTCCGGCCTCCGCGTTCGCTCACCTCAACGCCACCACGACGCTGAGCCGGTCGATCTCGGAGAAGGGGATCTATCCGGCGGTGGACCCGCTGGACTCGACCTCGACGATCCTCAAGCCCGAGATCCTCGGCGAGGAGCACTTCACCGTGGCCAACCAGGTCAAGGAGGTGCTCCAGCGCTACCGCGAGCTCCAGGACATCATCGCCATCCTCGGCATCGACGAGCTGTCCGACGAGGACAAGGTGACGGTGTCGCGGGCGCGCAAGATCGAGCGCTTCCTCTCCCAGCCGTTCTTCGTGGCCACGCAGTTCACCGGCATCGAGGGCAAGTACGTCCCGATCGCCGAGTCGATCCGCGGGTTCAAGGAGATCCTCGAGGGCAAGCACGACGACATTCCCGAGCGGGCCTTCTTCATGAAGGGCACGATCGACGAGGTCGTCGCGGAGGCCGGCGGTCAGCAGGAGTCGAGCTCAGCGGCCGAGGAGGCCGAGGAGACCGAGGACACCGAGGCCGACGAGCGCGACAGCGCCGAGGCCGAGTCCGAGTCCGACAACGAGGCCAGCTAGCCCCCCATGGCCGAGCATTCGACCTTCCCGGTGGAGGTCCTCACCCCCGACGGCGAGGTGTTCGCCGAGGAGGTGCAGATGATCTCCACCCGGACCACCATCGGCTCCATCGGCATCCTGGCCAACCACGAGCCGGTGCTGGCGATGCTTGACCCGACGGAGCTGCGGCTGTATCGCTCGGACTCCGACATCGTCCGCTTCGCCCAGTCTGAGGGCTACATGCAGGTGGCCAACAACCGCGCGCTGCTGCTGGTGGAGGAGGCCCACGAGCCCGACTCCCTGGACGCCGGCGAGCTGCGCGACCGCCTCCAGCAGGCCGAGCAGGAGCTCGATGATGCCGGCGAGGACTCCGAGCGCCGGCGGGTGGCCGAGCGCGACAAGCGCCGGTGGCAGGCGTTCTTGAGGATCGCCGAGGGTGGCGGCGGCGCGTAGGCGCACCAGCCCTTAGCTCGCCGTCATCTCGATCGCCTACCCTGCCCCGTTCATGACTGACGAGCTGGTAGTGGCCGAGCGCCTGATCGGCTACGAATCCTCGCGTCCGGATGTCCTGGTGGCCGCCGCGAGCTTTGTCAAGGGCTGGCTGGAGTCCCGCGACATCGCGGTCACCGAGCGCGAGCATCACGGCTTCCCGGTGCTGGTCGCCGAGGTGGGGGCCAGCCAGGAGTCTGCCCCATGCGTGGTCTTTCACGGCCACCTCGACGTGGTCCCGGGACGGCCTGAGCAGTTTGCGCCCCGGGTCGAGGGCGACCGGCTGATCGGGCGGGGCGCCTACGACATGAAGGGCGGCCTGGCCGCGATGATGTGCGCGCTGAAGGACGTGGCCGGCCAGGACGGGGTGCGGGTCCGCTTCGTGTGCGTCCCCGACGAGGAGTCAGAGGAGATCGACGAGCGTTCGACCGACGCCGTGGTCACCAGCGGGTTGGGCGGGAACTTCGCCATCACCGGCGAACCTACGAACATGCACATCGGTGTGCAGGCCAAGGGCGTGCTCGCCATGCGGATCGTCGTCCACGGCCGATCCGCCCACAGCTCGACGCCCTGGCTGGGCGACAACGCCGTGCTCAAGGCCATCGACGTGTTCCGCGCCATCGAATCCCTGCCCTTCAGCCGCGAGTCCTCGGAGATGTTCGACCGGCCCTCCATCAACCTCGGCCGGATCGCCGGCGGCGACGTGCTCAACAAGGTCCCCGACCGCTGCGAGATGGCCGTCGACGTGCGCTATCTCCCCGGTCAGGACCCCGGTGAGATCCTCGCCCAGGTCCGCGCCATCGGGGCCATCGACGTCACCCGCACCTTCATCCATCCGCCGGTCACCGTCCCGCGGTCCAACCCCTTCGTGCTGGCCCTGCGTGACGCGGTCTCGCGGGCCACCAGCGGCGAGGTGATGAGCGTCGGGCGCGACGGCGCCTCGGACGCGGCCTCGTTCATCGAGGCCGGGATCCCCGCCGTGGAGTTCGGCCCCAAGGGCGGCGGCCACCACGGACCCGACGAATGGGTCTCGGTGTCCTCGCTGGAGCGCTACCGCCAGGCCCTGGCCGACTTCGTGCGGGTCCTGCCCGAGCGGTTGGCCGACCCGGCGAGCAGCCCGGCGGGCACGCCGGCGTCGCTCCGCGCGGTCGACGGGGGCGCGGCATGATCCCGCACAGCCGCTTTGGCATGGCGTGGCGCTTCGTGCTCTGCGGAGTGCTCCTCATCGCCGGAGCCGCGGCCACGACCGCCGTGGCCGGCCTGCTCCAGGTCAAGACGATCGTCGGCGAGATCTCGGTCAACCCCGGCATCGTCTCCAAGCAGATCTCGCTGCCCAAGCCGGGCGCGCCCCAGACGATCCTGCTCATCGGCTCCGACCATCGGGCCGGGGAGCCGTTCTCGCAGGCCAACACCGACACCATGCTGCTGATCCGCCTCAACGCCAAGTCGTCGACGATCAACGTGATGTCGATCCCCCGCGACCTGCAGGTCGACATTCCCGGCTTCGGCATCGCCAAGATCAACGCGGCCTACAGCGAGGGCGGCTACGGACTGCTGATCAAGACGATCAAACAGAACGTGTTCCCGGACCTGAAGATCAACCACATCGTCGACACCAACTTCAGCGGGTTCTCGCAGCTCGTGGACGCCATCGGCTGCGTCTACTCCGACGTGGACCGCCGCTACTACAACGACTCGAACTCGGGACTGCCCGGCGATGACTACTCGAGCATCGACATCCAGCCCGGGTACCAGAAGCTGTGCGGGCACAACCAGGCCGTCACCGGCGCCCTGCCGTTCGTGCGCTTTCGCCATCTGGACTCCGACATCGTGCGCGAGGCGCGCCAGCAGGACTTCATCCGCTGGGCCAAGGACCAGTTCAGCGTGTCCAAGCTGCTCTCCGAGAAGGACCGGCTGCTGAGGATCTTCGGCAAGAACTCCACGCTGGACAAGGGCCTGCAATCGACCGACGGGATCCTTGACCTGTTCAACCTGGTGATCAACGCGGACTCCAGCACCATCCATCAGGTGGCCTTCCCGGCCGATCTGCAGCCGTGCACGGCGACCTCGTGCGTGGTCACCAGTGACCAGCAGGCCGAGCAGGCGACGTTCCAGCGGTTCATGGCCGCCACCCCGAAGGCCAAGACCGCCGCGGGCAACAGGGCCAAGGCGACCCCGGCGTCGCTCAAGGGCCACAAGCGCATCACCAAGATCCCCACCGGCGGCCTCACCGAGGACACCAGCGACGGGCACGAGCAGGCGACGGCGCTGAGCCACGCCGGGATGCCCATCTACTACCCGCGGCTGATCAAGGCCGGCACCCAGTACTGCATGAGCACCACGGGCAACTGCGTCGGCGGCGGCGAGCCCCCCGAGGAGTACACCCACTCCTATCCGCGCCAGTACCAGATCCGCGACCAGCGGGGGCGGCCGCATGCCGCCTACCGGATGACGCTCGTCATCAACCCGGTGCTCGGTCAGTACTACGGCGTGCAGGGCACGACGTGGTCTGACCCGCCGTTGCTGCGCAGCCCCAGCGGCACGCGCGATGTCAACGGCAAGCACCTGCTCCTGTTCGCCAACGGGGGCCGGCTGACCACCGTCGCGTGGAAGAGCGGTGGGGACTGGTACTGGATCTCCAACACGCTGACCAGCAACATCCCCAACCCCCAGATGGTGGGGATCGCCGCCTCGCTGACGCTGGCCAAGTAGGCCCGGCACCGGCCCCGTCACGGGCCCCAGGGTGGCCGATGAGCATCCCCGGGGCGGTCCGATCCCTCCGGGGCGCGCGGGACCCCGCTACCCTCGCGTCCTCATGACAAGCGAGCGTCAACCCATTGCCGTGATCGGGACCGGCTACGTCGGCCTGGTCACCGCCGCTGGTTTCGCGGAGCTCGGCTCCGATGTCTGGTGCGTCGATGTCGACGCAGACAAGATCGAGCGCCTCAAGCGCGGCGAGATCCCCATCTACGAGCCCGGCCTCACCGAGTCGGTGGCGCGCAGCGCCGGGCGCTTGCACTTCTCCACTGAGCTGGCCCCGGCGCTGGAGCACGCGCGGCTGCTCTTCGTCGCCGTCGGCACGCCCCCCACCTACTCCGGCGATGCCGACCTCTCCGCGGTCCACTCCGTCGTGGCCTCGATGCCACGCTCAGACCACCACGCGCTGGTGATGAAGTCCACCGTGCCCGTCGGCACCGGCGCCTCGATCAAGCGGATCTTCGCCGAGCACGGCAAGGAGGGGTTCGCCTACGTCTCCTGCCCGGAGTTCCTCAAGGAGGGCTCGGCGCTGGAGGACTTCCTCAAGCCCGACCGCGTCGTCGTCGGCGACGACGGCAACTGGGCCGGCGACGCCGTGGTGGACCTCTACGCGCCCCTCGACGCCCCCGTCGTCCGGACCGACATCGCCTCGGCCGAGATGGTCAAGCTCGCCGCCAACGCGTTCCTGGCCACCAAGATCAGCTTCATCAACGAGATCGCCAACGTGTGCGAGGAGACGGGCGCCGACGTGCTCGAGGTGGCCCGCGGGATGGGCCTGGACCAGCGCATCGGCTCCCACTTCCTCAAGCCGGGGATCGGCTTCGGCGGAAGCTGCTTCCCCAAGGACGTCTCGGCCCTCAAGCAGCTGGCCGGTAACTCCGGCTATCACTTCCAGCTGCTCACCGCCGTCATCGAGGTCAACGAGCTGCAGAAGCGGCGGGTCATCGCCAAGCTCCAGAAGCACCTGGGCTCCCTGGTGGGCCGACACGTGGCCCTGCTGGGCCTGGCCTTCAAGGCCAACACCGACGACATGCGCGAGGCCTCCTCGCTGGTGCTCGCCGCCCGGCTGCAGGCCGACGGGGCGACGGTGACGGCGTATGACCCGATCGCCGAGCACGAGGCCCGCAAGCGGATGAGCGGTGTGACGTTCGCCGACTCGGCGCTCGGCGCCGTCGAGGGCGCCGACGCGGCCATCCTCGTCACCGAGTGGCCGGAGTTCGCCGAGCTCGATTGGGCCGAGGTCAAGTCGCGGATGGCCGGGGACCTGCTGGTGGACGGGCGCAACTTCACCGACCGTGAAACCGTGACGGCTGCCGGCTTCACCTACGAGGGCATCGGACGCTGAGTGGTGGGCCTCCCGGAGACCCACTCGTGCAGGCGCTGATCCTGGCGGGAGGAGAGGGGACGCGGCTGCGACCGCTCACCTCCACGGTGCCCAAGCCGGTGGTCCCCCTGGTGGACCGCCCCTTCATCGTCTACATGATCGAGTGGCTGCGCGGGCACCGCGTCGACGACGTCATCCTGGCCTGCGGCTTCATGGCCGACGGCGTCCGCTCGGTGCTCGGCGACGGATCGGCGTTCGGCGTCCGCCTGCGCTACATCGAGGAGCCCAGCCCGCTGGGGACCGGCGGCGCGCTCAAGTACGCCGAGGAGCTGCTGGACGAGCGCTTCTTCATGCTCAACGGCGACATCCTCACCGACATCGATCTCACCGCCCAGCTGCGCCAGCACGAGGAGACCGGGGCGCGGGCCACGCTGGCGCTGATCGGCGTCGATGACCCGTCGGCCTACGGCCTGGTCCGCCGTCACGATGACCTGTCGGTGCGCCAGTTCGTGGAGAAGCCCAGCCCGGAGGAGATCGACACCAACCTCGTCAACGCCGGTGCCTACATCCTGCACCGCGACGTGCTGGATGAGATGGCTCCCGCCGGGACCAAGGTCTCCATCGAGCGCGAGGTGTTTCCCAAGCTGGTGGCCAACGGCCTGTACGGCTATGAGGCGTCGGGCTACTGGATGGACATCGGCACGCCCGAGCGCTACCTGCAGGCCACCTTCGAGATCCTCGAGGGCGACGTGCGCACCGAGGTGGGGCGGGCCGTCGCGGCGGCCGGCGGGGTCCTGCGCCACGGCGATAACGGCGCCGGGGTGGTCCATGGACCGGCGCTGGTGGGCTCGGCCTGCGAGCTGCACGAGCGGGCCCACGTCGGGGCGCGCACGGTGCTGGGCCCCGGGGTGAAGGTCGGCGCCGGCGCTCACATCGACAACTCGGTGGTCCTGGACGGAACCGTGATCGGTGCCGGCACCCGGATCACGGGATCCATCGTCGGGCCCGAGGTCACCATCGGCGAGCGGTGCCGCATCGAGGGCCGGGTGGTCCTGGGCCGCGGCGTGACCGTCGGCTCGGGCAACACCCTACGCCAGGGGATGCGTATCTTTCCGGGCGTGCAGCTCCCCGACGGCGCCATCGCGTTTTGAGCACCGTGAGCTCGCTCTCGGCGGAGGCGATCGCGGCGGTCGACCCCAGTCACCAGTTCGGCGACGTGCAGGGGCTGCCCGAGCACCTGCGCGACGCGCTGTGGCGCGTGGAGTCGGCGAACCTCGCCCCGCAGGACTCGCCGGGCGGCCTGGTGGTGGCCGGCATGGGCGGCTCGGCGGTGGGCGGCATGCTTGCCCTGGCTGCCCTGGGCGACCGGGCCTCGCGTCCGATCGTGGTGGCGCGCGATTACGGGCTGCCGGCGTGGACGACGCCCGAGACCACCGTGCTCTGCGCCAGCTACTCGGGGGACACCGAGGAGACCCTCGCCGCCTATGAGGCCGCGGGCGCCCTGGGGGCGCGGCGGATCGTCAGCACCACCGGCGGGGCGCTGGCCCGGTCGGCGCGGGCCGACGGCGTGCCGGTGATCCCGCTCCCCGGCGGCTTTCAGCCCCGCGCCGCGGTGGGTTACGGCCTGGTGGTGGCCTTGGAGGTGGCGGCGCTGGCCGGCTGCGCGGAGCAGCTGCGCACCGAGATCGACGTCGCCTCCGCTCACGCCGAGCACCTGGTGCAGGAGTGGGGTACCTCCTCGCCCGAGGACTCGTTGGCCAAGACGATCGCCCGCTCGCTGCAGGGGACCGTCGTCCAGATCGCCGGGGCCGGGCTGACCACCCCCATCGCCTACCGGTGGAAGACCCAGATCAACGAGAACGCCAGCTCCCCGGCCTTTGCCGCGGAGCTGCCCGAGCTTGACCACAACGAGATCGTCGGCTGGGAGAACGCCGCCGAGCTGGGCCGCTTCAGTGCGGTGTTCCTCGATGACTGCGATCTGCACCCCCGCGTTCGCGAGCGGATCGCGCTGACCCTCGACCTGATCGGACCGCAGGCGGCCGCCACCCATCGCCTCGACTCGCTGGGGGAGACCCGGGTGGAGCGGCTGGTCTCGCTCGTCCTGCTCGGCGATCTGGTCTCGATGTACATGGCGGTGCTGGCCGGGCGCGACCCGGCCCGGATCGAGCCGATCTCACAGCTGAAGGCGGCCCTGGCCAAGCGCGACGAGTAGGCGCGCCCGAGCGGCCGGCTTGTGGCGGACCGCACAACGTCGAAACCTTGACACATTCGTGGTAAGGTTGCGCCGACAGTGCAGTCCCTGACCATCAACGAAGCCGCTGCGACGACCGGCTGGTCGCCGCGCATGCTGCGCTACGTCGAGCAGACGGGCCTGGTGGCGCCGACTCGGTCGCCCGCGGGCTATCGCCTGTACGGCGCCGCCGAGCTGCAGCGCCTGCGCACGCTCAAGGAGCTCCAGGCGCAGTTCGACGTGTCGCTGTCAGACATCGCGTTCGCGCAGCGAATGGCCGGCGATCGTGACCTGCGCGAGTCGGTGCAGGCCTGGTTGAGCGCGCAGGCGCGACGGCCCGAGGATGTGCAGGCCGAGGATTGGCTGCGCTTTGAGCAGGAGAAGCACGAGCGCCTGCTCGCCGCGGTGACCGCGGCGTAGGCGAGGCGCCGCCCGCACGCGGGCGCGCCCCCCAGCTTTCACACGACAACGAGCAACGAGCCTGGAGAGACGAGCATGAGCACCACCGCCCAGAAGGTCGATTACAAGGTCGCGGACCTGTCGCTGGCCGAGTTCGGCCGCAAGGAGATCACTCTGGCCGAGCACGAGATGCCCGGTTTGATGGCCACTCGCCGCGAGTTCGCCGACAGCCAGCCGCTGAAGGGCGCCAAGATCACGGGCTCGCTGC
This sequence comes from Solirubrobacteraceae bacterium, assembly GCA_035503355.1. Lineage (GTDB taxonomy): Bacteria > Actinomycetota > Thermoleophilia > Solirubrobacterales > Solirubrobacteraceae > Palsa-465. The sequence continues at coordinate 11,590 of DATJTQ010000228.1, forward strand.
ACATGACCATCCAGACCGCGGTTCTGATCGAGACGCTCACGGCGCTGGGAGCCGAGGTCCGCTGGGCCAGCTGCAACATCTTCTCCACCCAGGACCACGCCGCGGCGGCGATCGTGGTCGGCCCCGACGGCACGCCGGAGGACCCGCGCGGCGTCCCCGTCTTCGCCTGGAAGGGCGAGACGCTCGAGGAGTACTGGTGGTGCACCGGGCAGGCGCTGAGCTGGCCGGAGGGCGAGACCCCGAACATGATCCTCGACGATGGTGGCGACGCCACGCTGCTCGTCCACAACGGCGCCCAGTACGAGGCCGCCGGCGAGGTCCCCAGCCCGTCGACTGCCGAGAACGAGGAGCACCGCGTCATCCTCGAGCTGCTCACGCGCTCGCTCACCGAGGACCCGCAGCGCTTCACGCGCATGGCCGAGTCGATCAAGGGCGTCACCGAGGAGACGACCACCGGCGTGCACCGCCTGTACCAGTTCGCCAAGGAGGGCCGGCTGCTCTTCCCGGCGATCAACGTCAACGACTCGGTGACCAAGTCCAAGTTCGACAACAAGTACGGCTGCCGGCACTCGCTCATCGACGGCATCAACCGTGCCACCGACGTGCTGATCGGCGGCAAGGTCGCGCTGGTGTGCGGCTACGGCGACGTCGGCAAGGGCTGCGCGGAGTCGCTGCGCGGGCAGGGCGCCCGGGTGATCGTCACCGAGATCGACCCCATCTGCGCGCTGCAGGCGGCGATGGACGGCTACCAGGTGGCCCGCCTCGAGGACGTCATCTCAGAGGTCGACATCTTCGTCACCGCCACCGGCAACAAGGACGTCATCACCGCGAAGGACATGGCGGCGATGAAGCACCAGGCGATCGTCGGCAATATCGGCCACTTCGACAACGAGATCGACATGGCCGGCCTGGAGAAGCTCGACGGCATCCGCCGGGTCAACATCAAGCCCCAGGTCGACGAGTGGGTGTTCGCCGACGGCCACACGATCATCGTCCTGTCGGAGGGCCGGCTGCTGAACCTCGGCAACGCCACCGGTCATCCGTCGTTCGTCATGAGCAACTCGTTCACCAACCAGGTGATGGCCCAGATCGAGCTGTTCGGCAACACCGGCGAGTACGAGACCAAGGTCTACACGCTGTCCAAGCAGCTGGACGAGAAGGTCGCCCGGCTGCACCTGGACGCGCTCGGCGTCCGGCTGACCGAGCTCTCGGCCGAGCAGGCGGCGTACCTCGGCATCCCGGTCGAGGGCCCGTACAAGTCTGACCACTACCGCTACTAGACGGACCCGCGGGGCGGACGGAGCGCTGCGCTGATGGCCCGCGCCACCGTCCCTCCGCATGACGTCGCCGACCTCGCCCTCGCCCCCGAGGGCGAGGTTCGGATCGCCTGGGCGTCCGGGCAGATGCCCGTGCTGGCCCAGATCCGGGAGCGGTTCGCGGCCGAGCGCCCGCTGGCCGACCTGCGCATCGCCGCCTGCCTCCATGTGACCGCTGAGACGGCGAACCTGGTGCGCACCCTCCAGGCCGGCGGGGCGTCGGTGGCCCTGTGTTCGGCCAACCCGCTGTCGACGCAGGACGACGTCGCCGCGGCCCTGGTTCTGGAGGACCGGGTGGAGGTCCGGGCGCTGCGGGGGGAGGACCTGGACACCTACGTCGAGCACGTGCTGGCGCTGTTGGAGCGCCGGGAGGGTGGGCCGCACATCACCCTGGACGACGGCGCCGACCTGCTGGTGACCGCCCACGCCCGGGGCGGGAAGCTGGTGGAGGGCCTGATCGGCGGGACCGAGGAGACGACGACCGGGCTGGTCCGTCTCCGCCACCTGGAGGAGGAGGGCACCCTGCGCTGCCCGGTGCTGGCGGTCAACGAGGCGCGGACCGAGCGGGCCCTGAACGACCGCCACGGGACGGGGCAGTCGGCGCTGGACGGGATCGTGCGCGCCTCCAACGTGCTGCTGGCCGGCAACACCGTGGTGGTGCTCGGCTACGGCTGGGCCGGCCAGGGCGTGGCCGAGCGCGCCCGAGGGGCGGGGGCGGCCGTGGTGGTATGCGAGGTCGAGCCGCTGCGCGCGCTGGAGGCGCGGATGGCCGGCTACGACGTCATGACCGCGCTGGAGGCGGCCGAGCGCGGCGACATCTTCATCACCGTCACCGGGTCCCGCCGCGTGCTGCGCGCCGAGCACTTTGAGCGGATGAAGGACGGGGCGCTGCTGGCCAACGCCGGGCACTTCGACGTGGAGCTTGATCTGGAGGCGCTGAGCGGGCTGGCCACCGGCGGCGTCCGGGCGGTCCGGCCGCTGGTGGAGCAATACCTGATGGCCGACGGGCGCCGGCTCAACCTGCTGGCCGGCGGCCGGGTCGTCAACCTGGCGGCGGCCGAGGGTCACCCGGCGGCGGTCATGGACGTCTCGTTTGCCCTCCAGGCGCTCAGCGTGGAGGAACTCGTCCGGCGGCGCGGCGAGCTGCCGGCCGGGGTGCATCCGGTGTCGGCGGCCATCGACCGGGAGGTGGGCCGGCTGAAGCTGGCCGCCCTCGGCGTCCAGATCGACGAGCCGACCGCCGAGCAGCAGGACTACCGGCAGAGCTGGACCTGACCCGGCCGCGCTAGCCTCCCGGCACGATGGAGGCCAACGGACAGCTGCGCGGCGGCATCGACCTCGGCGGGACCAAGATCGAGGCGATCGTCGTCGACCATGACCGGCAGGTGCTCGGCCAGGCCCGCCAGCCGACCCCCACCGACGGCGGCCCGCCCGACGTCGCCGCCCAGATGGCGGAGGCGATGAAGGGCGCGGCCAAGGCGGCGGGCGTCGAGACCTCGTCGCTGGCCGGTGTGGGCGTCGGCTCCCCGGGCGATGTCGACGAGCAGGCCGGGACGGTGGCTCACGCCGGCAACCTGCCCGGCTGGGACGACTCCTACGGGCTCGGCGAGGACCTGTCGGACAAGCTGGGGACCCGGGTGTTCGTCGGCAACGACGTCCAGGTCGCCACCCAGGCCGAGTTCGACCACGGCGCCGGCAAGCCGTACCAGTCGCTGCTCGGCGTGTTCTGGGGCACCGGCGTCGGCGGCGGCCTGATCTTCGACGGCAAGCCGTGGCTCGGCCGCGGTGGCGCGGGGGAGATCGGTCACATGGTCGTGCGCCGCAACGGCGCCCGCTGCCCGTGCGGCCGCCGGGGCTGCATGGAGGCCTATGCCGGCCGCGCGGCGATGGAGACCCGCGCCCGGCGCGAGGTCGACCGCGGCGCCAACACGATTCTGTTCAAGCTGATGAAGCAGCGCGGCCGGGCCCGGCTGACGAGCTCGATCTG
>DATJTQ010000229.1:0-13250 GCA_035503355.1 Solirubrobacteraceae bacterium
AAACCCCTAGCTATACTTAATGAAGTGACTATGACCGAGCAGAAGATCGAGAACGCCATCATCGTCGGCTCAGGACCCGCCGGCTACACGGCCGCGCTGTACATGGCGCGCGCCGAGCTTCAGCCGCTGGTCGTGGAAGGCTTCGCCTGGGGCGGACTGCTCCAGCAGACGACCGACGTGGAGAACTATCCCGGCTTCCCCTCGGGGATCATGGGCCCGGATCTCATGCAGCACTTCCGTGACCAGGCTGAGCGCTTCGGCGCCCGCTTGGAGACCGATGACGTGACCGCGCTCGAGCTCTCCCGCGACGGCTCAGAGCCCCACAAGGTCTGGGTCGGTGACGATCTGTACCTCACGCGCGCGGTGGTCCTGGCCATGGGCGCCCAGCACCGCAAGCTCGGCGTCCCCGGCGAGCAGGAGCTCTCGGGACGAGGCGTGAGCTACTGCGCCACCTGCGACGCCGCCTTCTTCAAGCAGGCCCCGACGCTCATCGTGGGCGGCGGGGACTCGGCGATGGAGGAGGCCATGTTCCTGGCCAAGTTCGCCGCCAAGGTGGCCATCGTCCACCGCCGCGACGAGTTCCGCGCCTCCAAGATCATGCTGGAGCGCGCCCGCGCGGTGCCCAACATCGAGTGGATCACCCCCTACGTCGTGGAGGAGTTCCACGCCGAGGGCGGCAGCAAGTCCCTGACCAAGGCCCGCCTGCGGAATACCGAGGACGGGTCCGAGAAGGACCTCGAGATCACCGGCGCCTTCATCGCCGTCGGCCACGATCCGCAGTCCCAGCTGGTCCAGGGGCAGGTGGACACCGACGACGGCGGCTATGTCGTGACCCAGGGCAAGTCGACCCTCACCAACATCCCCGGGGTGTTCGCCGCGGGCGACCTCGTCGATCACACCTACCGCCAAGCCATCACCGCGGCCGGCTCCGGGTGCCAGGCGGCCCTGGATGCCGAGTGGTACCTGCGCGACACCGCGCCGTTTGACAGTGCCGCGCGGGTCGCGGCCAGCTGAGCGCTCGCGGCTCGGGTTTCGGCCTGGGCCTGGGCCTGGGTCCGGGCCTGGCCCTGCGTGTCCTTGGGATATAAGGGTTACCTCGTGAGTGTTATCTCCCACGGTCGGCTTTGGGACGCTCGCCGCGGCCGTCCGTGCTGGCTTCGAAAGCGGTCGTTGACGTTCGTCGCGTGCCCCGGCCCCTCTACCGGGGGCAAGGCCACAACTGCAACCAGCTCGGGGCTCAGTGGTACGGGCAGCCCTCGGCCGGGCCCCAGTTACCCGAGAGGGCGTGCTGGCCCATCTCCAGACCGAAGTCCTGGGTCCAGGTACCGGCCAGGGTGCTGTAACCGGCGATCGAGTTGTCTGCCACCCCGGTGCCGACGTAGCGGTAGACGGGGTTGAGGATGTTCTGGCAGTGACCCGTGCTGGCCATCCAGGCGGTGACGACCCGGGCAGGAGTGGTGTAGCCGGTGGCGATGTTCTCGCCGACGTTTGACCAGTTGAAGCCCACTGCGCTGATGCGTGCCGCGAAGTCGGCGCCGTGGCTGAAGTCGCGGTGGGTGACCATCACGTTGGTCCAGCCCTGGGCGGAGCGGTTCAGGCGGGAGTTCTCGCGCAGGCCCGGCAGGCCACGGCTGTGGCGCTGCTGGTTGATGAGGCACACCACGGAGCGCTGGAGGTCAGCGCGGGAGGCGTGGCGGATCGAGGTGTGCGCGTCGGCGCAGCCACGAGCGTGGGCGGAGGCGACCGAGACCAACGACAACGACGCGACCAACACCGCAAGCGTGGTCGCGGCGCGTCGAGCGGCAGTCCAGGCGCGTGCCTTCCCAAGGCACAGCACAGCTGTGTCAGTGTCACTCATGTGAACATCCCTGTTATCGGCAGCACTCTGGCGGCTTTGAGTGATGACCGAAGCCGATCGAACAAATGTCCAGACCGGCAGAACGGCACCCTACACGAACCTGCCGTCGGCTGATTTCTAAGGGGGGCTCCCGGACCTACCTCCGGGGTCGGCCGGGTCCTACCCCTGCGGCAGGGGAATCACACCCCCTCGCGCGAAAAATTCACGCGGGGGTAGCGCAAGCGCACGACCTCTGGGGGGAGAACTTGTGCGCCTTGGAGGCTGCTGCACGATGTCTCCCGGCTGTGAACGTCAGATACCCCGGAATCTAGGTCCGTAACACCTGAAATTGGACGCCCATCAGGGGCGCAGGACGATCTTCAGGGCCTCGCGGCGGTCATAGATCGCGTAGCCCTCCGGAGCGTCGTCGAGCGCCATGTGCTGGCTGACCAGCGGGGTGGGATCCAGCGTGCCCGCGGTCAGCATGCTCAGCACCCGATCGACGTGGCCGATGACGTTGGCCTGGCCGGTGCGCAACGTCAGCGCCTTGATCCACGCGATGCCCATGTGCACCTGGCAGGGCTCGGCATAGACGCCGATGGCGACCACGGTCCCCGCGCTGCGGGCGAGGCGGATGGCGAGATCGAGGGCGTCGGGGTGGCCGACGGCGTCGATCGCGGCGGCGACACCGCGCCCCTCTGTCAGCTTTCTGGCCACGTCGCGGGGGTTCTCCTCCGTGAGATGCACGGGCACCGCGCCGAACGCGCGCGCGACCTCGAGGCGGGCCTCGACGCTGTCGACGGCCAGCACCGGGCCGGCCCCGGCGGCGAGGGCGACCTGGACCGCGCACAGGCCGACGGGCCCGAGGCCCAGCACCGCCACGCTGTCTCCGGGCTCCACGCCGGCGCTGTGCACCGCGTGGTAGGCGGTGCCCATGACATCGCCGGCGAACAGGGCCACGTCGTCGCTCACGCTCTCGGGCACCGGGCGCAGCGTGAGGTTGGCCATGGGGACCAGGGCGCGATCGGCCTGGGTGCCCGGCAGGGCGCCCAGCGCTTCGCCGTGGCCGAACACCCGGACCCGTTCACACTTCTGATACGCGCCGCGCAGGCAGTAGAAGCACGTGCCGCAGGCCGTGTGAAAGCACCCGCAGACGCGATCGCCGACGGCGACCCGGGTCACCGCGTCCCCGATGTCGACGACGCGCCCGACGAACTCGTGGCCGATGGTGAAGCCGGGCTCCATCTTGACCCGGCCGTGGTAGATGTGCAGGTCCGAGCCGCAGATGCCGCTGGCCTCGATGGCGACGATGGCGTCGTCGCGGCTCTCCAGCACCGGATCCGGGCGCTCCTCGACCCGCACCTCCATCGGTGCCTGGAAGGTCACTGCTCTCATGCGCTCTCCTCGTAGGTGAAGAACCCCTCGCCGGTGGCGCGGCCCAGCCGCCCGGACCAGCCCAGCCGCCGCAGCAGCGGCGCGGCGCGATAGCGCTCCTCGCCGCGCTCCACGTACAGCGCGTCCAGCACGCCGAGCACGTGATCAAGGCCGATCTCGTCGGCCCAGGCGAGGATCCCGCGCGGATAGTTGAGCCCGTGGACCATGCCGACGTCGATGTCCTCCGCGGACCCGACGCCCTCGCCGAGCGCGAAGGCCGCCTCGTTGACGACCTGGCAGACGATCCGCCCCAGCACGAGCCCCGGTGCGTCCCCGACCCATTCGGTGTGCATGCCCAACGTGGCGAAGAAGTGCTCCGCCGCCACCGCCGCGGAGGCGGCGCTGTCGGGCCCCCGCGTGAGCTCCACCAGTCCGCCTGGCTGAAGCGGCGGCAGCGCGTGAAAGCCGACGGCCGAGCCGCCCGGGTCAAGCGCCGTCAGCGACCCGGCGGCACAGCACACCGCGCGCGGCCCACCCTGCAGCGGCGCATCGGGCTCCTCGCCGTCCAGGCCCATCTCCAGGATGAGGGCCGGAACCGGCCCGCCATCGGCCTGCGCCGGGCTGGCCACGTCCCAGCCGGCCAACGCCGCGGCCTCCTCCAGCGCGAAGGCGAGGGCGGATTCGCCCGCGATGATGACCAGGCCGTCGCCGCCCCCCACCGGTGGCGGCTCGGGGTCGGGCGGCCGGTGCTTGCCGCCCTCGGGATACTCGTAGTAGCCGCGGCCGACCTTGCGCCCGTACCGGCCCGCCGCCACGGTCCGCACGGCGATCTGAGATGGCTGCCAGCGCGGCTCCCCGAAGCTCTGTTCGTAGAAGGAACGGCTGATCTCCAGGCCGACGTCGACGCCGACGAGGTCCATGAGCTCAAACGGCCCCATGCGAAAGCCGCCGCCCAGCCGGCAGACCCGGTCAATCTGCTCCACGGTCGCCACCCGCTCGGCGAGGAGCTTGAGCGCTTCCAGGCCCCACGGCCGGTTGCAGCGGTTGACCAGGAACCCCGGGCCGTCGACGGCGTCGATCACGCGCTTGCCCATCGCCTCGCCGCAGGCCCGGGCGACCGCGAGAGCCCGCTCGGAGGACTCGGCGCCGGCCACCACCTCCAGCAGCGCCATCAGCGGCGGCGGGTTGAAGAAGTGCATGCCCACGACGCGCTCGGGGTGCGTGGCCGCCGGAGCCAGCGCGGTGACCAGCAGCGACGATGTGTTGCTGGCCAGCACGCAGTCGTCAGAGACGATCTCCGACAGCGCGGCGAACAACGCGTGCTTGAGCTCCAGCCGCTCGGGAGCGGCTTCGATGACGATCTCGCAGTCGCCGAGATCGCTGAGGGACGCCGCGGGTCGCAGTGCCGCCTTGGCCGCCTCCGCGTCCGCGGCGTCCATGCGGCCCTTGCTCACCTCCCGGTCGAGCTGGCGCTGGATGCGGCCCAGGCCGCGCTCCAGCGCCTCGGCGTCGGGGTCGTGCAGCAGCGTCTGGATGCCGGCCACGCAGCCGAGCTGGGCGATGCCGGCCCCCATCGTCCCGGCTCCGGCGACGCCGAGCACGGAGGGCGCCTCGCCGCCCGGACTCACGAGGGGACGAGCGCGTTGATGCCGGTGAGCGCGCGCCCGATGATGAGCTTCTGGATCTGCGAGGTGCCCTCGTACAGGGTGGTGACGCGCACGTCGCGAAAGTACCGCTCGACGGGATGGTCGTCGACGTAGCCCGAGCCGCCGAGCACCTGGATGGCGGTGGTGGCGCAGGTATTGGCCGCTTCGGTGGCGTAGAGCTTGGCGACCGAGGTCTCGGTCGAGTTGGGCTGGCCGGTGTCCTTGAGATAGCCCGCCCGGTAGACGAGCATCCGCGCCGCGTCGGTCTGAATCTTCATGTCGGCGAGCATGGCCTGGACGAGCTGGAAGCTCGCGATCGGCCGGCCGAACTGCTGGCGCTCCTTGGCGTAGGTGACGCTGTAGTCCAGGCAGCCCTGGCAGATCCCGACGCAGCCGGAGGCGACGCTGTAGCGGCCCGACTCCAGCGACGTCATGGCGATCTTGAAGCCGTCGCCGATCTGGCCGAGCATCCCGTCCTCGCCGACGGTGCAATCGCTGAGCGAGATGGCGGCGGTGTCGGAGCCGTGGAGGCCGAGCTTGCCGTGGATCTCCTGGGGCTGGTAGCCGTCGTTGCCCTCGGTCTCGACCAGGAAGCAGGCCAGGCCCTTGTGCGCCTTCTCGGGATCGGTCTGGGCGAAGATGAGAGCGAGGTTGGCGACGGTCCCCATCGAGATCCACATCTTGGCGCCGTTGATCACCCAGCCTGAGCCGGTCTGGCGCGCGCGCGTGCGCTGGTTGGCCGCGTCGGAACCGGTGTCGGGCTCGGTGAGGCCGAAGCAGCCCAGCCACTCTCCGGAGCACAGCTTGGGCAGGTAGCGCTGCTTCTGCTCCTCGGTGCCCCAGCGCACGATGGCCGAGCACACCAGCGAGGTCTGGACCGAGACGACGGTGCGCATCGACGAGTCCCCCCGCCCGATCTCCTCGACGATCAATCCGTAGCTGAGGTAGTCGAGCCCTGCGCCCCCGTACTCCTGGGGCACGATCGCGCCGAGATAGCCCTGCTCGGCCATCTTGGCCACCAGCTCGGTGTCGAAGTGGGCGTTGCGATCGTTGTCGCGCGACCGCGGGACGATCTCCTTGTCCGTGAAGGCCCGGGCGGTTTCCTTGATGAGCTGCTGCTCGTCGGTGAGTGCGAAGTCCATGCGCGGGGACGCTACACGAGCGAGGCGCAGGGCCGCCCATGTCTCAAATCGCCCGCTGCCCCGGACGCACGGCCGGTCTCCGCAGCTGCGGCTGCGGAGACCGGGAGCCAACCCTCCCCGAGTTGGCTGTGCGCGCGTCAGGTGGCGGTCAGCCGGTGGGCAGTGTCGACAGCGGCGGCTGCGACACGACGATCGTCACCGGCGCGGAGGCGCCGCCGACGTTGGCGGGGCCACCGGTGATGCGGGCACGGAACTCCTTGGTGCCCGCCGCTCCGAACGTCCAGCCGAACTGGAAGGTCGAGGCGCTGTTGACGAAGCTGACCTCGACGGTGTGCCAGTCGCCGTCCTTGCCCAGCTTCTGGAGGTAGATGGCGTGACCGGCCTTCTCCGGTGACACGCTACCGGTGAACACGATGTGCCCGTCGACGGTCGACGTCGAGGAGCTGGATGACATGTTCACCACATCCTGCACACCCTGGAACAGCACCGCGGAGTGACGGCGCGGCGCGAAGGTGGTGCGGACCAGGTACAGCTCGTTGGTGGTCGACGTCAGGTTGGCGAAGCTGTAGCTGCCGTCGGACCCCGTGGTGGCGGTCATGACCTCGCGGTACGGGGCGTTGCTCTGAGGCACCTTGGCGTACAGGCTCACGCTGGTGTTCGGCTCACCGGTGGTCGACCCGGGCGAGTCCAGCACGCCTGAGATGGTGAACGCCTGACCGTTCTGCACGATCGGGTCCGAGCTGTTGATGGAGAATCCCGGCACCTCGGTCTGCTCGATGACCACCGACGTGATGTCCGATGCCGCCGGGGTGTTACGGGCGTCGCCACGGAACTTCACGCGGACGTCGTAGGCCCCGGGAACCCGCCACGCGTGCGAGATCGTGTAGTTGGAGCCGGCCCCGATGCGGGCGGTCTTGATCGTCGTCCAGTTGTTGCTGGAGCCCTTCTGCTGCTGCAGCGCGACGACGCCCCCGGTGTGATCCGGGGTGACATGGCCACTGAACACGATCGGGTGACGCGTCAGCCCGCTGGCGGAGCTTGCCGCCAGGCTGACCAGCGCGTCCACGCGCTCGTGAACGGTCCGGCTATGGGTTGTTCCAGGGCCGCGGACAAACCACTCACGGTTGGTGTCGACAATGCCCAGCTGACGGGTGAACTCGTACTGACCGTTGGCGTTCGTCCGCGTCGTCCCGATGACGGTGAAACCGGGGTTCGGGTTGAGGCGGTGATAGAGCGTGATCAGCTGGTTGGCGTGGTCAGGCCCCTTCAGTTGGCCGAAGATGAGCACCGATTCACCGGCGATGATGTGCTGCGGGACCGCGTGGATGGTCAGGCCACGGTTGTGGATCGGGCCCGCGCCGGCAATGCTCGGGGCAGCTGCGCTCACCAGCGCGGCCAGCGCGCAAGCAAGCACGGTGATGCGAAGACGCATGAAGCCTCCTTGACCCTGCATGTGTAGAGATAAGCCTCCGCCGATTGCCGGCCCGCCCGTTCGGAGGCGATGACGTCCTGCATAAACACGACGTCAAGAATGAAGTTGCGCGCCGATTGGACGGTGCAGGCTGGGCTGCGAGTTAGACTCGCCGCCGGTGGACTCGTTCGCGCTCGTACTGATCGCCGGTCTGGCCATCCTGGTGTTGTGGGTGTGGATGCTCGGCCGCGCGAACCAGAGCCGGGGGATGGAGCCCTTCGGCCTGAGGTCGGCGCGCCAGATCGTCGAGGACCGCGAGGAGCTCGAGGCCGAGGACCTCGCCCAGATGCTCGAGGCCCACAACCAGCGCCGTCGCCGGCGCGGCGAGGCCGACATGACCGTCGCCGATCTCGAACGCCGCGTGATGGAGGACGTCAGCGATCAGCGCCGCCGCCGGGAGGCCTACCTCGCCGACCGCGAGCTCGATGAGCTGCTGGAGGCCACCAACGCCCGCCGGCGGGCCCGCGGTCTGCCCGAGCGCACGCGCGAAGAGGTCCAGCGCGAGTTCGGATCCGGCGCCGGCGGCGGGGCCTGAGCGGGGCGTGGCGCGCTGCCTGATCGTGGGGTGCGGGTGCCGCGGCCTGGAGCTCACCGCCGCCCTCCGCGGGGCCGGCCACGCCGTACGAGGCACGACGCGCGACGAGGCGCGCCGCGCTGAGATCGAGGCGGCGGGGGCGGAGGCGTTCGTCGGCGATCCCAACCTGGTCGGGACCCTGGCGCCGGCCCTGGCCCACGTCGGCGTGGCCTGCATCCTGCTCGGGTCGGCCACTGGGACCGGCGAGCAGTTGGCGGCGCTGCACGGGACGCGCCTGGACATGCTGCTCGAGCGGATGCTCGACACCACCGTGCGGGGGGTCGTCTATCAGGCGGCGGGCAGCGTCGAGCCCGGCCTCCTGCGAAGCGGCGCCGAGCGGGTGCGCCGCGCGTGCGAGCGCTCGCTGATCCCCTACGTACTGCTGACCGCCGACCCCGCCGCCGACGACGGCTGGGTGGCCGAGGCGGAGCAGGCCGTCGAGCGCGCGCTGCTCGGCCGCGATCAGTACGCGCGCTAGGCGAGGTCGCCCAACGGGTCGAGCCGGTCAAACAGATCGGCCAGGATCCGGGCGGTGGCACCCCAGATGAGATCGTCGCCGACGACGTAGGTGTCGGTGCGGATGGGGACCCCGCGGCGCAGGAGACGGCGGCGCCCGTAGCCGCCGCGCAGGTCATCGACGCTGAGCTCCAGCACCGCGGCGACCTCTCGCGCTGACAGGGTCCAGGCCAGGCCCGGCTCGATCAGGCCGACGAACGGGTAGATGGCATACCCGGTGGCGATGGTCGGCGTGGGCTGCAGCGCCCCGAGCACCCGAACCGCCGAGGGCGCCAAGCCGATCTCCTCCTCGGCCTCGCGCAGCGCGGTGGCCAGCAGGTCAGCATCCGTGTCATCGCGGCGACCCCCGGGGAAGGAGATCTCACCGGGGTGGCGGCGCAGGTCGTCGCGGCGCCGGGTGAGGACCGCGTGCAGCCGTCCGCCGTCGCGATAGAGCGGCACCAGCACCCCGGCGTGGGTGCGGCCGCGGACCTCGAGCGCGCTCGCCTCGGTGGGGTCCAGGAGGACCGCCGAGAGCTGTGCGGCCAGCGCCTGCGACATCGCTGCGGCGCTCAGGCCAGCGGGTTGAAGAGCAGCCCGGTGGGGACCTTGGGAAAGAAGTAGGTCGACTTGGGCGGCATGCTCTCGCCCGCGGCCGCCACCTCCTGGACCCGTTCCACCGGCGTGGGGGCCATGAAGAAGGCCGCGTCGTACTCGGCGCTCTGCACCAGCTCCAGCGCCTGGGCGAAGTCGCGGGCGTAGCCGAGTCCGTCGAGGTGATCGATGTCCTCGTCGGTCATCTCCAGCGCGCCCTTGAGGATGAGGGCCTCGAGCACCGCGGTGTCCAGCCGCCGGTAGGGCGCCGCATGATCGGCCAGGGCCGCGTCGGCGATGGCGGGGTCACGCAGGGTGAGCATGAACGGCTGCTGTGAGTGGGAGTCGATATATCCCATGCGGACGGTGTCTGACGCGGCGGGCGCCAGCGCCGCGGTGTTGTCGAGGCGCTCGATGTCGAAGTCGCGCCGCAGCGCGTCGGCGAGGGTCTCGTGCTGGTCAGGCCGGAGGCCGCGCACCAGACGGTGGGTGGGAAACACGGTCAGGCCCGGGTCCTGGAGTGCCACCAGGCACATCAGCACGTAGCGGTGAGGCCCCTCGCCGCCGATCTCCTCGGCATACACGCGGGCGGTCTCGTAGCGGTGGTGTCCGTCGGCGATGAGCAGCTCGGTGTCGGCCAGCACGTCGGCGACGGCGGCGATCGCCGCGTTGTCGTCCACGCGGCCCAGCCGGTTGACGGTGCCATCGTCATCGGTGGTCTGCGCCCATACCGCGTCACCGCCCGCCCGGCTGAGGGCCTGTGCGACCTCGCCTGACGGGTCCGAGAAGAGCGAGAAGATGGGGGAGAGGTTGGCCTTGGTGGCCCGGGTGAGCCGGAGCCGGTCCTCCCGGGGGCCGGGATGGGTGCGCTCGTGCGGACGGATGCGGCCCGGCCCGTATTCCTCCACACGCACGCGCGCGAAGACGCCGTTGCGCGTGCGCTGCCGGCCGTCAGGTCCCACGTAGTCCTGCGACAGGGTCCACAGCGCCGGCGTCTCGTCCAGCACCACGGCGCCGTCCTCGCGCCACTGTGCCAGCAGCGCGGCGGCGCGGTCATAGCGATCCTCGCCGCCCTGGGGCAGGTCGATGCGGACGACGTTGTAGGGCGAGCGGTCCTGCAGCGCGGCGCGCTGGGCGTCGTCGATGACGTCGTAGGGCGGAGCCACGACGTCCTGCAGGCCGCCCGTGCGGTCGAGGTCGTAGCGCAGCGCGCGGATCGGCTGGATCTCTGCCATCGAGCGCGCCCGAGGCTAACAGGAAGGTCACGGGGGCCGGATCGGCCGTTGATTACACTCGGCCGAGCCACGGGGCGTGGCGCAGCCTGGTAGCGCGCCTGCTTTGGGAGCAGGAGGTCCCCGGTTCAAATCCGGGCGCCCCGACTTATGCGCAAGCAGCGAAAGCCGAGCTCTGCTCGCACCCCGCCGCTGCCTGCCGAGGATCGCGGGGAGATCGATCACTGGATCTCGCGGGTGATGCCCGATCTCCAGCCCATCGTGGGAGCGCTCGATGAACAGATCTGCCGCGGGGTCCCCGGCCGTCAGTGCGCGGTGAAGTGGAAGCGGGCCTTCTACGGGTTGCCCGACCTCGGGTGGATGATCGAGATGGTGGCCTACGACGTCTCGGTCAACGTCGTCTTCCTCGGCGGCGCCGACTTCGACTCACCGCCGCCCCTGGGCGACACGGACCGCAGCCGCTACGTCAAGGTCAGGACTCTGGAGGAGGCGCGGGCGCCGGAGATGACCGCCTGGATCGAGCAGGCGACACACGTCCCCGGGTGGAAGTAGTCGACCTAGCGGCCCTTGGCGCCCTTCTGGCGCTCGGGCCGCGGCGGGTATTTGCGCCGCTCCTCCTCCGTCATCTGGCGGATGACCAGCGACCCCTCGTCGACCTGCTCCTGGACCTGGGCAAGTTTGGCCTGGCGTTTCTCCTCGGCCTTCTCGCGGCCACTCTTCATTCGGTCAGCCTCGCTGTGATCGTTGTCAGGTTGCCGCGCACTTACGGTACGCCTACCCGCGGTCGGTCGCTCGTACGCGCCGGTCGCCGCCGCGGGGTGCGGCAAATGCTCCTCAAAGTGGGGGATCTCATACCGCCGACAGGTGGTTTGAAGGAGGCTCATCCCCGGTAGCACCCGGCCATGCCGGCACGGCGACGCACGGCGCGGAGACGCCCTCTGACAGCGGCGCTGGTCGCGGCCGTCGCGCTCCTGGTCCCGGCCGTGGCCTCCGCCGCCTACGCGCCGCCGGACCGCCCGGGGCCGGCGCTGTCGGTGCCGGCGGCCAAGCTCGCCGCGTCGCTGAGCTGCGACGGCACGCTGCGCGGCGCCTCGCACCCCCCGGTCCTGCTCGTGCCCGGGACCGCCCTGAACCCGGCCACCGACTACGGCTACGGCTGGGAGCCGGCGCTGCGCCGGCTCGGCTGGCCCTACTGCGCGGTGACACTGCCCGGCGGTGCGATGGGCGACATCCAGATCGCGGGCGAGTACGTCGTCTCGGCGATCCGGACGATGCACGCCGCCTACGGCGGCCGGATCGACGTCGTCGGGCACTCCCAGGGCGGCATGGTCCCGCGCTGGGCCCTGCGCTTCTGGCCCGACACCCGCGCCATGGTCGACGACCTCGTCGGCCTCTCACCGAGCAACCACGGCACCCTGGATGCGATCCCGGCCTGCGCCGCGGGCTGCGCCCCGGCCTTCTGGCAGCAACGCTCCAACGCCGCCTTCATCGCCGCGCTCAACTCCGCCCAGGAGACGTTCCCCGGGATCTCCTACACCAACATCTACACCGACACCGACGAGGTGGTGACCCCCAACTTCGGGCCGGCCGCGTCCTCGTCGCTGAGCGGAGGCGGCGGCGCGATCACCAATGTCGCCATCCAGTCGGTGTGCCCGGCCGATGCCACCGAGCATCTCGGCATCGGCATCTATGACAACACGGCCTATCAGCTCGCCCTTGACGCTCTGACCCATCCCGGGCCGGCCGACCCGTCGCGTGTCTCTTGGACCGTGTGCCTGACTCCGCTCATGCCGGGGATCGACCCCACCACCTTCGCCGCCGACTACGCCAACACGCTGGCCTCGGTGGCCAGCACCGTGGCCACCGCCCCGCGCACGACAGCTGAGCCGCCGCTGGCCTGCTACGTGACCGCGACGTGCCCCACCGCCCGGGCCATGGCCCAGGAGCGCTCGAGCGGGACGGTCGAAACCAGCGCGACGCGCCGCCCGCCGAGCCACCGCCGTCGGGCGCGCCGGCACCGCCGGCTCCGGACGCCCCCCACCCCGAAGGCCTTCGCCGCCGTCCACGGCTGACTCCCCGGTCCCCGCGCGCCGTTACCCTCAGCGCCGGGCCCCCGTAGCTCAGTGGACAGAGCGACGGACTTCTAATCCGTTGGCCGCAGGTTCGAATCCTGCCGGGGGCGTGGGGGAAAATGCCTGCAAATCACGGTTTTCGTGATTGGCTGCAGGGGAGGCCTTGGAGCTCCGTCCGAACTCTGTCCGAACTTCCTCGTCGCGGCGCGCGGCCACGATGGCGTCCTCGGCCCCGATTCGCGGCGCGTCCTCCAGCTCGTCGATCACGTGGCCGTAGGTCGACATCGTGAGCTGGGCGCCGTGGCCGAGCTGACGCGCGACGTAGATGACGGAGCGTCCCTCGTGCAGCAGTAGCGAGGCGAAGCTGTGGCGGAGGTCATACGGGCGCTGGTAGTGGGCGCCCGCGGCTTTGAGCGCGGCCGTCCACGCCCGGCTGCGCCACATCTCGAACGCGTTCTCGCTCATCGCCGAGCCATCGAGCGCGGGGACGACGGGCTCGCCGTCCCCTGGTCGCCGCGAAGCGAGGCGCCACTGGCGGAGGTCCTGTGCGAGTGGGGCGAGCAGTCGCACGGTCCGCGGCTGGTGTCGGTGGCGCACCGTCTTTGGAGCGTGAACGACCAGCGTGCGCTCCTGCACGTGTCCCCAGGTCAACGCACGCATCTCCTGCGGGCGCAGTCCGGCGTAGGCCAGCAGGGAGACCATGACGGCGTCGCGATCGCGCAGCGCCAGCACGTCGTGTCTCGTGGACTTGCCGTCGCGGCCTGCCCCGGCGAGGAGTGCCTGGCGGATCCGCTCGACCGTGATCGGCGCGAG
>DATJTQ010000230.1:0-17654 GCA_035503355.1 Solirubrobacteraceae bacterium
CAGCGCGAACACGTCGCGGATCGACTGCGCGCGCATGTGGGTGAGGTCGACGAGGATCCCCTCGTCGATCATGGCGTGGACGAGCTCGCGCCCCAGCGGCGTCAACCCCTCGGACGCGTCCTGCTCAAAGACGCGGTTGTACAGGCCGTCGGAGAGGAAGGGCAGCGCCGGCGCATTGGTGGCGACCTGGCGGAAGAACAGGTGGGCCACCGTGATGTAGGCGATGCCGCGCTGCGCCAGCGTCGCGACGTTGCCCTGCACCTGGGCGGGGTCGTCGCCGACGTGGAACCCGCCCTCGATGGCGTGGACGAGGATCGGCCGGTCGCCCTGCGCGAGGTGGCGGTCGAGCTCCTGCGCGGAGTGGGCGATGACGACGTCGTCGCGATGAGCGGCCACGTAGTCCTCGACCGTCTGATGCTGGTTGAGGATGTCGGCGAAGTAGGACTCGAGCGGCGGCGCCGCGTAGTCCTGCGTCAGGTCCATCTCGTCAAACGCCTGGTACAGGACCGACAGCGTCACGCCCACGTCGCCTTCGCGCATCAGCTGTTCGGTGACACTCGGAGTGTCACCCGGACCCTCGTAGTTGGCAAAGAGATTGATGACCTCCACCACCAACCCCTGCCAGCGGCGGCGAAACCACGCCGTCAGCCGCTCGTGCGCGCGCTGCTGGTCATCCTCGAGCAGGTGCATCGGGAAGTGGGCGTGCATGTCCACGAGCATGGGCTCGCCCCCCGCGCGGCTACCAGCGTGCGCTCTGACGCTGCGGCGTCGTGAGCGGCGGGCAGGAGACGACCCCCGCGCGCTCGACCGTGTTGGCGTCCTCGCGCCCAGCCTGGTTGCGCGCCCGGACCACGAAGTACAGCGTGCCGCTGTGCACCTGGGCCGGCGTGGAGAACGAGGTCGCCCCCGGGCCGGTGGTGTAGGACGGCTTGGCGTAGTCCTCCGCACCGGGGCTGGTGGCGACGAAGATCTCGTAGACGATCTGCGAGCTGGGCGTCACCGGGTCGGTGGCGGCGGCCCAGGTCAGTGTGTAGCCGCTCTCATCCGGTCCGATCACCGGGCCGGGGTTCGCGGAGGGCCCGGCGCCCGGGTGAGGCCCGCCCGAGGGGCAGGTGACGGCGCTGACCAGCCCCTTGAACGACGGGACGTCCCCCGTGGGCTGGGTCGGGGTGTGCGTCGCCGCCGGCTTGACGCGGAAGCGGAAGCTCGCGATGACACGCGGCGCCACCACGATGTCCGGGCACACATGACCGGCTGTGGGCGTGCACCGCTCCGACTCGCTCTGCACGATCGTCCCGCGCCATTTCCCCGCGCACCATCCCCGCTTGGCGGGCTTGAGCGTCACCGTCACCCGCGCGCCCTTCCTGGCCGGCCTCAGCGCCCGCGTCGCGCGCGACTGGCAGTTGCCGGCGCCCGGGCCGGTGACGCTCAGCGTGTCGGCGATCTGCACCGAACCGAACCGCCCCGTCGCCGCCGGAATGCGGAAGCGCAGGGCGAAGTGCGTCTTGGGCGTCCCCGAGCCGGGCTTGACCGTCACCTTGGTGGTCGGGCCCAGCCCGGCGGCCACGGCTGATCCCGCCATCACCGCCAGCAGCGCCGTGGCCAGCGTGCAGCACATGGTGCACCGTCGCCTCACGTCGTCACCGATTATGGACGATGGTCACCTGCGCTGCACGCTCAGCCGGCCTTCACCACGTGCCAGAGGCCGCCGCCGGGACCCTTGAGGGCCTGGCCCTTGGTGTCGCCGATGGTGGTGTCGCCCGAGTAGAAGTAGAGCGGGTGATTGTCGAGCATGACCTGGTAGAGGTTGGCCTTGACGCGGCGCATCACCGTCAGCTTGCCCGGCACGCCGGAGGCGACGGGCACCTTGGTCGTGGCGGAGCGGACCAGCACGGGCGAGAAGGTCTTCAGGCACTCCCTGCTCACGCACTGCAGGTGGGCGAGGCTCTCGCCGCTCAGCTCGTAGACGGTGTCGCCCCGGCGGTCGACGACGATCCTGGTGCGCTTGCCGGCGATGGTGCGCGAAGCCACGCCCAGCGAGCTCACCACCCCGGCGACGGCGGTGGCGGCCAGGACGGCGAAGGCGGCAGTGGCCAGCGCCCCGACGGTCAGCGTGCGAATGCGATGGGTTCTCATGGGTGTCTCCGTTTCTGTCGTACAGCCGACGGCCGGCATCGTAGGGAGGCCGGCCGTCGGCTCTCATTGTGATGAGTCGATCGGGCCATGAGCCCGCAGAGTTACGTAGTGGGCTACGCAGGACGGGGGCCGCTGGCCGTGGGAACGTGCCGGTCATGGAGTTGCCGTCTCACACGAACCAGAGGGAGAACAGCATGTCGCCATCCGCCGCCACATCCACTTCACCCGCCTCGGCCGAGTCGCACGCCGGTGGCGGGAGCATCTTCATCGCCCTCGTCCCCTGGGTGGTCTTCACCATCCTGGCCCAGCACGTGAGCCTCGAGCTCGGCTCGCTCGTGGCGCTCGTCGCGGCCGCCGTGATCGCCCTGCCGGGCCTACGCGCCGGACGCCCCAAGCTGCTGGAGGTCGGGGCCGTCGTCACCTTCGCCGCCTTTGCCGTCGTCTCGTTGATCGTCGCCCATCACACCGGTTCCGACGTCGCCCGCTACGCCCGCGGGATCGCGGCCGCCGCCCTGGCCGTGATCGCCTTCGCGTCGCTGTTGTTCGTCCCCTTCACTGAGCAGTACGCCCGCGAGCGGGTGGACGAGCAGTACTGGTCCTCACCGCGGTTCAAGGCGATCAACCGCAAGCTCACCGTGATGTGGGGCGCGGTGTTCGCGGCCATGGTGCCGTTCCACATCCTGGCCGGCGCGCTGAACCGGCCGGGCACCAACATCCTGTTCAACTGGGTCGTCCCCGTCGCCCTGGTCCTGTGGGCCATCAAGCGCTCCTCCCCGGAGGACGAGGACACCGCCCATCCCGGGCTCGCCTAGGAACAGTCGCGCCCCCCAGGACCGATGCCCGGAGCCGTCACCCCACACCCCCACGCACTGGCCCTGCAGGACCTGCATGACGCCTCACGATGGGACGCCGCCGACCCCGACGTGGTGGCGGCCACCGCCATGCGCGTCGCCGTGGGTGACGGCGACGCGTGGCTGCGCGAGTGGACCCAGGCGGGGGGCGCGGCGTGGGCGGAGGCCAAGCGCACGGGCGACCCCGCGCTCTACCGTCACGCCGCGTCCTACTACGCCGCCGCCCTGGCAGCCATCGCCGACAGCGACGGCTCGGTCGACGAAACGCAGCTGTGGCACCGGCAGCGCGAGTGCTGGGACCGTGCGAGCTCGCTCGACGGCGGGCGGGCGGCGCCCGTGCCCTACGAGGGGGCGGATCTGCCCGGTTACTTCTTCTCCGGCGGGCCGGGACGCCGGCCGTTGGTGATCATCGATCACGGTGGCCGAGCCCCGACCTCGCAGGCCTGGGCGCTGGCCGGCGCGGCCGCCCACCGCCGAGGCTTTCACTGGATGACCTTCGACGGACCCGGCCGTCAACCGGCGCTGTGCCGTGACGACCTCGCGCTGCGACCTGACTGGGAGGCCGTGCTCACACCGGTCGTCGACGCCATGATCGCCCGAGCCGACGTCGACCCCGAGCGCATGGCCGTTGTCGGCTCTGACCTCGCGGGATACGCCGTGGCCCGCGCTCTCGCCTACGAGCATCGCTTTGTCGCCGGCGCCGTCGTGCCCGGGATCGTCGACCTGTCGCGGCCGTGGCTGGATGGGCTTCCCGCCGGCGCCCACGAGGCACTGCGCGATGGTGACCGCGGCGCCTTCGAGCGCGAGCTGCACCTCGCTGACCTGTTCGTCCCCGGCTCGAGCGCCCGGCTACGGCGCGCCGCCCGGAGCTTCGGGCCGCCCGGCACCGGGCTGTATGAGCTCTATCGGACCATGGGGGCGTTCCGCCTGGGCGATGAGGTGTCACAGATCGCCACCCCGTTGCTGGTGTGTGCGCGCGCGCAGGCCCTCTGGCCCGAGCAGTCGCGCGAGCTGTGGGAGCGGCTGCCCACTCCCAGCGAGCTGCGCCGCCACGCCACCGGGCCGGAGATCATCGACTGGCTTGGCGAGCATTTCTGACCTGAATTCGGCGTTTTGCGACGAACGGCCGCGGGCGTAGAGTTCGCGGTCTCGTATGCCAGGGGGCTCGCTGTCGGACGCGTCGTCACTCGCGGGTGCGTGGCCGCTCGTGGGCCGCGAGCGCGAGCTCGCCGAGATCGCCGCCGCCCGCGCCGATGACGGGTGCCACGGCGTGGTGGTGGTGGCCGAGCCGGGCGTGGGCAAGTCGCGCCTGGTGCGCGAGGCGCAGGCCGGTGCCGAGCGCGAGGGCGCCTTCGTGGCGTGGGTGCAGGCGACACGCAGCGCCGCCACGATCCCGCTGGCCGCCGTCGCCGGCCTGGTCCCCGAGTCCGTGCGCTCCGACGACGTGGTGACGCTGATGCGGCGCTGTGGCGAGGATCTCGCCCAGCGCGCCGCCGGCCGCCCGGTGGTGCTGGGCGTCGATGACGCGCAGTTGCTTGACCCGGCGTCGGCGGCGCTGGTCCTGCACCTGGCCACCTCGCATTCGGCCTTCATCCTGGCCACCGTCCGCGCCGGCGAGGCGTGCCCCGACGCGATCGTGTCGCTGTGGAAGGACGATGCCGCCCGCCGCATCGAGCTGGCCGCGCTGGGCGATGAGGACCTTCGCGCCCTGGTCGAGACGGCGCTCGCCGACCCCGTCGAGGAGGAGGCTCTGAGCTGGGTGACCGACGTGAGCCGCGGCAACGCGCTCTATGCCCGGGAGCTGATCCGCGGCGCGGTCGACGACGGCGCGCTGGTCCACGAACCGGGGTTCTGGCGGCTGGACGGCCGCCCCGTCACCAGCGCGTCACTGGTGGAGCTCGTCGAGCGGCGCCTGAGCGATGCGGGCGCCGCGGAGCGCGAGCTGGCGGAACTGTTGGCCCTGGGCGAGCCTCTCACCCTGCCCGAGATCGCGGCCCTCGACGCCGACGCTGCGCTGATCGGTGCCGAGGCGCACGGCCTGGTGGCGATGACCGGCCAGGAGGTACGCCTGGCCCACCCCTTGTACGGAGAGGCGGTCCGCTCGGCGCTCCCGCCGCTGCGCGCCCGCAGCCTGCGCCTGCGTCTGGTGTCGGCGCTGCAGGCTCGGGCCCCCCTGGGTCCCGATGACGCACTGCGAGTGGCCCGCCTGCTGCTTGACGCAGGCGGCCAGCTGCCGGCGCGTCTGGCTCTGGAGGCCGCGCGGGCGGCCAATCAGGCGTGTGACCCGGACCTCGGGGCCGAGCTGGCGCAGCGCGCGGGCGCGGCCACCGAGGTCGCCGCGGCGCTCCTGCTGGCCCAGGCGCACGCGATGCGCAACCGCAGCGAGGAGGCCGAGACCGCCCTCGCCGCGGTGGAGTTGCTCGTCCCCGGTGACCCCAGCGCTCACGAGTATCTGCGCCAGCGCCTGTGGCTGTATCAGTGGGGGCTGCGGCGCCCGGCCGCCATCGGGCCCCTCATCGACCGCGCCGACACGTGGGCCGACGACGAGAGCTGGCGGCGTTTCACGCGCGGGATCCGGCGGACCTACAGCGCCATCGCCGACGGCCTGAGCGCCCCGCCCCCGTCGGTCAGCACCTCCGATGACCACTGGGTGAGCGAGGTCGCCGAGCGCGCACGCGAGGTGCTGCGCCAGATGTCGGAGTTCATCGCCGGACAGGGCGATGCCATGGCGGCGGAGCTGTTTGCCGCCCGGCCCGCCGTGCCCATGGACGACGCCGCCCTGGGCGCACTGGGCGCCCTCTCGGTCATCCCGCTGGACACCGGCTACCGCTGGGCCGACCTGGAGCTGTACATGAGCCAGGTGGTGCGCGACGGGGTGCGAGCCCGCGACCACGGCGCGGTCGGGCTGGCCGCGTTCGCTGTCGCGCGGCTGCACTTCCTGCGCGGGGAGTACGGCGACGCGGCCCGCTGGCTGGCCGAGGCCGAGGGGCACCTCGCCCAGCGCGATCCCTTCAACGCCATGGCGGTGGTCCGCGCGCTCCACGTCGGCATCTCGGCCTTCACGGGCGACTTCGACGCCACCATGGCCGCGCTGGGACGGATGCGCGCGTGGTGTGACAGCCACCCGCCGCTGCCGGTGCAGCGGGTGCCGATTCGTCGCGCGGAGGGGTGGGCGCTCCGCATGCGCAATCCCGCCGAGGCCGGCCGCCGGCTGCTCCAGGACGTCGCCGAGATCGACGACATGCCCGGCCTCACGCCGCAGCTGGCCTACGACGCGATGCGAGCGGGCACGCCCGCCGCGGAGCCGCTCCAGGAGCTGGCCGCGCGCTGCGAGTCACGGCTGGTCACCGCGTACGCCCGCCACGCCGCCGCCAGGGCAGCCCGCGACGGCGCGGCGCTGGCCGAGGTGGCCGAGGAGATGGCCGCGATCGGGGCGTGGCGCTACGCCGTCGAGGCTGCGGCCGACGCGGCCACCGCCTTCGTGGCCGACGGACGCCACGATTCCGCGCGCCGCGCCGCCGCCCGATCGCGTGAGCTGCACGTCGGGGGCCAGGGCGGCGAGCTGCCCGCGATCGACGGCCTGGACACCACCGCGGTCGAGCTCACGCCACGCGAGTCCCAGCTCATCGACCTCGCCTCCCAGGGCCTGTCCAATGCCGAGATCGCCGACCGCCTGGTGATCTCCGTGCGCACCGTCGAGACGCACCTGTACCGGGGCATGCAGAAGCTCGGGATCAGCGACCGGAGGGAGCTGGCCGGGCACCGTCGTTAGGCAGTGGCCGCACCGGCGGTGGCGGCCGGCGGAACCGCGGGCTGCACGTCAGCCGCGCGCCGGCGCAGGAACATCAGCGCGACGACCGCCATCACCAGCATCATCCCGGCGCCGGTCCAGTAGGCGGCGGCGACGCCGTTGGTGGCCGCGGTCAGGTGCGCCTCGGCCCCGGCGCCGGGCGCGACGACCGAGACGTGGGCGACGATGGCGCCGAGGACGGCGATGCCGATGACCCCGCCGACCTGCCGGACGGTCTGCACGATCCCGCTGGCTTGGCTGCGCTGCTGGGGCGCGGCCGCGCCCAGCGCGTCGGTCGTCCCCGGGGAGATGGTCAGCCCGATGCCGGTGCCCATCGCCACATAGCCGGGCACCAGCCACGCGTACTCGCGCAGGTGCTGGTGCCACCCCAGCCAGGCCAGGCCGGCGCCGATGAGCAGGGCGCCGGTGACCAGCAGCGGCCGCGGGCCCAGGCGGTCATAGATGCGCCCGCCGAGGGGCGCGACGACGAGCAGCGGCACGGTGAGCGGCAGCATGGCCGCGCCCGCGTGGATGGCGCTGAAGCCGAGGACCTGCTGAGACCACACCGCGCCGAACACCGAGGCGCCGACGAGCGCGAACTGCACTCCGGCCAGCACCGCGGAGTCCGCGCCGAAGTTCTGCTCGCCAAACAGCTTCAGCGTCACCAGCGGCGACGCGGCCCGGCCCTCCCACCACAGAAAGACGGGGATGAGCACCGCCGCGACGGCGAGCAGCGCCAGCACCGCCGGCGAGCCCCAGCCCCAGGTCTGGCCCTGCATGAGCGCCAGCACAAGGGCGCCCAGGCCTCCGACGAGCAGCGGGATCCCGGTCCAGTCGATGGCGCCACGCGGGATCTGCGGCCACGGACGATGCGGCAGCGTGAAGTGCGCGGCGGTCACGATGGCCACCCCGAGGGGCAGGTTGACATAGAAGACGGCCCGCCAGCTGACGCTCTGGGTGAGCAGGCCGCCCACGAGGGGGCCCAAGGCCAGGAACACCATCGAGATCCCGGTGTAGACGCCCATCGCCTTGCCGCGCTCGCGGACGTCGAAGGTGTTGACGATGACGGCGCCGGTGGAGGGCGTCATCATGGCCGCGCCGACGCCCTGCAGGCCGCGGGAGGCGATGATCATCAGCTCGTTCTGGGCCAGGCCGCACAGCGCGGAGGCGAGCACGAACAGGCTCGCTCCGGCACGGAAGGTCCGCTCGGCGCCGAGCAGGTCGGCGACGCGCCCGCCGAAGGCCACCAGCACGGCCAGCAGGAGCAGGTAGGCGTTGACCACCCACTGCACGCCGGTGGTGGTGAGACCGAGGTCGCGCTGCATGGTGGGCAGGGCGACGCTGACGACCGTCTGATCGATCATCACCATCGACAGCGCGCCGGTCATGGTGGCCAGGATCAGCCACCGGTTGGGAGTCTTGGGGTGGTCCACGGTTTCGTTCCTCTGCGACGGATGACGGGGCATGGTCAGAGCCTCGGGCACAGTGGCGGCCGGGACATGCGTAATCGACTACGTATCTGGGTGGGCAAGCGCCCGAATCGGTAGGGTCGCCCGTCGCATGGGCATGTATCTGGAGCACGTCTCGCTCATCGTCGAGGACTACGACGCCGCGATCGCCTTCTTCGTGCAAGCGCTCGGGTTCGAGCTCGTCGAGGACTCGCCTGCGGTGAGCACGGTCACGGGGGCGTCCAAGCGCTGGGTGCTGGTCCGCCCACCGGGAGCGATGACCGGGCTGCTGCTGGCCCAGGCCGACGGCGGGCGTCAGGTACGGGCCATCGGCGATCAGTTCGCCGGCCGCGTCGGGCTGTTCCTGCGCGTGGACGATTTCGCGGCCCAATACGCGCGGATGCGCGACGCCGGCGTTGTCTTCATCGGCGAGCCCCGCGATGAGCTCTACGGGCAGGTCGTGGTGTTCCTCGACGTCGCGGGCAACCGCTGGGACCTGCTCGGCCCCGACCCGCGCTGACGTCCGTCGGCGTTGGACCGGATTCAGTCAAGTCGAGGGGCGTGGCGTCCGATGAGGTCCTGAAATCGGCTCTCTGGCCGACCACCGAGATCATGAAGACCAGCGCACACACCCACCCCGACACGGGCGATCGCCTCGTGGCCGGCCTCGAGGCCATCATCGACGCCGCCACCGGCGTTCTCGCCGCCCAATCGCTGGAGGAGACCCTCCAGGGCATGGCCGACGCGCTGGCGCCGATCGTCCCGTACACGAGCCTCGCCGTGTTCGAGGTCGTCTGGTCTGAGCGCCTGCTGGTGCCGCTGCTGGCCACCGGCCGCTACGTGCCCGAGACCCTGGCCTCGCGGCCGACGCTGGAGAACTCGATCACCGGCTCGGCGGTCCTGCGCGCCGAGGTGGTCTACCTCGCCCCCGGCGACCCGCTCCTGCGCCGGCACGTGATGCCGGGCACCCCGCAGAGCGACGAGGACGCCATCCTCGTAGCACCGCTGGTGGTGGGCGAGCACGTCGTCGGCACGCTCAACGTGTGGCGCGAGGACGAGCCGGCCTGGTTTCAGCCCGAGGAGAGCCTGCTGCTGCGTCGCTTCGCCTCACTGGCGGCCATGGCCTACGTCAACTCCGCCCAGCGTGAGCAGCTGCGCATCCAGGCCCTCACCGATGAGCTCACCGGCCTCTACAACCGTCGCCACTTCGAGCGCTGCCTGTCCAGCGTGCTCCGTGACGAGCGCGACCGGGGCGGCCCCACCTCGGTGGTCTACTTCGACGTCGACGCCTTCAAGGGCATCAACGACACCTTCGGACATGCCGTCGGTGATCAGGTCCTGCGCGAGTTCTCAGAGGTCCTGCGCAGCCAGAGCCGCCGCGACGACATCCCCTGCCGGACCGGCGGCGAGGAGTTCTGCCTGGTCCTGCCCCGCACCAGCCGCGAGGAGGCCCGCGATGTGGCCCACCGCGTCGTCGCCGCGGTGCGCGCCGCGCACCTGGGCCCGAGCCGCGACCTGACCGTCTCGGCCGGCGTGGCGACATCGCCCGACTCCCGCGACGACCGCGAGCATCTCGTCCGCGACGCCGACGCGCATCTCATGCGCGCCAAGCGCGAGGGACGCGATCGCGTGGTGCTGTCTGAGACCGGCTGCAGCTGACCGTCGGATCGGCCGTCCGCGCCTCAGGCGGCGGCGGCGTCCGTGGGGTTTTCGTCGGGCTCAGGGGGCCACAGGTCGGCGGCGATCGCGCCCAGCGCGACCAGCCGACCGACGATTGGGCTGACCGAGCGGTCCACCTCCATCGCGCCACCGTCGCGGCGCGCCTCGGCCATCGCGTCGAGGATGGTCCGGATCCCGCTGCAGTCGATGAACTCCAGCTCCGACAGGTCCAGGCGCACCCGCCGACGGCCGTACCGCGCCTCGTCGAGCCGGGCCCGCAGTCCCGGAGCGGCGGAGAGGTCGAGCTCGCCGACCAGGGTCATGCGCACCGCGCCATCGGCGTCATGGCGCTGCCGGACCCCGAAGAGGGGATGGCCTGATCCGGTCCCGAGCGGACCGTCCATGGCGAACAGCTTTGAATCGACCACGTTCTACCTCCGTGAACGTGAGGAACACCACGTAACGAGTCTCAAAACGACGCGGGTCCGGAAAACTTGCGCAAACTCGGGCGTCGGTAAGAAACGGGTGCGCTCAGGCACTGACGGGGCATGCCACCCATCATCGTCTTCGACGTCAACGAGACCCTCCTGGATCTCGAGACCATCCGCCCGACCTTTGATCGCATCTTCGGGGATCCGGCCGCGATGCGGCTGTGGTTCGCCAACCTCATCACCTATTCGGAGGCACTGACACTGGCCGGCGCGTACGTGCCCTTCACCGACATCGGTGCCGCGGTGCTGCAGATGCTCGCCACCACGCGTGGCATCACCGTGACCGCTGCCGACGCCGCCGAGCTCACCGAGCGGTTCGCCTCGATGCCCGCCCACCCCGAGGTCCCAGCGGCGCTCCGACGTCTGCGTGATGCCGGCTTCCGGCTGTTCACGCTGACCGACAACACGCTCGAGATCTCCGGGCGCCAGCTCGAGCGGGCGGGGATCATTGACCTCTTCGAGCGTCGCTTCAGCGTTGACGAGACCGTGCGCCGCCACAAGCCGGCGCCCGAGGCCTACCACTCGGTGGCTCGGGCGCTTGAGGTGGCTCCCAGCGACATCTGCCTGATCGCCTGCCACACCTGGGACACCCTGGGGGCACGCGCAGCGGGCTGGCAGGTGGCGCTGATCCTGCGCCCGGGCAACGCTCCGCTCGAGGTCGGCCCCCAGCCCGACTACATCGGTGACGACCTCGATGCGATCGCCGATCAGCTGATCCACCGCTTCTCAACTCCCAACCTGGAGAACACGACATGCCCCTGACCCGCATCGCCATCCGGAAGGGCAAGCCCTCCGAGTACAAGCAGGCATTGATGGACGAGATCTATGAGGCGATGCGCGAGACCGTCGCCATCAAGGACGGGGACCGCTTCATGGCCATCACCGAGCACGGCACCGACGCCTTCGCCTACGGCGGGTTCCTCGGCATCGACCGCAGCGACGATCTCGTGCAGATCCAGGTGTTCTGGGCGCCGGGCAAGTCCACCGACGACAAGCTCGCGATGTATCAGCGCATCGTGGAGCGCCTGGGCGACAACCCCGGCGTCCGCCCCGAGGACGTGCTCATCTCGGTGACCGAGACCGCCGCCGAGAACTGGTCCTTCGGTCTCGGTGAGGCGCAGTTTCACCAGCCGGCCGCGCCCGCGTGACCGACACGGGGCGGCCGGCGCCTGGCGGGGAGGCGGCGGAGGCGGCCGCGCCCGGGCGGCGCGTGCTTGGCGCGGGCGGGACGTTCCGCCTGGAGCCTCCGGGGCTGCGAACCACCGCCGACCCGCTGGAGGAGCGCCACGCGACGTGGTTCGAGCTGTTCTTTGACCTGGTGTTCGCGGCCGCCGTCAGCGAGCTCGGCGCCGCGCTGGCCCGCGATCCGTCGGCAGCCCGGTTCGCTCGCTTCACCGGCCTGCTGGTCGTGGTCATCTGGGCCTGGGTGCTCTACACGCTCTACACCAACCGCTTTGACACCGACGACGTGATCTTCCGTGCGGCCAAGTCGGTGGCGATGCTGGCCATCGCCGCGGTCGCGGTCAACGTCCCCCACGCGATGGCGGGCCACGGCGGAACGGTCGGCTTCGCCGAGGGCTATGTCGTGGTCCGCGCCGTGCTCATCGCCTTGTACGGCCGCGCGCGCCACCACGTGCGTGGCGAGGGTCGACGCCTGGCCGGCGTCTACCTCATCGGCTACGGGTCCACCACCGTGCTGTGGCTCGTCTCGATCTTCGTGGCCAGCCCGGGCAGGGAGGTGATGTGGGCCGTGGCCATGGTGGTCGACCTCGGCATCCCGATCCCGGCATGGCGAGCGTTGCGCGGCGCGTCGGTGGTGATCTCGCACCTGGCGGAGCGGTTCGGGACGTTCTTCATCATCGTGCTCGGCGAGTCGGTGACCGCGGCGGTGGCGGGGGTCGCCGGTTTCCAGTTCACGTTGGCCGCCTGGATCGTGGGCGGCCTCAGCTTCCTGGTGGCCCTCATCCTCTGGTGGATCTACTTTGACCTCGCCGACACCTCGGTGGTGGGGCGCGGCGCGCTCGGGCTCGTCTTCGTCTACGCGCACTTCAGCCTGCTGGCGGGCGTGGCCGCCTTCGGCGAGGGCACCAAGATCGCGATCATGGACGCGGTGGGGACGAGCGTCAGCGCCGGCGCTCGCTGGGCGATGGCCGGCGGGGTCGCCGCCTTCGCCCTCTCGCTCGCCGCGATCCATCTGGGCGCGGAATGGACTTCGCCGCGGGATCGCACCTTCCTGAGCCGGATCGTCCTGGCCGCGGTGGGAGTCGTCCTGGCCGCGGCCGGCGGCGCCATCACGCCGGTGTGGTTCGCCGGCCTGCTCGCCGCCGCGGCGCTCGGACAGCTCCTCTTCGAGGCCGCGACCCCGCGCTCGGGGGCGCGGACACCCTGGCGCCCCGCTGCCGAGACGGTGCCGGTCGCGCCGGGTGTGGTGGCGGATCTGGCCGCGAACGTGCTCGACTGACGAAATGGACACCTCGGCGCGCGCGGGGCGTGTTAGCGTCGCTCCCGTTCGCCAGCTCACGAGGGAGTCGCCATGGCCGGGGCCACGGACCCGAGTTCGGTCATCGCCGGGCACATAGCCCAGCTGAGCAAGCCCGGGGTGCTGTCGCTCCGCCCGGGCTACAAGGTCACCGGCGACTGGCTGACCGACACGCCGGCGATCGTCGTCACCGTCGAGCACAAGACCTCGGAGCTCCCGCCGTCCCAGCTGCTGCCCACCGAGGTGGGCGGCGTGCCCGTGGACGTGCGGCAGGCCAGCCCGCGCAAGCGCACGGAGCTGGCCGACCCGGCAGCGTTCGCCCGGGAGTTCCGGCTCACCCCCGACCTCGGCTCGGTGCCGCATTTCCCGGATGAGCGCACCCTCGCCGGCGCGCATCCGGCCGCCGCCGCGTCGGCCCACGACGCGCTGGACCGCGCCACCGCGAGCAAGCCCGAGCTCGACTACACGCCTCCCGCCGGAGTGGCTCTCGACCCCGTGACGGCCGAGGCGACGATCCACCTCAGCGCCAGCCCCGACAGCGGCTGGAAGCTGCTTGCGCCGTTCCTGGAAGCGACCGCCGCCACCCTCACCGTCGGGCTCTACGACTTCACGTCAGCCCACGTCGAATCGGCCGTCGCCGGGGCGCTGGCGGGCAAGCAGCTCACCCTCGTGCTCGACCACCCGGCCAAGAACCCGACCGCCGATCAGACCGACGCGCAGACGGTGGGCATGCTCGATTCCGCGCTCGACGGCGGCTTCACCCAGGCGTGGGCGCTCACCAAGACCGACCCGGAGGTGAACGCGTGGATCTTCCCCACCGCCTACCACATCAAGGTGGCGGTCCGGGACCACACAGTGTTCTGGCTCTCATCGGGCAACTGGAACAACTCCAATCAGCCCGATATCGACCCGGGGGCCAACGCGGCCGACGCGACCGCCGCGCGCCACTACGACCGCGACTGGCATGTCATTGTCGAACAGGCCGCGCTCGCCGGGGTCTTTGAGCAGTACATCCTCCACGACGAGTCCGTCGCCGCGGCCCACAACCTGCCGCCGGCCGGCGCCGGGGCGCCCCTCCCGCCCCCCTCCCTGCCCAGCACCGAGAGCCCCGCCTTCGCGCAGTTCTTCGACCCGCTGACCGTCACCGACACCATCACCTTCGTTCCGGTGCTGACCCCGGATCCCGGGGTGTACGCCGGGGCGGCCAAGGACCTGATCGCCGGCGCCACCAAAACGCTCTACATGCAGTTTCAGTACATCGAGCCCCCGAAGGCCGGCGTCACCGACGCCGCCGGCTTCCTGGATCTGATCAGCGCCGTCATCGACCGCCAGAAGGCCGGCCTCGACGTGCGGGTCATCATGAGCGAGTTCGAGACCGTCGGCTACCTGGAGCAGCTGCAGACGCTCGGGCTCGACGTGGTCAACGGGGTCAAGATCCAGAAGAACGTCCACAACAAGGGCATCGTCGTCGACGGCCAGTCCGTCCTGGTCAGCAGCCAGAACTGGTCCACCGAGGGCACCCTCTACAACCGCGACGCCGGCGTGATCATCCACAACGCCCAGGCCGCGGCGTACTTTGAGACGATCTTCCTGCACGACTGGGAGCACCTCGCCGCCAAGAAGGCCGTCCCGGATTAGGCCGCCGTCGGGCTAGCGGGTCCGGGGTGCTGTGCCCACCCAGCTTGCGGTCGCTCCAAACGTGCTCTGGATATAGAGATGCGTGTCAGTGGCTTGAGGGCTTCCGAACATCCCGGCCGGCAATGGCTCGACGAAGCTCCGCGCGCTCGGGAGCAGGATGCCGCGCAGGTGTCGCTGGTCCGCTGACTGCCAGATGAAGAATCCTGGGGTCGCTGCAACCCCTCCGACCGTCGTGCCGACCACCCGCGGCCGCTTCCATCCACAGCGGTCGACCGCCAAGGCGGACTCGTAGTTGGGACGCGCCATCGCTAGGAGCGCGAAGCCGTCCTCCAGGGCCCAGATCTGGGAGGCACGGGCCTTGAACGTGCGGCACAGGACCGGCGTGAGGTCGGGTCGGCTGAGATCGATGTTGCCGGCCACGGGGGTGATCCCAGCGCGTGTGAAGCCCGTGGCGAGGTCCTGATAGACGTAGCCGCAGCAGGTTTCGCCTTCGATGGTCGTTCGCAGCTCGATCCACCGGCTGCCGATGCCGGCCGGGACGCAGGTTGCGTTCCCGGGGCCACCGTTGGTGCAGTCAGAATCGTTCGGGATCGTCTGCCACGTGCCCGTCGGCAATCGGTAGCGCGCGAAGGCCGACCCGCAGTTGGCCAGGAGCCCGCCGTTGCCGATCACCGTCGAGGACCAGTCAGGACCGCATCCGCTCGGCCCCGGGACCGTCCACACCTTGCCGGTGTTGTCGTCACGCAACCATCCCGGCCCGTCGCCCTCCCCTGGAAGAAAGGCGTAGTCGCCGCTCGTTTGCGGAGCACGATCGCCGAACCGCACGAAGTGGGCGTTGAGCGTGAGCGCCGGGGGCACGTGCCCTGACGCGGGCCCAGCCCCGGCCACTACGGCCGCTACGGTGATGAGGGCGACGAATAGGACGCGCAGACGCTTCACGCACTCGTTAACGAACTCACTCGCGAAACGCGTCGCATATGGCCCCCAACAATGGCGAGACCGGGACTTGAACCCGGGACACCACGATTTTCAGTCGTGTGCTCTACCAACTGAGCTATCTCGCCCTGGCCGGGCGATGCTAGCGACTGGTCGCCGGTTTGCGGGGCCGGATATGCGTCCATAACTGCTTCGCGGGCGCCGGCCTACGGGTAGTCTGGCCGCTGTGCGTCGCTTGACCGCCCTACTCATGACCGGGATGGCGGTCGTTGTGCTCGCCGGCTGCGGGAGCTCCAAGCCGGGCAGCGGGGGGGCCTCCGATCCGAAGATCGAGGCGCTGTCCTACTTCCCCACCACCTCGCCGTTCGTGATCACGGCAGCGACGAACCCCAAGACGGCCGCCGTCCAGCAGCTCCAGCGCCAGAACCCGAGCTACACCCTGGCGGCCACCGCGATCTTCGCCCAGCTGGCCAAGCTGGGCATCGACTACAACAAGGACATCCGGCCGCTGTTCGGCAACCCGCTGACCGCCGGGCTGGTCTCCACCGATGGGCTGAGCGGCTCAGGCTCTGACCCGCAGTTCCTGGCCGTGTGGGTGACCAAGAGCGCGAGCAAGCTCACCGCCCTGCTCCACAAGCTGCACCTCAAGAGCACCGGCACCCACGACGGGGCGACGCTGTACTCGGCGGGCCAGGCCGGGGTGGCCACCTCCGGCGCCACGGTGCTCGTCGCCCGCTCCCCCGCGGTCCTCGACGCGGCCCTGGATCGCCACGCCAACCACCAGGGCTTTGACGCCGCCGGCTATGCCCGGGCCACCACGGGCGTCCCCGCCGACGGGCTCGTCACCGCCTTCGGCGATCTCGTTCCCGTGCTCTCGGCGCCGAGCGCCGCGCAGGCGCGCCAGATTCCGTGGGTGGCGGCGATCACCGGCTACGCCGCGTCGATCACCGGGAACGACAAGGGATCGACGATCCGCTTCCACATCGCCACCACGGGCAAGCCGCTGTCGGTGACGCAGCTGCCGATCGCCAGCGGCACGTCCCCCGCCGGCACCTCGGGTGTACTGCCGATCGGCCTCGGGATCCGTGATCCCCAGCAGATCATCAACTTCGCGCTGGACGCCATCCGGCGCACGCAGCCGGCGGAGTACGCGAAATACCTTCGCGAGCTGGCGCACTTCAAGAAGCACTCCGGGATCGACGCCACCTCGGTGACCAAGCAGATGACCGGCCAGCTCGTCCTCTCCAGCGACACCCACACCACGCTGGTCCGCGTGCAGCTGGCCGACCCGAATGTGCTGCGCTCGACCTTCGCCGCGCTGGCCCGGAGCCACGGGAAGCAGAGCGCGCACGTGACGGCCCTGGGCGGCGGCTTCTACTCGATCCACAACGCCAAGACGCCCCTGACGGTCGCGGTGATCGGCAACCAGCTCGTGCTCGGCCGCGCCACTCCGGCGCAGCTGCGCGCCTACGCGGCCGCTCCCATCAGCACTCCGTCGGGCGCCGCCGGCGGCTCGGTCACCTTCCGCGTCTCGCTGCCCGATCTGCTGCACACCGCCCTGAAGGCGGCGCCGTCGCCGCTGACCCAGCAGGTCATCGGCATGCTCGGAGTGATGACGGGCACAGCCGAGGCCGACACCAACGGCCTCACCGGCACGATCACGATCCCGATCAGGTGAGGCGCGCCGGAGCGATCCGGAACGAGTCGAAGTGCCGCGCCACTCCGTGTGAGACGGTGCTGTAGACGACCTCGGCCCCGGTGCGCCGGGCACTGACGGTCATGAAGCCGTGCTCACGGCACTGGAAGGACTCGAGCGTGACGCCCTCCAGCCCGGGGAACGACGCGGGCAGGTCGCGGACCCCGGTGCCGATGCCGTGTCGCTCATGAAAGCCGCCACTACCGGCGACGATGTAGGGAATCTGGCGACCCTGTGCGCGGCGCGCGAAGCGCTGGTAGTTGTGGGCGTGGCCGGTGAACACGGCGTCGGGCACGCGCCCCGCCTCGGCGAAGCGCCCGTCCAGGAGGTCGGCGAGCTGGAGGTTTGAGCCGTGCACGACATCGGCGGAGTAGACGGGCTGATGCATGGCGAGGATCACGGTGGCGTCTCCGGGCGCGGCACGGAGTTCGCCGATCAGCCAGGCGAGCTGGTCGGAGGCGAACTGTCCACCCTCGGGGACGTTGCTGTAGAGGCCGATCACCCACAGCCAGTCGTGCGTCAGCGTCCAG
>DATJTQ010000231.1:0-8688 GCA_035503355.1 Solirubrobacteraceae bacterium
ATGCCTTTCGTGCCCTGACCAACAGAGGATGCGGGGGCGCGGTGGTGTTGAGCCCGACCACCGACTGGACCGCGCCCGCCACCGACGCGGGGACGGCGGGCGCCGCGGTGGCCCTGATCGCCGTGCCGCCGCCGCGCAGCGCCATCCGCGTCAACGACACGCTGAAGGCGCGCTCCAGCTGGGCCGCCCCGGCGGTCACCGAGATCGACAGAGCCCCGCGACTGACGTGGCCCGGTGCGAGCCCCTGGGCGCGCAGCGCGCGTTCCACAGCGCGGATCTGGGTCGCGCCGGCCCCGAACCGATGGGCAAATTCCAGCGGGGTGAGATAACGCCGGTAGCTGGACGATCCCGGGGTCGAGACCGCCTGGGCGTAGGTGGCCAGCGCCGATGGATCGCGGGGCCGCAGCGTGACGGTGACGTGCATCCGCTGGGCGGCGGGCACCATCCCGACGAAGGTGGCTCCGACGGGCGGCGGCGGTGTATGGCCGACGCGGACGGTCGCGCCGCGGGCCGCGGCTATGGGTCCGATCGCCGCCAGCACGAGCACGCACGCCAGCCGGCGGGCGGTTTGCGGTCCTGCCATTCGCGTGAGTCAGCGTAGCGTGGCGGCGAGCCGGTCGGCGAGGTGGCGCTTGACCACCGGCCACTCGTCGTCGATCACCGAGTAGTAGGCGGAATCGCGGGCTCCGGCGTCGCGCACCACCATGTGCTTGCGCAAGACCCCTTCGAAGGTCGCTCCCAGTGCCAGCAGGGCCCCGCGCGAGCGTTCGTTGCGCGCGTCGGTCTTGAACTCGACGCGCCGCAGGCCCACCCGCTCGAAGGCGTGCTCCAGCAGCAGGAGCTTGGTCTCGACGTTGACGCCGGTGGACCACGCGCGGCGGGTCACCCACGTCCAGCCGATCTCGGCGCGCAGGTGCTCAAAGCGCAGCTCGAGAAAGCGCGTGGACCCGAGGACGCGGCCGTCGTCGGCGCTGAGGATGGTGAACGGCACCGCGCTCCCGTCGCGGCCGGCCGCCACCGTGCTGACCACCCACTCGTGCAGCGCGTCGCGGGAGGAGGCCATGTCCACCGGCATCCAGGCGAACATCTCCGGGTCCCCGGCCGCCTCGATGAAGCCGGCCTCATGCTCGGCCGCCAGCGGCTCGACGCGGACCAGGCGTCCGGTGAAGGTGCCGGTCAGGTCGGCGGCGGTCAGGACCGGGAGCGGCTGGGCGGGGTCGGGCATGCCGCCGACCTTACGCCACACCCCGTCCGGTCGCACATCGCCCGGTCGCATATATTCCCGAGCCCGTGGCCAAGCCCAGACTCGTCGTCATCATCGCCAGCACCCGCCCCGGCCGCATCGGGGTCCCGGTGGCCCACTGGTTCATGGAGCAGGCCGCCGCCCATGACGGCTTCGAGCTCGAGCTCGTGGACCTCTACGAGCTTGACCTGCCGCTGCTCGACGAGCCCAACCACCCTCGGCTGCAGCAGTACACCAAGGAGCACACCAAGGCCTGGAGCGCGACGGTGGACGCCGCCGACGCGGTGGTCTTCGTCACCGCCGAGTACAACCACAGCTACACCGCCGCGCTGAAGAACGCGATCGACTACCTGCACCACGAGTGGCGCCACAAGCCGCTGG
Organism: Solirubrobacteraceae bacterium; assembly: GCA_035503355.1. Lineage (GTDB taxonomy): Bacteria > Actinomycetota > Thermoleophilia > Solirubrobacterales > Solirubrobacteraceae > Palsa-465. The sequence goes on from DATJTQ010000231.1 coordinate 1,625, forward strand.
GATTTGTGTCCTACGGTGGGGTTGCCGCCGGGACGCGGGCGATGCAGGCGCTCAAGCCGGTGGCCATCGCCCTGGCTCTGGTGCCGATCGTGGCCGCGGTCAACATCCCCTTCGTCCAGCAGTTCCGGTCCGAGGACGGCACCATCGTGGGCAACGACGTCATGGTGCAGGCGGCGGCCGACATGCTCGACGAGCTGATGACCATGCACGGGGCGCTGGCCCCGCTGCGCGCCCAGAGCGCGTCGTAATCTCTCGGGCCTGGCGCCCCCACGACACACCAGCGGCCCGGGGCCGGGGTGACGGCGTCGCGTCCGTCACCATCGAGTCACCGTGACCCCGCTCCACGCCATCGCCATCTTCGCCGCCGGAATGGTCGCCGGGACCATCAACACGGTCGTGGGCAGCGGCACGCTATTCACCTTCCCGGTCCTGCTGGGCTTCGGCTACCCCCCGGTGGTGGCCAATGTCTCCAACACCGTCGGGCTGGTGCCCGGCTCGGCCACCGGCGCGCTGGGTTACCGCCGTGAGCTCGCCGGCCAACGGTCCCGGGTGCTCACGCTGGCCGCGGCCTCGCTCACCGGCGGGGTGATCGGCGCCATCCTGTTGCTCAGCCTGCCCGCCTCCGCGTTCAAGGCGATCGTCCCGGTGTTCATCGCCATCGCGCTCGTCCTCATCGTGCTCCAGCCCCGGCTGTCACGCCTGCTGGCCGAGCGCCGTCCGCACGGGCGTGACCGGCCCGGCCCGCTGGTGATGCTGGGCGTGTTCCTGGGCGGTGTCTACGGCGGCTACTTCGGTGCCGCCCAGGGGATCATGGTGCTGGCCATCCTCAGCGTGAGCCTCGACGACGAGCTGCAGCGCCTCAACGCGGTCAAGGTCATCCTGACCGGGCTGGTCAACCTCGTCGCCGGCATCGTCTTCATCTTCTCCGCCCACGTGGCGTGGGGCGCGGCGGGCCTGATCGCCGGCGGGTCGCTCCTGGGCGGGGTGATCGGGGCCCGCGCCGGCCGGCGCCTGTCGCCGGTGGCGCTCCGGGCGATCATCGTGGTGGTCGGGATCACCGCGATCGTCCGCCTGCTCGCCTGAGCCCGGGAGGGCCGCGACCCCGCTCAGTGCTTGAAGGTGCCCACCAGGCGCGCCTGCTCGATCACGTGGTCCTCGATGCGGTCCAGCAGGGCTCGCCGGTCCAGGCCGGGTTCGAGGCTCACGTCGTCGTCAAGTGCGTAGACCCAGAAGTAGTAGTGGTGGGTGCCGTGGTCAGGCGGCGGCGCCGGGCCCATGTAGCCGGGCTCGCCCATGCTGTTGACGCCCTGCACGGCATCGCCGCCCCCCTCGGGCAGCCCCTCGGCGCTCTCGGGGATCCCGTAGGCCACCCAGTGGGTGAACCCGTCGACGAGCGGCGCGTCGGGATCGTGGACGACGACCGCGAAGGCCTTGGTCCCCTCGGGCACGCCGGTCCAGGCCAGCTCGGGCGAGACGTCCTCGCCGTCGCCGCTGTGGCGCTCGGGGATGGCCGAGTGGTGGTGGAAGGCCGGGCTGGTCAGCTTCAGGTCGGCGACGTTCAGTTTCTGTGGCATGCGCTCTCGCTTACCCGGGGCCCCGGCACGGAAACGGTCAGCGCGGCGGGGGCCGGCGCTTGGTCGGGACGCGGCCGGGGGGCTGGGTGGGCGCCGGTCGCGGCTGCAGGCGTGGGATGGCCCGCTCCACCGTCTTGCCGGGCTCGATGGTGACGTCGTCGCCGTGGTGGGTGATGTCGAGCGAGTGGCCGTCCACCAGCGAGTAGCGGGCGTGGGCGGAATCCACCTCCACGCGCAGGGATGTGCCCTGGAACATCAGGCGGAACTTCAGCCGGGTGAGGGCCGCGGGCAGCCGGGGGTTGAAGGTGAGCTTGCCGCCGTGGTCGCGCATGCCGCCAAAGCCGCACACCGCCGCGATCCAGGTTCCGGCCACCGAGGCGATGTGGATGCCGTCGCGCGTGTTGTGCTCGAGATCCTCGAGGTCCATCAGCGCCGCCTCGGCGAAGTAGTCGTAGGCCAGGTCGATGTGCCCGACCTCGGCGGCCATGATCGCCTGGCAGCAGGCTGACAGCGAGGAGTCGCGGACGGTCAGCGGCTCGTAGTAGTCGAAGTCGCGCGCCTTCTCCTCCGGGGTGAAGGAATCACCGCACACGAAGAGCGCGAACACGAGGTCGGCCTGCTTGACCACCTGCTTGCGGTACAGGTCGAAGTAGGGGAAGTTGAGCAGCAGCGGGTACTGATGCGCCGCGCAGGCTTCGAAGTCCCAGCGCTGGTGGTCGGTGAACCGTTCTGACTGAGGATGGACCTGAAGTGCCTCGTCGTAGGGGATGACCATCTTGGCGGCGGCGTCGCGCCAGCTCGCGGCCTCCTCCTCGTTGACGCCGAGATCGGCGCCGCGGTGCATATGGCGCTCCACGGCGTCAGCGGCGGCCAGCAGATTGCGCTGGGCCATGAGGTTGGTGTAGACGTTGTTGTCGGCCACCGCGCTGTACTCGTCGGGGCCGGTGACGCCGTCGATGCGAAACCGCCCGGACGAGTCGTGGTGACCGAGCGAGCGCCACAGCCGGGCCGTCTCCACCAGCAGCTCGGTGCCCACCGATTCCTCGAAGTCGGAGTCCTGGGCCGCCGCCTGGTAGCGCGCCACCGCATTGGCGATGTCGGCGTTGATATGGAAGGCCGCGGTGCCCGCCGGCCAGTAGCTGGAGCACTCCTCACCGTGGATGGTGCGCCACGGGAAGGAGGCGCCCTTCAGGCCCAGGGTCTTGGCCCGGTCACGGGCCAGCTCGATCGTCTGCAGCCGCCAGCGCAGCGCATCGGCGCAGGCGTGCGGCGCCGTGTAGGTGAGCACCGGCAGCACGAACATCTCGGTGTCCCAGAAGGTGTGGCCGTCGTAGCCCGGCCCGGTCAGCCCCTTGGCGGCGATGGCGCGCTGCTCGCCCCGCGCCCCGGCCTGCAGGGTGTGAAACAGCGCGAAGCGGATCGCCTGCTGGAGCTCGGCGTCGCCGTCGAGCTCGACGTCGGAGCGCTCCCAGAACTCATCGAGATAGGTCCGCTGGGCCTTGAGCAGACCATCCCACCCGGCGTGCACGGCGCTTCGCCCGGCCGCGGAGACCTGATCACGCAACGCCGCCACCGACCGCTGGGCCGACCACCCGTAGGAGAACAGCTTCACGATGCGCAGCGGCGAGCCCGGGGTCAGGTCCGAGGTGACGATGACCCGGGCGTGGTCCGCGAAGGCCTCGGAGTCCGTGGCGGTGTGCTCGGGGCCCTCGATGATGTGGTCCATGGCCGCCGCCATGGTCAATTCGCTCTGGCGCGTGTGGTGGACGAGGATCGCGCGCAGGCCGTCGGTGTCGTAGAGGTCAGACACCAGCGGCGACGCGAGGGCCGCGGCGGCGCGTGGGTCCGAGCTGGCCGCGGGCCCCTCCTCGTTGGCGGCCAGCATCGACTGGACCACCACCGGGAAGTCGCCGTCGACGGCCTCGACGATGTACTCGACGCCGGCTACAGCGCGGTGGGTGAACGAGACCAGGCGCGTCGAGCGCACGCGGACCACGCGCCCGGTGGGCGACTCCCACTCGACCTCGCGGCGCAGCACGCCGTCGCGCAGATCCAGCACCCGCTCGTGGGAGCGCACCGTCCCGTAGCGGACGTCGAACGGCTCGTCCTCGACGAGCAGGCGCAGCACCTTGCCGTTGGTGACGTTGACGACGGTCTGGCCATCCTCGGGATAGCCGAAGCCGGCCTCGGCGTAGGGCAGCGGCCGGATCTCGTAGAAGCCGCCGAGATAGGTGCCGGGGATGCCGTAGGGCTCGCCCTCGTCGAGGTTCCCGCGCAACCCGATGTGACCGTTGGACAGTGCGAACACCGACTCGGTCTGGGCCAGGTTGTCGAGGTGAAGCTCGGTCTCGCGGACCGCCCAGGGCTCAACCGGGAAGGCCGGGTGCTCGATCACGACTGCTTGAGCAGCTCGGCGAGGTCGTCCACCACGACGCTCGCGCCATGAGACTTCAACGCGTCGGCGTGCTTTTGGTCAAGCCGGTTGACCCCGACCACGTAGCCGAACTCGCCATCGCGTCCGGCCTGAACGCCGGCCACGGCGTCCTCGAACACGGCGGCGTGGGCCGGCGGCACCCCGAGGGCCCGGGCGCCGGCGAGGAAGGTGTCGGGGGCGGGCTTGCCCTTGAGATGCTCCTCGTCGGCCGTGTGGCCGTCGATGCGGGCTTCGAAGAGGTCCTCGATGCCGGCGGCGATGAGCACGTCCTTGCAGTTGGCGCTGGAGGACACGACGGCGCGCCGCAGACCCGCGTCGCGCGCGGCCTTGACGAAGCGCACCGAGCCCTCGTAGGGCTCGACGCCGTCCTCCTTGATCAGCTTGAGGACGAGATCGTTCTTGCGGTTGCCGATGCCGCAGATGGTCTCGGCGTCGGGCGGGTCGTTGGGGGTTCCCTCGGGCAGCTCGATGCCGCGGGACTCGAGAAACGAGCGCACGCCGTCATAGCGCGGCTTGCCGTCGACGTACTCGTTGTAGTCGTCCTCGGGGTCGAACTCCTTGAAGGGCTCACCTGTCTTCTCCGAGCGCGCCTTCAGGTAGGCGTCGAAGGTCTCCTTCCACGCGCGGTCGTGGACCTTGGCGGTCTGGGTGAGGACCCCATCGAGGTCAAACAGGCACGCGGTGACGGTGTCAGGCAGGCCCAGCATGCGCCGAACCTTACCCAGCGCGTCGCGCCCCACGCGTGAGCTTCTGGTGAAGACCGCGTGCGGTCATGCCGCCGCGCACGCTCGCGCGCCGCCCCCAGGTCACGCCGCCGCCGCCAGCACGGCCACGCCCAGCAGGCAGACGACGTGGAAGCTCTGGTCCACCATCAGGCGGAGGCTGGGCGCGGGGTCGGGCGAGTGCTTGACCTGTCGCAGCCAGCCCCGCACGAACCGCCCGTCGTCGACGAACACGTGGGGCAGCGCGATGAGCAGCCCCACCACCACTGCGCGCGCCGCGCCCCGGTCCTCGCCGATCCACACCAGCACCGGCAGGTAGGGCAGGGTGTACGTGGTGACGTGCGCGATGAGCGCCCGGCGTCCCTCCGGGTCACTGAAGCCGCGCACCTTGGTCAGAGCCTGCCACTCGGTCTGGAGCAGAAGATCGCCGGTGAGATGACAGACCAGGAAGGCCGCGAAGACGGGCGGCCAGCTCAAATGAGGCCCGGTCTCAGCGGTTCCCTCCCCTCACCGGCCGGATTGTAGGGAGTGCCCGGAAAGTAGGTGATGGTTCTCGCGAGTGCTTCCGGACGCTCCGTGAAACGCAGTCGTCACACTGGCACGGTGGCCGTCGCCGTGCGCCCAGAGAACTTCGAGGACGCGGAGAGGGCTGCATCACTTCGACCCTGCGACCGGCCGGCGCCTGACGGAGTGAGCGCGGGCCGGGGCTGACCGCCGCGTGCTGGCCATCCTCGGCGGGGTGGGCGCCGCGTGCGCTTGGGCCGTCTCGATCCTGTGCTCGTCGCGGTCCAGCCGGCTGATCGACCCGATGGCGGTCGTCGGCTGGATCATGCTCGTGGGGCTGGCGATCACCGCTCCGCTGGCGGCGGTGACGGGCGTCCCGGCGCGCCTGCACGGCTCGGCGCTGGTGTGGTTGATCGTGGCGGGGGCCGGCAACGTCGTCGGGCTCGTCCTCAACTACTACGCGCTGCGCATCGGTCAGGTGTCGCTGGTCGCGCCGATCGTCTCCACCGAGGGCGCGATCGCCGCGCTGATCTCGGTGCTGGCCGGCGCCACGCTGGGCGCGTCGGTCGCTGTGGCGCTGCTGGTGATCGTCGCCGGAATTACTCTCGCCTCGGTCCCCTCGCCCGACGCCGCCCTCGAGGATGCGGCGCACCACCCGAGAGTGGTGCTGTTCGCCATCGCCTCCACGCTGTCCTTCGGGACCAGCCTGTACGCCACCGGGCGGGCGGGGGCGCTGCTTCCCGCCTCGTGGGTGGTGCTCTCGGCTCGCCTCATCGGCGCGCTGGCTCTGGCGCTCCCGCTGGCCCTGACCGGCCGGCTGCGGCTGACCCGCCGGGCGCTGCCCTTCGTCGTCGCCTCCGGGCTGGCCGAGGTGGCCGGCTTCTACTCCTACACCTGGGGATCGCGCCACGGGCTGGCCATCGCCGCGGTGCTGGCCTCGCAGTTCGCCGTCGTCGCCCTGGCGGTGTCGTACGTGCTCTTCGGGGAGCGGCTCAGCCGGGTGCAGTTCGCCGGGGTGGCGTGCGTGGTGGTGGGGGTGGCCGCCCTGAGCGTGCTGCGGGCCTGAGCCCGGCGGCGCCGCCGGCACGACGATGGAGCTGGTCCAGATCTGGAGCGATTCCAGATAACTGATACGTTGGTGCGGTGACCCCGGAGGTATGGACCGACGTCGCCGCGACCCTGCGTGGAGCCGGGCTGCGGGTGACGGCGCCGCGTGTGGCGGTGCTGTCGGAGGCGATGGCCGGCCAGCACCTCACCGCTGATCAGCTCGCCGCGGGCGTGCGCCACCGGGTCGGGCCGATCTCGACCCAGGCGGTCTACGACGTCCTCGCCGCCCTGACTCGCGCGGGCCTGCTGCGACGCATCGAGCCCGCCGGGAGCGCAACGCGTTATGAGACCCGCGTTGGGGATAACCATCATCACGTGGTCTGTCGAGGCTGTGGCTCGATCGCCGACGTCGACTGTGTGGTCGGCGAGCCTCCGTGCTTGGACCCCCACGACGCCGGTGGTTTCGTCGTCGACGAGGCGGAGATCACCTTTTGGGGCACGTGCCCCACGTGCCAGACCGCGGTACCCGAACCAGAGACCAAGGAGAGCTAGATGAGCGAGAAGCGCCCGCATACCACCACCGACGGTGGCGCCCCCGTAGCCAGTGACGAGTTCTCGCTGACCGTCGGCCCTGACGGCCCGATCCTGCTCCAGGACCAGTACCTGATCGAGCAGATGGCCAACTTCAACCGCGAGCGCATTCCCGAGCGCCAGCCCCACGCCAAGGGCGCCGGCGCCTTCGGGGTGTTCGAGACCACCGAGGACGTGACCGCCTACACGCGC
>DATJTQ010000232.1:0-27173 GCA_035503355.1 Solirubrobacteraceae bacterium
GCATGGGCGCGCGAAGCGCTGCCGTAGGCGAAGGCGGGCAGGCTGGTGGCCAGCCCCAACCGGGCGCCGGTGCCGGGGATGACGACCGGCCGCAGGTTGCGCCGCGCTGCCGGGCCGCCGGATGGGCCGGGGCTGAAGCCAAGGGCCTGCTCGAAGCTGGTCAGCGGGACCTTGCGGTTGTCGGCCAGCAGGTTGGCCGTCGGCGCGGGCGCATGGCGATGGACCACGCGCGGCCCCCACACGAACGTCTGGTCATAGGCGGCCGCCGCGGTGGGGGCATAGACGCTGTGAACGCCGGGTGTCGCCGGGTTGCGCAGGGCCGCCACCGCGGCCGCGTCGTGAGTCAGCGCGAACGGCGCCTGGGTATTGGAGGCGACGATGTACAGGTGGTGGCGCAGCGCCTCGCCGGCCATGGTGGTCATGAACACCCGCACGAAGGTGTCGGTGGCGGCGACGAAGCCTCGCCCCAGCTGGGCGGCCAGCGCCGGATGGCGGCCCTGCAGGTAGGTGAGGGCGCGGCCGTAGCCGGTGTTGATGTCGGCCAGCGTGGCCAGGGTGAGACACAGCTGGCCGCTGCATCCGTCGCCGTGGCGCAGCAGGGCGCGGGCGGCGGCGCCGCGCGGGCCGATGGCGATCGTTTCCAGGCCGATGTCCTCGTCGAAGACGACGAGGTTGGGCCGGTGGTGGGCCAGATGGGGGAGGACCTCGGTGCGCAGCGCGCAGTCGATGACGCGCCGATAGTCGGCGGCGGTGGCCAGCTGCGCTGGATGCTGGGCGAACTGGATGGCGAACACGCGAAGCGCGTGCGGGTGCGGGTCCGCGGCGACGGCGGGCCGGCCCCAGTGTGGACAGGTCGCGGCCTGCGCGGCGGCCGACCCGGCGCCGGCAGCGGCGGCGATGCCTGCCATGACGGCAAGGGCCAGCAGCACTCTCCTCATGGCTCCGGCACCCTACCGCTTGATTCTGGGCGCCGGAGATCTGTTCGCACAGCGCTCGTTCGGTCGCTAGGCGACCAACCAAAGCGATAGATTCCCAGCTAGTGGCCGCTCCCGCGAATCCGCACGTGATGTCCGAGCGAACGCAGGTTGCGATCATCGGCGCCGGTCCGGCCGGTCTGCTGCTCGGACAGCTGCTCCATCGCCAGGGGATCGATGCCGTGATCCTCGAGGCTCGCAGCCGCGACTACGTGGAGGCGCGGATCCGCGCCGGGCTGCTGGAGCAGGGGACGATCGAAACGCTGCGCGAGGCCGGGGTGGGAGAGCGGATGGAGGCCGAGGGCATGGTCCACGGCGGCATCTACCTGTGCTTTGACCACACCCTGCATCACATCCCGATCCGCGAGCTGACCCACGGCCGCACGATGATGATCTACGGGCAGACCGAGGTGGTCAAGGACCTCATCGCAACACGCCTGGAGCTGGGATTGCCGCTGCGCTTCGAGTGCGACGACGTCACCGTCGAGGGCCTGGATCACGACGAGCCGGTGGTCCGCTATCGCCACGACGGCGCTGGCCACGAGCTGCGCTGCGACATCGTCGCCGGGTGCGACGGCTTTCACGGCGTGTGCCGCGCCACCGTCCCCGAGGACGCGATCGGCGTGTGGGGTCGCGAGTACCCATACGGCTGGCTGGGGATCCTCGCCGACGTCGCCCCCTCCACCGACGAGCTCATCTACGCCTACAGCGATCGCGGCTTCGCCCTGCACACCATGCGCTCGCCCACGCGCAGCCGCCTCTACGTCCAGGTCGACCCCGGCGACGACATCGAGAACTGGTCCGATGACCGCATCTGGTCCGAGCTGCACCAGCGGCTGGCCTCCGAGGGCTGGGAGCTGCAGGAGGGGCCGATCCTCGACAAGGCGATCACCCCCATGCGCAGCTTCGTGGCCGCGCCGATGCGCTACCGGTCGCTGTTCCTGGCCGGCGACGCCGTGCACATCGTGCCGCCCACCGGGGCCAAGGGCCTGAACCTGGCCGTCGCCGATGTGACCGTGCTGGCCGACGCGCTGGCGGCCCACTTCACCTCCGGCTCGGACACCGGCCTGGACGAATACTCGGACCGGTGCCTCACGCGGGTGTGGCGGGCCGAGCACTTCTCCTGGTTCATGACCACCATGCTCCACCTCGACCCGCACGACGACGCCTTCGGCCGTGAGCTGCAGCGCTCTCAGCTGCGCTACGTCACCACCTCTACGGCGGCCGCCACCTCGCTGGCCGAGAACTACGTGGGGCTGCCGCTCGAGCAGACGGCGCCGGCGGCGGTGACGCCATGACCGAGGTCACCTCGCTGGCCGACGCCGTGGCGGAGCTGGTCCACGACGGGGACTCCGTGGCCCTGGAGGGCTTCACCCACCTGATCCCGTTTGCCGCAGGCCACGAGATCCTGCGCCAGGAGCGCCGCGACCTCGAGCTCATCCGGATGACCCCGGACATCCTCTATGACCAGATGATCGGGATGGGCGCGGCAGGCAAGCTCGTGTTCTCCTACGGCGGCAACCCGGGCGTGGGCTCGCTGCACCGCTTCCGCGACGCGATCGAGCATGACTGGCCGCACGCCATCGAGCTCGAGGAGCACAGCCATGCCGGCATGGCCAACCGCTACTCGGCGGGCGCTGCCCGCTTGCCCTTCGCGGTCATGCGCGGCTACGTGGGCACCGACCTGCCGGCCCACACGCGGGTGAAGCCGATCACCTGCCCCTTCACCGGCGAGGCCCTGGTGGCCGTGCCCGCGCTGCGCCCCGACGTGGCCATCGTGCACGCCCAGGAGGCCGACCGCTCCGGCACGGTCCAGCTGTGGGGCATCCCCGGGGTGCAGAAGGAGGTCGTCCTGGCCGCCGACCGGGCACTGGTGACCGTGGAGCGGATCGTGGACGAGCTCGAGCCCCGGCCCGGCGGCGTGGTCATCCCCGGGTGGGTGATCGATGCGGTGGCCGTGGCGCCCGGCGGCTCCCAGCCCTCCTACAGCCTGGGCATCACCACCCGCGACAACGACTTCTACCGCTTCTGGGACAAGGTGAGCCGCGACCGCGACGGGTTCCAGGAATGGATGCGCGAGCACGTGCTGGAACCGAGCAGGGCCTCCCGATGACGGCCACCAACGAGCAGGCCACCTCCGGGGAGGTCCAGACGGTGGTCGCCGCCCGGCGCCTGGAGCACGCCCGGTCGGTGTTCATCGGCGTGGGGCGGCCCAGCACCGCCGCCATCCTGGCCCGCATGGTCCACAACCCGGATCTCGTGCTCGTCTACGAGTCGGGCACGATCGGCGCCAAGCCGTTCCACATCCCGCTGTCGATCGGCGACGGCGAGCTGGCCGAGACCGCGGACGCGGTCGTTTCGGTGCCCGAGATGTTCAACTACTGGATCGGTCCCGGCCGGGTGGAGGTGGCCTTCCTGGGCGCCGCGCAGGTGGACCGGCTGGGCAACCTCAACTCGACGGTCATCGGCGACTACGACCACCCCAAGACCCGCCTGCCCGGCGCGGGCGGAGCGCCCGAGATCGCGGCCTGCTGCCAGGAGGTGGTGGTCATCGCGCCGCACTCGCCGCGCACCTTCGTCGACCGCCTGGACTTCCGCACCACCGTCGGCTTCGGCGACGGTCCGGGCGATCGCGCGCGCCTGGGCTTCCCCGGTCGCGGCCCCGCCGCCGTCGTCACCGACCTCGGCGTGCTGGAGCCCGACGCCGACACGCGTGAGCTGACCCTGGTCCAGATCCATGAGGACGTGGAGGTCGATCAGGTGCGCGAGGCCACCGGGTGGGACCTGGCGGTCGCCGACGACCTGCTCCGGACTCCGCCGCCCACCGACGAGGAGCTCTCGGCCCTGCGCGAGCTCCTCGCCCGCTGACACGCCGTGCCCTACGCCCCGTCCACCCTTGCCCAAGAGGGGATTGACACTCTGAGATGAGCACCGAGCAGACCGAGGAGACGACGGCGTCCATCTACGCGCCGGTCGTCGACACCCCCACCAACTACGTCCGCGAGCCGGCCGGCGCGCACCCGCCGCTCGATTACCCGCCCTACAAGTCGACCGCGCTCAGGCACCCCACGCAGCCGCTCATCTACCTGCCGCAGACGATCAGCGAGGTCACGGGTCCGGCGCTGGGCGAGACGCTGGCGATCGCTCCCGGTGATGCCGACCTCACCGGCCAGCACGAGGGCGAGCCGATCGGGGAGCGGATCACGGTGTCCGGCCGGATCTTTGACACCGAGGGTAAGCCACTGCGCAACACGCTGGTGGAGGTGTGGCAGGCCAATGCCTGCGGGCGCTACCGCCACCGCTGGGACAACTGGCCCGCGCCGCTTGACCCGAACTTCTCCGGCGCCGGCCGCTGCCTCACCGACGACGAGGGCCGCTACCGGTTCACGACGATCAAGCCGGGTCCGTATCCGTGGGGCAATCACTACAACGCCTGGCGGCCCGCCCACATCCACTTCTCATTGATGGGGCGCGCGTTCGCGCAGCGCCTGGTCACCCAGATGTACTTCCCGGGCGACCCGTTCTTCCCCTACGACCCGATCTTCAACTCCGTTCGCGACGAGGCGGCCCGCCAGCGGATGGTCTCCACCTTCTCGATCCACGGCACGCAGCCTGACTGGGCGGCCGCCTACGAGTTCGACATCTTCCTGCGCGGCCCCGCGGCGACGCCGTTCGAGGAGGCGCATTGATCTTCCAGACCACCCCCTCGCAGACGGTCGGCCCGTACTTCGCCATCGGGTTGCCGTGGGCGGAGGGCCCCAACGTCGTCGCGCCCGGAACCCCCGGCGCGATCACCATCAGCGGCACCATCTATGACGGCGCCGGCCAGCCCATCCCCGACCATCTCATCGAGACCTGGCAGGCCGACCCCGACGGCCGCTACGCCGACGCGCACGGTTACGGCGGCGCGTCGTCGATGGCGGGCTTTCGCGGCTTCGCGCGCTACGGCGTCGAGGTGGGGGACGGCGAGTATCGGATCCTCACCGTCAAGCCGGGGCGGGCCGTCGCCCCCGGCGGTCGCCGGCAGGCGCCGCACATCGCCGTGAACCTCATGGCACGTGGGATGCTTCACCGTGTGGTGACCCGTATCTACTTCGGCGACGAGGTGGAGGCCAACGTGGAGGACCCGATTCTCGGCCTCGTCCCCGCCGACCGCCGTCATACCCTGATCGCAACGCCCGAGGACGGCGGCTACCGCTTCGACATTCACCTCCAGGGACCGGACGAGACGGTCTTCTTTGACGTCTGACGGGTTGTTTGGCGGGATCTACGCGCGCGGCGCGGCTGCCGCGGAGCTGACTGACCGCGCCTGGCTGCAGGCGATGCTCGATGTGGAGGCGGCGCTGGCCCGGGCCTGTGCCGCCGAGGAGCTGATTCCCGGCCTGGCCGCGGAGGAGATTGCCGCCGTCTGCCGGGCCGAGGCGTTTGACCTCGAGGAGCTGGGGCGCGCCGCCGCGGACACCGCCACGCCGGTGGTGGGCCTGGTCAGGGCCCTACGGGCCGCCGTGCCCGAGCCGGCCCGCCAGCACGTCCATCTCGGCGCCACCAGCCAGGACATCTCCGACACGGCGATGATGCTGATCGCTCGGCGCGCCCTCGTGCCGCTGCTCGACGACGCGCGTGCCGCCGCCGGCGCCGCGGCGGTGCTGGCGCGCGCCCACCGCGACTCGCCGATGATCGGCCGCACCCTGCTCCAGGAGGCGCTGCCGATCACCTTCGGGCTGCGTGCCGCCGGCTGGCTGGTGGGCCTGGACGGGGGTCGGCGCCGGCTGGTGGAGGTGCGCAACACGGAGCTGGCGGCGCAGATGGGCGGCCCGGTCGGAGCGCGAGCTCCGGCGGTGGCGGCACGGGTGGCCGCGGAGCTGGGCCTGGCTGACCCGGTCATGCCGTGGCAGGCGATCCGGGTGCGTCCCGTCGCGCTGGCCTGCGCTCTGGGAGGATTCGCGGGCGTGCTGGCCAAGATCGCCCGAGACGTGACGTTGCTGGCCCAGCAGGAGGTGGGGGAGGCCGCCGAGGGCGGAGAGGTCAGCCGTGGCGGGTCCAGCGCGATGGCGCACAAGCGCAACCCGGTGGGCGCGGTGTCGGTGCTGGCCTGCGCCAAGCGCACGCCGGGCCTGGTTGCCACCGCGCTGGCGGCGATGGAGCAGGAGCATGAGCGCGCCGCAGGCGCCTGGCAGGCCGAATGGGGCACCTACACCGAGCTGCTCGGCCTCACCGCATCGGCGACGGCGTGGGCGCGCGAGCTGCTGGAGAACCTTCAGGTTCACCCCGATCTCATGCAGGCCAACCTGGCGGGCGCGCCCACGGGAGAGGAGCCGGTGCCGGCGGGTGCGGGGGAGCTGGTGGACCGGGCGCTGGCCGCGCACGCCGCGCTTGGGTCGGAGGGCGTGGGCGGTGCGGAGGGCGCGGGCGGTGCGGAGGGCGCGGGCGGTGCGGAGGGCGCGTGATCCCGGTGGACCTCAACTGCTCGGCCAGCGGCCCCGACGACGCCCCCGTCCTGTTGCTGGGCGGCTCGCTGGGCACCACGCTGGACATGTGGGACCCCCAGGTCCCGGCGCTGTCGCAGTCGCGCCGGGTCATCCGCTTTGAGCACCGCGGCCACGGCGGCTCGCCGGTCCCGACCGGCCCCTACACCATCGACGAGCTGGGGGCCGACGTCCTGACCATGCTCGATCGGCTCGACCTGCCGCGCGTGTCCTACTGCGGGCTCTCACTCGGGGGCATGGTGGGCCAGTGGCTGGCCATCAACGCGCCGGAGCGCATCGAGCGGCTGGTGCTGCTGTGCACGGCGGCGTACCTGCCACCGGCCGAGGGATGGCTCGAGCGGGCGGCCACGGTGCGCGAGGCGGGCAGCCCCGCCGCGGTCGCCGACGCGGTCCTGGGCCGGTGGTTCACGCCCGACTACACCGTTTCGCATCACGATATCGTGGCACGATATCGTGACATGTTCTCCGGGATCGATGCCGAGGGCTACGCCAGCTGCTGCGAGGCCATCGCGGCCATGGACCTGCGAGCGGGCCTGTCGGGCATCACCGCGCCGACGCTGGTGGTGGCCGGCCGCCAGGACCCGTCGATCCCGCCCGAGCACGGCGAGGCGATCGCCGCCGCCGTTCCCGGCGCGCGGCTGGAGATCCTTGACCCCGCCGCCCACCTGGCCAGCGTCGAGCGCGCCGACGCCGTCACGGCGTTGATCGCGGGGCATCTTGAGGGCGTGCCCGCCGCGGCGGCGGACGGAGCGCGCTCGTGAGCGACGCCGGCGACGCCTCCAGCGACCGGGATCTCGACGCCGGCATGGAGGTTCGCCGGTCGGTGCTGGGCGACGAGCATGTCGACCGGGCCACCGAGCGCGCCACCGAGTTCACCGCGCCGTTTCAGGAGTTCATCACCCGCTACGCCTGGGGCGGGGTGTGGACGCGCGACGGACTCGACCGCCGGACCCGGAGCGTCATCACGCTGTCGGTGCTCACGGCGCTCGGGCGCGAGAACGAGATCGCCATGCACGTCCGCGCGGCGCTGCGCAACGGCCTGACCCCCGCCGAGATCGGCGAGATCTTCATCCATACCGCCATCTACGCCGGGGTGCCGGCTGCCAACTCGGCGTTTGCCATCGCCAACGAGGTGATCGCCGCCGAGTCGGAGCCGGGCGGGCTGACGGGTCCCGCCCGGTCCGATCCGGACTGACGACTCCGGCCGGGCTGACTCCCGCCCGGCCGGTTGGGCATCCGTGCCCGGTTAGCCCTTGATGAAGCCGGTGCCCTTGACCGCCTTGAGCACCTTCGCGGCCGTCCAGCCGGTGTCAAGCGGCGCGGGGGCGATCGCCTTGCCGAGGAACAGGCCGATGGCGCCCGAGTGGCGCGCCTCGACGGTGACGATCGACGCCGCCGTCAGCAGGACCTTGCCCTCCTTGATGTTGGGGGCCTGGCCGAGGTAGGCGTGCACGCCGGTGTTCTCCAGGACGTAGGCGGTGGCGGCGAACTTGGCCGGGTCGGACGGGATCCCCTGGAAGTCGAAGTTCGGCTTCTTGGCCGCCTTGCTCCCCAGGGCGCCCTTGAGCAGCTTGACGTGTGCGTTCTCGTCTTTCTGCACCGTCTCAAGGAACTGCTTGAGCGCCTTATTGGTGATCTTGCCCGACGCTGCGGCCTCGTTGTAGAACGAGCTCTCCAGGTACTCCAGGGTGAGCGCGTAGTTGAGGATGCCGATGTCGCCCTTGCCGAATGAACTCGGAGGAGCGCCGGCAGCCAGTGCCGAGCCCGGAATCAGCGCGCTGAGAATCGCGCCGCCGCTCAGGGCCGCCCCGCCAGCCATCGCGCCCTTGCGCAGGAAGGACATCCGGGTGTCGCCGGAGACCTCTTCGGCTGCCTCGCGGATGGCGCCGTCGGTGTCAACAGCATCGAGATTGATATGAGCCATACAGACTGCTCCTTTTTGGGAGTAGGGTCGGTCCCGCACCCATTCCTGCGGGAGCGCCCCCGCCGCGGATCACATCCGGTATGTCAGATTGCTGACATACCGGCTCAAGCTGTGTGTTGACGCTGCCGATACACCCCGGTCAGGCGCTGTCGGCCACCGCGATCGCCGTGTTGTGCCCCGCGGCGCCCGCCTTGACCGCCCACTGGGGCTTGGCCAGCAGCAGCTGCACGTCGCAGATCCGCCGCTCGGCGAAGCCGGCCTCGCAGTAGGCGAGATACAACGTCCAGATGCGGCGGAACCGCTCGTCGTAGCCCAGGTCGGCGAGCTCGCCGCTGTGGCCGATGAAGTTGTGGCGCCAGCGCCGCAGCGTCTCGACGTAGCTGGCGGTGATGTCCTCGAGCCCGACGGCCTGCAGGTCGGTGTGGCGAGCGACGTTGCGCATGATCACCTCCATCGAGGGCAGGCAGCCTCCGGGGAAGATGTACTCGCGGATGAACGACCGTGAGGCCTTCTCGACCTCGTAGGCCCGGTCATCGATGGTGATCGCCTGCAGCAGCATCGCGCCGTGCGGGGAGAGCAGCTCTGAGCACCGCGCGAAGAAGCGGCCGATGTGCTGCCAGCCCACCGCCTCGATCATCTCGATGGAGACGAGCTTGTCGAAGCTGCCGCGCAGGTCGCGGTAGTCGCGCATGACCACCGTGACCCGGTCCTCGAGGCCGGCGCGGCGCACCCGCTCGACGGCATAGTCGTGCTGCTCGCGCGAGATCGTGGTGGTGACGACGTGGCAGCCGCGGGTGGCCGCAGCGTGCACCGCGAACCCGCCCCACCCGGTGCCGATCTCCAGCACCCGGTCCCATGGCCCGAGCTGGAGGCGCTCGCAGACGCGCTCGAGCTTGGCCACCGAGGCCTCCGCGAGCGTCATCCCGGGATGCTCGAACAGCGCGCAGGAGTACATCATCGTCTCGTCGAGCATGCGCTCAAAGAGCGCATTTCCGAGGTCGTAGTGGGCGGCGATATCGCGCCGGCTGCGCTGCCGGGTGCGACGTCTGAACGTCTCGCGCACGCGCTGACGGGGCTTCCACAGCGGCGCGGTGACGCCCCGGACGCGGTCGATGAGGACCGCATTGCGCGCCGCCAGGCGGATGACGGCCACCAGGTCGGGCGACTCCCACATGCGTTGGGCGTAGGACTCCGCCAGCCCCCGGCTCCCCCTCATGAGCATGGCCCAGAAGCGTGGGTCGTGGACGTGGATGGTGGCCGACGGAGGTCCGGAGCCGAAGGTCAGCCGGGTATCGCCCTCGACGATGGTGAGGCTGCCGACGCGGATCGCGCGCAGCAGCAGCGAAGCCACGGCCCGATATCGACCGGCGTCGCGCTCGGTCATGGCGCGGCCGTCCCGGACGCCTCCGGATGGGGATGCACCCGTGCACCGCGCAGCTTGAGCGCGAGCGCGTGGCCGTAGATAAGCGCCAGCACCCGGGCCGTGGCCAGCGGGTGGCGCGCGGTCATCCGCGCCACCCCCCGCCGGCTGAGCGGCGCGCGGCGCAGGGCCAGGGTGGCGTCGAAGGCCGGCTCGTCGCCGCGGCGGCTCTCGATGTGCACCGACAGCATCGGGCCGGGCTGCCCAGCGCGCGCCTCGTAGACGTGGTCCATGCCCATGAAGGGTGAGACGTGCAGCTGCTTGGCGAAGCGGCCGCGTAGGACGGCGGAGTCCGCGCTGCGATCTGAGAGCAGATAGGAGTGGCGTTCACCCCACGGCGTGTTGGTGACCTCGGCGAGCACGCTATGCAGGACCTCCCCGCTGGTGTCGGCGTCAAAGCAGTAATAGAAGCTGACCGGGTTGAAGCACAGGCCGAAGGAGCGCAGCTGGGTGAGCAGCCGCACGGGCCCGGTGGGCCGGTGTCCCGAGAGCTCCGCCACCCGCTCTCTGACGGCGACGTCGAGGGGCAGGGAGGCGGGGCCGAGGTAGTCGCGCCGCCGGAAGCGGATCGTGCCCGGGCCCCGGCGCAGCAGCCGTCCGCCCAGCAGCGTGGGGAGCTCGTCGAGGTCCACGTAGACCAGCGATACATCGTGGGTGAACTCGGTGCGCGGCTGGGCCCGCCGGTGGCGGATGGTGCCGGCGTAGATGGCGCTGGCCGTCACAGGCGCGCTCCGAACCGCTCCGCAACCCGCAGGGCGCTGACCACGCCGTCTTCGTGAAATCCCCAGCCCCAGTAGGCGCCGCAGAAGTGCGTGTGCTCGCGGCCGCTGATCTCCGCGACGCGCTGCTGGGCCGCCAGGCCCTCGGGCGTGTACACCGGATGGGCGTAGCGGATGGTGCGGATGACGTGCTCGGGGGCGATGTCGGCGGTGCGGTTGAGAGTCACGCAGAACTGCTGCTCGGCGCGCAGCGCCTGGAGGCGGTTCATGTCGTAGGTGACGGTGGTGCGGCCGCACGGCGCGTCGGACAGGTGATAGTTCCAGCTGGCCCAGGCGCGCCGGCGTCGCGGCAGGATCGCCGTGTCGGTGTGCAGCACCGCCTCGTTGGCCTGGTAGGGGATGGCGCCCAGCAGACGGTGCTCGAGGTCGCTGGCGTCGGTGAGCAGGCCCAGCGCCTGGTCTGAGTGGGTGGCCAGCACCACCTCGTCGAAGGGCTCGGCGTCGCCTCCGCGTGGCGTCACCAGCACGCCGCCGTCGCGGCGGCGGACCGCGTCGACGGGGGTGCGCAGGCGCACTCGCCCGCTGAAGCGCTCAAGCAGGGCGTCGACGTAGCGGGCTGAGCCGCCGGTCACCGTGCGCCAGCGCGGCCGGTCGCGGAACGACAGCATCCCGTGGTTGTCGAAGAACTCCACCAGGAAGCGGGCGGGGAAGGTCCACATCTGCCGCGGATCGGCCGACCACACCGCCGAGGCCTGGGGCACGATGAGCCGGTCGATGAACGGCCGGCTGAACCGCTGCTGCTCCAGCCAGTGGCCAAGCGAGGGGCCGGTGTCGCCGGCGCCGCCGTGGAGGAGAGCCCGCGCGGCGCGGTTGAAGCGCGCCATGTCGGCCACCATCCGGTGAAACCATGGCGTGACCAGGTGGGCGCGCTTGGCGAACAGGCCGTTGGGCGATGCCCCGGTGTACTCGAAGTCGCCGCGCCCGTCGCTGACGCCGAAGCTCATCAGCGACGGCTGGGTGGCGACGTCCAGGCGGTTGAGCAGGCGCTCGAAGTTCGGGTAGTTGCGGTCGTTGAAGACGATGAAGCCAGTGTCGACGTGGTGGGTCTCGTCGGCCGTGTCGACACGGACGGTGTGCGTGTGGCCGCCGGCGTACCCGGCGCCCTCGAACACCGTGACCTCATGGCGGGGGGCGAGCAGGTGGGCGGTCACCAGACCGGACACGCCCGCTCCCACGATGGCGATCCTCACTCTTCGGTCGGCGGCGGGTCGAGCTGCGTCTGGCCGCTGATCGAGTCCTTGAAGCCGCGCAGGCCCTCGCCGAGGGACTTGCCCATCTCGGGCATGCGCTTGGCTCCGAACACCATGAAAACGACGATCAGCACGATCGCGATGTGCAGCGGGTTCTCGAGTCCAATCATCTGAGAGCTCCAATCCTCGGTGTCGCTGGAGGGGGTTGTCTCCGTATATACGGGCGGCGCCGGTGAGCGGATCAGCTCAGCGTGACGTTGATGACCGGGGTGTGGGTGGGGTGCGGGCTCCCGCCCATGGGCTCGGGGGTCACCAGCACCGCCGACACGCCCTTGGTGCCTCCGGGCACCTCGACGACGGCGTTGCCCGCGGAGGTGGGGCTGAACAGCTGAGTCGTGGGCGACGGCGGCTTGGAGCCATGGACGAGCCACATCTCGTAGATCTTGCCCGCCGGGGGTTGGGCGAAGTGATGGACCACCAGCGACGCCCGGCCTGAACCGACTCGTAACTGGGCGCTGCCCGTGCCCACCACCTGCCCGGTGTAGACGTGGGTGGAGCTCGAGGAGGATCCGGTGAGGACCGCGACCGCCACCACGACGGCCACCAGCAGCGTCGCCCCCAGGGCCAGCGCCGGCCGTGAGATCCCCCATCCCGATCGGACAGCACGACGGGCCGAGCCTCCGGCCGCGCGGGCCCGCGCGTCGGCGCGGACCTCGCGCATGACCTTGCGGCGGATCGACGTGGGCGCCGTGTGGGGCGCGGTGGCCAGCGGCAGCTCGTTGACCACCTGCGCAAATGCCGTCAGCTCCTCCTGGCACACCGAGCACGTGTCCAGGTGGCGGCGGAAGGCCTCGGCCTCGGCGGCGTCCAGCGCCCCGAGGGCATAGGCGGCGACGTCGCCTCCGCATTCGCGGCGGTCGGCGGTTCGGTCTCGATCGCTCATGGCGTGTACTCGCTCATAGCAGGGCCCCCCAACGGATCGCTCAGGGCCACGCGCAGCTTGGTGAGGCCCAGGCGCATTCTTCCCTTCACCGTCCCCGCCGGAACGTCGAGCATCTCGGCGATCTGGCTATGGCTGAAGCCGCCGAAGTAGGCCAGCTCGATCACCCGGCGCTGATCGGGCGGCAGGTCACCCAGCGCGGCGCGCACGTCGCGGGCGTCCTCCCGGCGCTCGGCGTCGGCCGCGACATCCTCGGGCGAGGAGATCCTCTCCACCACGCCCTCGGCGCTGACGTCGCGCCCCGCGTGCACGGTGTCGCGGCGGAAGAGGTCAATCGTCCGGTTGCGCACCACCCCGAGGATCCACGAGCGGACGCTGCCACGGGAGCGGTCATAGCGGGCGCCGCTGCGCCACAGCGACAGAAACGCCTCCTGGACGACGTCCTGGGCCATGCCGCGGCGTCCGCACATCCGGTAGGCCAGCGAGAACGCCGCATCGGCGTGGCGATCGAAGACGACCTCGAAGGCACGTGGGTCACCGTCGTGCACGAGCGGCATCAGGTCCTCGTCGGCCAGCTCGCGCAGGTCCGGGCGAGCGGTGCGAAATAGGGATGGGCGAAACATTGCGCGCGGTCTGTAGCAGATCATGTCTGGGGCATCGGCGCACGACCTCTGCCCCGGATTCGGGGGCAATTCCAATCTGTTTACGCATCCGGGGGTGCGATGGATCACCTGGCGGGCACACTCCGGACGATCAGTCGCGCCCGGCTGCGGGAGAGTCAAGACGGCCGGCGAGGCTGCCGATGTGGTCCGAAGTGGGACGGTTCGCCGTCCAACCGCCGAACATGCCTTCGATATCCGGTTCCCCGATCGCGACCCTGCGCGGTCGCTTCACCGCCACGCACGCCACGCGGCTGCTGTGGCGTGCCGGCTTCGGGCCCACGCCCGGGCAGGCCAAGCGGCTGGCCGCGCTCGGGCTCGATGGTGCCGTGGCCTCGCTGACGCGGCCGCAGGGCCCGGCCCGCCTGATCGGCCGCCCGCCCCACGGCGAGGACGGGCTGCCGCTGGACCCGATCGACGTGTGGGGCGACGATCACTGCTGGTGGCTTGACCGCATGGTCCGCTCAGACCAGCAGCTGGTGGAGCGCATGACCCTCATCTGGCACAGCTGGTTCGCCACGTCGATCGACGGCGCGACGGCGGCGCTGATGCTGCGCCAGAACCGGATGATGCGCGCCCGGGCGCTGGGCAACTTCCATGACCTGCTCGTCGAGGTGACGCGCGATCCCGCGATGCTCCTGTGGCTGTCGGGGACCGAGAACAACAAGTACAGCCCCAATGAGAACTATGGCCGCGAGGTGATGGAGCTGTTCACGCTGGGCGCCGACCGCGGCTACACCCAGCACGACGTCCACCAGCAGGCCCGGGCGCTCACCGGCTTCACCAATACCTGGAGCGATCGGCGCGGCCCCTACGACTTCCGCTTTGACCCCAAGCTCCACGACACCGGGGTCAAGACGATCTTCGGCCAGCGCGGCCGCTTCAACTACCTCGACACCTGCCGGCTGTGCGTAACCCACCGGACCCATCCCTCATTCATGGTCACCAAGCTGTGGGGCTACTTCGTCTCCGATCCGATCCCCTCCGGGGTGCTGCGCGCGCTGGAGCGGACCTACGTTCGCAGCGGCTTTGAGATCCGCCCACTGGTGGAGGCGATCCTGCGCCACCCGCTGTTCTATGAGGGCGCGCGCATGGTCATCCCACCCGCCGTCTACTGCGCCGGGTTGCTGCGGGCCAGCCGCAACACGGTGCAGACCAACGCCTGGGCCTGGATCGGGGCGCAGACCGGCCAGCGGCTGTTCGAGCCGCCCAACGTGGCGGGCTGGGACTACACCCACTGGCTGGACACGTCGCGCTGGACGGCGCGCTTTCAGGCCGTCAACTATGCATTGCAGCGCAACGCCATCGACCCCGACTCCAAGACCTATGACATCCACGAGAACGCCGGGCAGGCCCTGGCCCGCGCCCTGGCCTTCTGGGGCCATCCCGAGCTCTCGGCCACGACGATGCGAGAGCTGCGCGCGTTCAGTGGCCACACCCAGAAGCGGATCAAGGCCGACTGGGAGCAGCGCCCCTACCGGGTCATGCGCCAGAACGCGCTGCGTACCCTCATCCCCACCACCCCCGACTGGCAGACCTGCTGATGGCGCGCCCACCCGCTGAGAGTTGCTGCGCGGGCTTCACCCGCACCGAGGCGATGCGCGCCGCGATCGCCGCCGGCCGAGAGGGCGGGCGGGGATGGTCTCCCCGGGAATGGGATCCACGCATGCCCATCCCCGCCGGGACGGGGATCGACCGGCGGCGGTTCCTGCTGGCGGCGGCCGGCGGCCTGGTCTCGGTCTACGGTGCCGGGCGCCTGGGCCTGGGGGGACGGGCCCTGTCTGAGGGGGTCGCCCAGGCGGCGACCGTTCAGAGCGCGTCGAGCCCGATCCTCGTCTCGATCTTCCTGGCGGGCGGGATCGACGCCCTCTCGGTGCTGGCCCCCACCGAGGATCCGACCTATCGCAAGCTGCGCCCGACGCTGGCCGTCTCCCCGTCGCAGGGCATCCCCTTCGCCGAGGATCCACGGCTGAGCTGGGGCCCCGCCGCGGCCGGCTTCGCCCAGCTGCACAGCGCGGGCAAGATGACCGTGTTCCCCGGCATCGGCTACCGCGACCCGGACATGTCGCACTTCACCAGCCGCCACTATTGGGAGGTCGGCGCGGCCGATACCCGGGTCACCACCGGCTGGCTGGGGCGCTACCTGGACCAGGTGGGCACCGCCACCAACCCGCTTCAGGGGCTCTCGATGGATTCGGAGATGAACCCGACGCTGGCCACCGCCACCAACCCGGTGGCGGCGATCGACCTGCCCGAGAACTTCTCGCTGTGGGTACGTGATGTGTGGGGCGACGTGTTCACCGACACCCTCGACGCGGCCTCGGCGCTGGGCGAGGCGCATCGCCGCTCGGGCGACGCGGCGATGGCGCAGGTCGGAGGCGCGGCATCGGAGGTCGGCATCGTCCGGCGCGCGCTGGCGCCGTTTCACGACGCGGACGGCAAGCCCACCTACACCGCGCCGGTCACCTATCCGACCGACAGCAAGTCCGACTTCCCCCAGCGGCTGGCGGGCCTCGCGGCCATGATCGCCGCGGGCCTGCCCCTGCGCTGCGTCGCGCTCACCCCCGAGACGCAGTTCGACACCCATGCCTCGCAGGCCGCGACATTCGGCCCGGGCCTGACGACCATCGCCGAGGCCATCGCCGCCTTCCAGGCCGACCTCGAGGCACGTGGGATCGCCGATCGCGTGCTGGTCCACGTGTGGTCGGAGTTCGGCCGCCGCGCGCTGGAGAACGGGGGCCTCGGCACCGACCACGGCGCCGCCGGAGTCGGCATGCTCATCGGCACGCGGGCCAGCGGCACGATGGTGGGGGAGTGGCCGGCGCTGACCAGCCTGGACGTCAACGGCAACCAGAAGGAGAACGTCGACTTCCGCGGCGTGTACTGCTCGCTGCTGGAGCAGTGGTTCGATCATGACGCCGCGTCGGTGATCCCCGGCGCGCGCAGCTTCGCCCGCTACCCGGTGGTGAGGGCGTGACCCGGATCTACCGCGTCATCGCGGTGGCGCTGGCCGGCGCGGCCGCGACGCTGACCACCGTCGGTGGAGTGGCCGCCGGCACCAGCGCGGCCAAGCTCCCGCCGGGAGCCGGCGGTCGCGCGCCCTCGCGGCTGCTGGTCTACGCGCAGGAGTGGTCCCTGTGGCCGTCGCGGCCGTCGGTCAAGCCCGGCACGGTGATCGTGCAACTGTGGAATCGGGGCCAGGACGCCCATGACCTGCGCGTCCGCCGTCTACGCCACGGGGCGATGGTCGGCCGCGCGCAGGGTGAGGCCGTCACGCAGTCGGGCAAGCTCAGCCAGGCTACGTGGCACCTGTCCGCCGGCACCTACGAGCTGTACTGCTCCATGCCCGGGCACCTGAAGAAGGGTATGCACACGCGGATCACCGTCGGGTAGGCCGCGGCCGCCGGCGGCCGCCTGACCTACTTCGCGCCGGCGCCCACCTGCACGGGCTCGAACTCGAGCAGCTCGCCCGGCGGCTCGCCCAGCAGCAGCCATCCGCGGCGCAGAGGCTCGACCAGCCCCTGACGGGCGAGCTCGGTCAGCGAGCTCGTCACCGTGGGGCGCCGCGCCGCCACCAGATCGGCGAGGACCGTGTGGGTGAGGTGCAGGGGCAGGACAACGCCCTCGCTGCGCACCCGGCCCCAGCGATCGGCGAGGTGCCAGAGCAGCATGAGCAGGCGGATGTTGACGCGGGCCTGGTGGATGATGGCCATGTTGAACGCGAGGTTGCGGCTGCGCTCGAGCGCACGGCCGACCAGGGCGCCGGTGAGCTGCGGATAGCCCGCGAAGCAGACAGCGGCCGACTCGTCCAGGACGGCGAGGCGGGTCGCCTCCAGCACCCTCCAGCCGGTGGTCTGGCTCAGTGAGCCGGCGAGCTCCTCGCCCTGCCAGGGGCGCAGCAGGTCGCCCTCGCCGAGCAGCTCGGCTCCGAAGCGGTCATCGACGCCGACGCGCCGGATCAGCAGTCCCTCCAACACCAGCAGGCCGATCCCCCCAGATCCCACCCAGTTCGAGCCGCCCGCTTCCGGTCGCCAGCGCCCCCGTGCGATGCTGCGCACCGGGGCGATGCAGTCCTCGGTGGCCTGGGCGCGCAGCTCCGCGGGGATCACCTCGGCGAGTTCGGGATCCTCGCTGAGCACGCGGCAGGTGGTCACGACAACAGCGGGGGCGGGGGCACGCTCAGCGCAGTATGAACCTCGGGCAGACCCGGCGTACGCCCGTAGAATCGACGCGCAGGACTGTTAGCCAACCTTTCGGAGAGGCGATGAGTGATTCCTACGCGCGAGGGGACACGTCCGCCGCGATGCTCGACGAGACGATCGGCGCCAACCTCGATCGGGCGGTGGCGCGGTTCGGCGACCGCGACGCGCTGATCTCCTGCGCCCAGGAGCGCCAGTACACCTACGCCGAGCTGGGCGCGGCCGTGGACGAGCTGGCGCGGGCGCTGCTGGCGGCCGGCCTGAAGGTGGGAGACCGGATCGGGATCTGGAGCCCCAACTGCGCGGAGTGGACGCTGGTCCAGTACGCCACCGCAAAGCTGGGGGCGATCCTGGTCAACGTCAACCCCGCCTACCGCACCTCGGAGCTGGAGTACGCGCTGCGTCAGTCCGGGTGCCGCATGCTCATCGCCGCGCCGGCGTTCAAGACCTCTGACTATCGCGCCATGATCGAGGAGGTCCGCCCGTCCCTGCCCTCGCTGGAACGGGTGGTGTTCCTGGACTCGCCCGACTGGGATGAGCTGGTGGCCGGCGCCGCGGGCGTGCCGGACGACGCGTTGCGGGCCCGCTCAGCCGGGTTGGCGCCCGACGATGCGATCAACATCCAGTACACCAGCGGGACGACGGGCTTTCCCAAGGGGGCCACGCTCACCCACCGCAACATCCTCAACAACGGCTACTTCGTGGGGGAGGGGTGCCGCTACACCGAGGAGGACCGGATCTGCATCCCGGTGCCCTTCTACCACTGCTTCGGCATGGTCATGGGCAACCTGGGGGCCACCAGTCACGGCGCCGCCATGGTCATCCCGGCGCCCGCCTTCGAGCCCGAGGCGACGCTGCGCGCGTGCGCGCAGGAGCGCTGCACCTCGCTGTACGGCGTGCCGACCATGTTCATCGCCCAGCTGGACCATCCCCGCTTCGGTGACTATGACCTCAGCTCGCTGCGCACCGGGATCATGGCCGGCTCGCCATGTCCAGTGGAGGTGATGAAGCGCGTGATGGACCTCATGCACATGAGCGAGGTGGGGATCGCCTACGGGATGACGGAGACGTCGCCGGTGTCCGCGCAGACGGCCTTTGACGATCCGGTGGAGAAGCGGGTCGGCTCGGTGGGGCGCGTGCACCCCCACGTCGAGGTCAAGGTGGTCGACCCCGAGGGCGGGGCCACCGTGGCCCGCGGCGAGGCCGGCGAGCTGTGCACCCGCGGCTACAGCGTCATGGCCGGATACTGGAATGACACGGAGCGGACCGCGGAGGCGATCGACGCCGATGGGTGGATGCACACCGGCGACCTGGCCACGATGGACGGCGAGGGCTACGTGAACATCGTCGGGCGCAGCAAGGACATGGTCATCCGGGGCGGAGAGAACGTCTACCCGCGCGAGGTGGAGGAGTTCCTCTACGGCCACCCGTCGATCGCGGACGTGCAGGTCATCGGCGTCCCGGACGTCCGCTATGGCGAGGAGCTGATGGCGTGGATCATCCCGCGCGAGGGCGCGTCGCTCGACGTCGAGGCGGTGCGAGAGTTCTGCGCCGGTCGCATCGCCCACTACAAGATCCCGCGCTACGTCAAGACCGTGGACACGTTCCCGATGACCGTGACCGGGAAGGTGCAGAAGTTCAAGATGCGCGAGCAGGCCATCGACGAGCTGGGCCTGGCCGACTCCGCGGCGGTCCGTACGGCGTGAGCACGCCGTGAACGCGCGGTGAGGACGCCGTGAGCGGGCAGCAGGTCGGGCTGGCGCTGTCGGTCCTGGCCGCCTGCGCCGTCGAGGCCGTCGAGGCGCTGACCATCGTGCTGGCGGTGGGCGCGACGCGCTCGTGGCGGTCGGCGCTGACCGGAGTGGGGGCGGCCGTGGGGGTCCTCGCTGTGATCACGGCGGCGCTCGGGCCCGCGGTGACCGCGCTGCCGCTGAACGTCCTGCGGGTGGCCGTCGGCGGGCTGCTGCTCGTGTTCGGCCTGCAATGGCTGCGCAAGGCGATCCTGCGCGCCAGCGGCTTCAAGGCCCGCCACGACGAGACCGCCGCGTTCGCCTCCGAGCAGGATGCGGCCCGGCGCGCCGGCGGCGTTGTCAGCGGCGGCCTGGATGCCTACTCGTTCACCGTCGCCTTCAAGGGCGTGTTGCTCGAGGGCCTGGAGGTGGTGTTCATCGTGGTGACCTTCGGGGCCAACCAGCACGACATCGGACTGGCCGCGGCCGCCGCCGCGGCGGCCGTCGTGGCCGTGGCTGTTGCCGGGGTGCTGGCCCATGCGCCGCTGTCGCGCGTGCCCGAGAACACGCTCAAGTTCGGGGTGGGCGTGATGCTGACCTCGTTCGGCGTGTTCTGGGGCACCGAGGGAGCCGGCTCGCACTGGCCGGGCGGTGACGCGGCCCTGTTGGCCATCATCCCGGCGACATTGGCGTGCGCGCTGGCGATGACGCGAGCGCTGCGGCGCAGGGGCCGGGGACGTGTTGGTCGCGGCGAGGCGGTGCGGGCGTGATCACGCGGGTGCGGGCCTTCGGGGCGTTCGTCTGGGACTTCGTGGTCGGCGACGACTGGCGGACCGCCGTGGGCGTGGTGGTGGCGCTGGGCGTCACGGCCCTGGCCGCCGGAGCGGGGGCCACGGCGTGGTGGATCGTGCCGGTCTGCACCGTGGGGTTGCTGGCCGCCTCGTTGTGGCGCGCCGCGGGGTGATGTCTCCCGTTCGCCCCGTGCCCACGGGACGCGGACGGAGAAATCAGCTCGCGGCGGCCAGCTGGTTGCGCCCCGACTGCTTGGCCACGTACAACGCCGCGTCGGCACGCCCGAAGAGATCGACCGCGGTCTCGGCGCCGTCCCACATGGCCACGCCCGCCGAGCAGGTGCAGCCCTCCGGCGCCGCTCGGCGCAGCCGCTCCACCACCACCACCGCGGTTTCCAGGGCGCGGCCGGGGATGAGCGCGGCGAACTCATCGCCGCCGTAGCGGGCCAGGACGTCGCCGCCGCGTAGCTGCGTCCGCCACGCTTCGGCGGCCTGGCTGAGCAGGGCGTCCCCGGCCAGGTGGCCGCGCTCGTCGTTGTAGCGCTTGAAGGCATCGATGTCGAGGACGGCGATGCACGCCGGGAGGGCATCGCGCGCGGCCCGGGCCAGCTCACGCGCCAGGGTGTCCTCCCAGGCGCGGCGATTGGGCAGGCCGGTGAGCTGATCGGTGAGGGCGAGGGTCTCCAGCCGCCTCAGCAGCGCGTGGCGCTCCTCCAGCACACCGAGGAGCTCGCCGATGTGCCCGCCCACGGTGGCCAGCGCGCCGACGGCCGCCCGGTCGCGGACGCGCACGTCGGCGGAGAGGAACTCGATGACGCCGACCACCTCGCCCTCGCGGGTGGCCGGCACGGCGACCGCTGAGTGCAGGCCCGCGGTGCGCGCGGCGCGGGCCCGCAGCATGCCCGGGTCGGCCGGATAGTCGTCGATCCACACCGGCTCGCCGCGCTCGAGGGCCAGGCCGGGCAGCCCGGCGCCGGCCTCGAGGCGTAGCTGGCGGCTGAGGCGCTCGAACTCGGTGGCATCGACGCGGTCGCGCCTCCAGCCGGCGGCCAGCTCGAGCATGCCGTCGCCGGCCGTGGCCCAGAAGCCACCGACGTCCCACTGCATGTCCCGGCCGAGGCGATCGAGCAGGGCCTCGAGGGCCTGCTCGGGGGTGTCGGCCCGGGCCATGGCCGTGGTCACCGATCGCACGGCGGCCAGGACGTTCTCGCTGAGGCGGCGCTCGGAGATGTCATGCAGGAAGGCGTGGAAGGTGGGGGCGCCGCCGTCGGCCGACGCGTCACAGGCGATGGAGATCTCGACCGGGAATTCGTAGCCGTCACGGTGGATCGCGCTCAGTTCGGTCCGCGCGCCGACGAGGGGGCCGTCTCCGGTCTGAAGGAAGCGCGCGAGCCCGTCGCGATGGTCCTGGCGCGAGCATGCGGGCACGATCGTGTCGGCCAGGTCGCGCCCCATCACCTCCTCGCGCGCATACCCGAAGGTCAGCGCCGCCGCTCGGTTCCATTCGAGGATCCGGCCGGCGGCGTCCATGGCGACGAACGCGTCGTGTGCCGCGTCCAGAATCGACCGGGCCAGCGGCGTGCCGGCGCTTGTGCTCTGCGCCCCCGGGGACCCCGCTCCGGGGAGCTGGTCAGTCACGCGGGCAACGATATAGCCGCGCCCGGCGTCGCGGCAAGCGAGGTCGTCCCTACGATGGGGCCACGTGCTGGCGGGTGTGGCCCCATGAGGCGAAGGACGGCGGTGGTGATCGGCTCGGGGCCCAACGGGCTGGCCGCGGCGATCACCCTGGCCCGCGCCGGCCACGCCGTGACGG
The DNA here is from genome assembly GCA_035503355.1 of Solirubrobacteraceae bacterium. Classification (GTDB taxonomy): domain Bacteria; phylum Actinomycetota; class Thermoleophilia; order Solirubrobacterales; family Solirubrobacteraceae; genus Palsa-465. Next base: position 21,906 of record DATJTQ010000232.1, read on the forward strand.
TGCTGGAGGCGGCTCCCCGGCCGGGCGGCGCGCTGGCCACCGAGGAGCTCACGCTCCCGGGGTTTCGCCATGACACGTTCTCAGCGGTCCATCCGGCCGCCGCGGCGTCGCCGGTGTTCGCGCGGCTGCCGCTGGGCGAACACGGGCTGCGCTGGGTCCACCCCGAGGTCTGCTGCGCGCACCCGCTCGGTGACCGTCCGGGCGCCGCGCTGCATCGCGATCTCGAGCGCACCGTGTCCGGCCTCGAGGCGCTCAGCCCCGGCGACGGAGAACGGTGGCGGGCCTTCGCCGCGCCGCTGCTCGACGCCTTCGGCGCGCTGCGCGCCGCCATGCTGACCGGCTTCCCGCCCGTGGCCGGCGGCGCACGGCTGACCTGGGCGGTCGGGCCGCGCCGGACGGCGGGGCTCGCTCGGGTCGCGCTGATGCCCGCCGAACGGCTGGCGCGCGAGCTCTTCCGCGCGCCCGGCGCCCGGGCGTGGCTGTACGGCCTGGCGCGGCATACCGACGTCCCGTTGGACGTCGCCGGCTCCGCCCTCGGAGCGGTCTACCTCGCCCTCCTCGGGCACGGCTCGGGGTGGCCGAGCCCTGAAGGGGGCGCCGGGCGGCTGGCCGCGGCGCTCGTCTCCCACCTGGAGAGCCTGGGTGGTGTGGTGCGCGCCGGCGCCCCGGTCACCGCCATCGAGGTCCGCGGCCGGCGGGTGACCGGGGTTTCCCTGTCCAGCGGCGATGCCCTCGATGCCGTGATCGTCATTGCCGACGTCATGCCGCGCGGTTTCCTGCGGCTCACCGGGGGCGCCCTGCCGGCGCGCTACGCCCGGGCGCTGGACCGCTACCGCTACGGGCCGGCCACGCTGAAGGTCGACTGGGCTCTCGGCGTCCCGATCCCGTGGCTCGACGCCGCGGCACGCGCAGCCGGGACGGTCCACCTCGGCGGCAGCGAGGCGGAGATGCGAGCGGGGGACGGGCCCTTCGTCCTGCTCGGACAGCAGACCCTGGCTGACCCGAGCCGGGCCCCGGTGGGCCGGCACACCGCGTGGGCCTACACCCGGGGCCCGGCGGGGCGCGCCTGGGCCGCCGCCGCGCCCGCGCACGTGGAGCGCATCGAAGCGCAGGTCGAGCGCCACGCGCCCGGCTTTCGCGACCTCATCCTGGCGCGGCACGTCATGGGCCCGGCGGAGCTGCAGGCGCGCAACGAGAACCTCGTCGACGGTGACGTCGGCGGCGGCAGCTACGCGGGCGGCCAGCTCATCTTCCGCCCGCGGCCGGCGCTGATCCCGTATCGCACGCCCGTGCGCGGGCTGTACCTCGGCAGCGCCGCCACCTATCCGGGGGGAGGCGTGCACGGGGTGTGCGGTCACGCGGCGGCGAAGGTCGCGCTGGCCGACAGCCGGCTGCAACGGCTGTAGGCCGCGGGCGGCTGACACGCGCGGGTTAGCGGTCGGCGGGCCACGGGTACCCTGGCTCACACGGCATCGATGTGAGCGCTCACACACGGGAGCGGCCGGGACCCGGTGGCGCACAGAGCAGGGAGGGAGATCCTTATGTCTCATCGCGTTATGCATCTGGCCATAACGTTGACCTTGGGCTGCGTCTGCGCGTGCGCGGGCCCAGCGGGGGCGGTGGCCGCGCCCGCCACGCACGGGTCGGCCCACCGGGCGGCGCACCGGCCGGCGCATCGGGCGGTCCGCCACGACGCGCGCTCGGCGCGCCCGTACACCACTGCGCTCAACGTGGCCCTGGCGGGCACCGCGACGGCGTCGTCGGAGGCGAGCGGCTCGCCCGCCGCCAACGCCATCGACGGCGACGCGTCGACGCAGTGGTGCTCGACGCAGTGGACCGGCAGCGTGACCGTCGACCTGGGCAGCGTCCGGACGCTCAACGGCTTCGGGCTCACCTTGGGCGCGGGCGCCACCACCGCGCTGGTGAACATCAGCGCCGGCGACGACCCCAACGCGCTGACCCCGGTCCCCGATCTGCAGCAGCAGACGCCGCAGGCCAACACGCCCGAGTACTGGCCGCTGCGCGGCACGCTGCGCGCTCGGTACGTGAAGATCGACGTCACCGACAACGACGGCACGCCGCCCTGCATCGGGGAGTTCCGCACCTTCTCACCGATGCCGTCGAGCGTCATCCCCGACCGCGGCGCCGACCTGTCCTTCGAGCCTCAGGAGGAGGCCGCCGGCGCGCGGTTCACCGACGGCGGAGTGCCGGGCTCGGCGCTCTCGATCCTCAACCGCCATGGCCTCGACTACGTCCGCCTGCGCCTGTGGGTGGACCCGCCGCCCGGCTACAGCGACCTGGCCTCGGACCTGAAGATGGCCCAGCGCATCAAGGCCGCCGGGGACAAGCTCTACCTCGACATCCACTACTCGGACTTCTGGGCCGACCCCACCCACCAGGACATCCCCGCGGCGTGGCAGGGCCAGGACCTGAGCCAGCTCGCCACCACCGTGCGGGGCTATACGCGTTCGGTCATCCACGCTTTCGCGGCGCAGGGGACGCCGGTGGACATGGTCTCCATCGGTAACGAGATCCGCAACGGGATCCTGTGGCCGGTGGGCGAGGTGAACTGGACCAACGACACCGGCTGGAGCAACCTGGTGACGCTGCTCAAGGCGGGCGTCGCGGGAGCGCGGGAGGCGAACCCGTCAGGCCACAAGCTCCAGGTCATGCTCCATTTCGACGAGGGCGGCAATAACGCCGACAGCACCCGCTTCTTTGACCACATGGTCTCGGGCGGGGTGCCCTTTGACGTGATCGGCCTCTCCTATTACCCGTTCTTCCACGGGCAGCTCAACCAGATGCGATCCAACGTGGACGCGCTGGCCACCCGCTACGGCAAGCCGATTGTCATCGCCGAGTCCCAGTACCCGTGGACGCTGGCCAACGGCGACAGCACCGGCAACTTCGTGTGGCAGTCCAGCCAGCTCTCCACCGGGTATCCGGCCAGCCCCGGCGGGCAGGAGAGCTTCTACAACGACGCGTTGTCGATCCTGGCCCAGGTGCCCCACCACCTGGCCCAGGGCCTGTTCTACTGGGAGCCCGAGTGGATCCCGGGCGTGGGGTGGGAGCCGGGCGCCGGGTCGCCCAACGACAACCTCACGCTGTTCTCGTTCACCGGCAAGGCGCTGCCGTCGGTGGGCCTGTTCCAGAGCCCGCTGGCGGTGTGCGAGCGCTCCGACCCGTGGTTCACGGGAGCGTGCGACATTTAGGCGCGATACACGCCCTTTTCTCGCATGCCGTCGCAGGGCGGCCTGTTGGCCGGGCCGCCCCGCGGGCTCACAGCGCGCGCATCCGGTTGTTGCGCGCGTTGTGCTCGACCTCGGCCAGCCCGAGCGCCTCCAGCACCGGGGGGACGTAGTTGCCAAAGCGGCCGCGCAGGCCCTTCTTGAGGCCGTACCACCCGCCCACCGGGTTCTCGGGCGAGCGCGCCCACGCCTCCACGCTGCCCTCGGGAGCGGGCTTCTGCTCGTCGGCGTTGCCCAGCGCCATCCAATCACCGTGGCGGGTGAGCATCTCGTGCAGGTCGGTGATGGCGCGCAGCTGGTAGCCGAGGGTCGTGCTGCCCACGATGCACACCAGCGCCGGCGGGTCGGCGGCCTCGTCGCGGTACATCTGATACGTGGACTTGCCGGGGGGCGTGGTCAGGTTCCAGGGATCCTCGGGCGTGCCCGAGCCGGTCACTGCGGGTGCGTTGGTGGTCATGCGTCGCTCCTCCGGTCGCCATCAGTAACTTGCACGTTACGGTAACCTGTTGGTTACGCAATGGTCAAGGCGATGGCATCAGAAGCCCTCGATGCCCTGGGCGACCCCAACCGCCGGGCGATCGTGCAGATCCTCAGCGCCGGCGGGCGCAGCGTCCAGGAGATCGCTGACGACCTGCCCATCAGCCGCCCCGCGGTGTCGCGCCACCTCCGGCTGCTCAAGGGCGCCGGGCTGGTGGATGACCGGCCCGACGGCACGCGCCACATCTATGAACTGCGCGGTGACGGCGTGGATGCGATCCGCGCCTACTTCGCGGACGTGTGGGAGAACGCCGCCACCCGGTTTCGCCTCGTCGCTGAGAACACCGAGGCTCCCGATGGCTGACCTGCCGCTGGTGGTGGAGTTCGAGGTCGGCGTCCCGCCCGATCGGGCCTTCGAGATCTGGACGGGAAGCTGCTCGACGTGGTGGCCGCCGAGCCACACGGTCACCGGGGACCCGGCGGCGATCACCTTCGATCCGCGCGCCGGCGGCCGGATCGTGGAGCGCGGGCGCGACGGCGCCGAGCACGACTGGGGCCGGGTCCTGGACTGGGAGCCGCCCACGCGGCTGCGCTACCTCTGGCATCTGTTCTTCGATCCCAGCGAGGCCACCGAGGTCGAGCTCACCTTCACCGCGGTCGCGGCCGGAACGGCGGTTCGCCTCGAGCAGCGCGGCTGGGACCAGTTGGGCGAGGCCGGACCGCCGAGGCGTGAGCGGACCGGTCAGGTGTGGGGGCGGCTGACGAGCCTGTACGCGCGCGCGTGCGAGTAGGTGCGTGACCGGTCCGGCTGGTCTACCGCGCCCGGAGTGCCGCGGCCAGGGCGTCGCGTCCCTGGATCCCCAGCTTCTGGTAGGCGTGGGTCAGGTGGGTCTCCACCGTTCGCAGGCTCACGAACAGCGCCTGCGCGATCTCCCGATTGCTGGATCCGGCCGCGGCCGCCTCGGCGACGCGCAGCTCGGCGGGGGTGAGCACGTCGGCGTCCTCGCGCCGGCGTCTCGGCACGCTCGCGCCTGCGGTGACGAGCTCCTGGCGGGCTCGTTCCTCCAGACGCGTCGCGCCGAGCGTCGCGGCGGCATCCAGGCCCGCCACCAGATGGTCACGGGCGGCGTTGCGCTGTCCCTTGCGCCGCAACGCGGCGCCGAGCATGATCTGCGCCCGCGCGTGCTCGAGCGCCGCCGGCGAGGCGGCGAGGATCTCGACCGCCTCCTCGAGGGGTTCGATGCCGTCGCTGCCGCGCGCCACCCCGAGTGAGGTCAGCGCGATCCCGATAGGGCGCGGGGCGCCGTAGCGGCGGGCCAGCGCCAGCTCCTCGTCGAGCAGGCGCTCGGCGTGATCGCGATCGCCCAGCGCGGCCGCGGCCACGGCGGCCCGCGAGCGCCACGCGAAGATCGAGGGATTCGGGATCCCCGCGTCGGTGGCGATCCGCCCCGACTCGAGCGCGGTGGCCAGCGCCGCCGCATGCTCGCCGCGCACGAGCTGGAGGCGGGCCCGAGCCTCCAGCACCAGCGCGTGGGCGGAGGTC
>DATJTQ010000233.1:0-8137 GCA_035503355.1 Solirubrobacteraceae bacterium
CTCCGAGGCGTCAAACAGCACCGAGTTCCACCCGGTCTGCAGACAGGTGGTGATCCACTCGCGGTCCGGGCAGTGGTCCAGGTGCAGTGTCACCGGGACCGGCACCTCGTCGGCGCGCGCGCGCCACATGCTGTACAGCTCCTTGGCGCCGAGTGACTTCACCGTCTTGAGCGACGTCTGGACGATGAGCGGCGCGTCAAGCTCGGTGGCGGCGGCCAGTACCGCCTCGAGGGTCAGGTCGTCGACGATGTTGATCGCCGCCACTCCGTAGCGGTCGGCGAACGCCGGATCGAGGATCTGTCGGATTGGCACAACCGGCATCACAACCTCCCTCTTTGGCCCCGACCGCCACCCCGGTGTGGATGCGGCCCACGAGCCAGGTCGCCTCAGGCAATTTACCGCTCAAGCGTTTACCGCTCAAGGATCTGCCGGCGCCGACGGCGCGAAATGTCCGGTGCCGGTGCGCGGATCGGCAACCCTCACGGCAGACATGGGGTCTAGACCCCATTGGCCGCGGCCAGCGCGCCGGTTAGCTTCCGCGATGCAGACCACATCGCTCGGGGCGCGGTGCGGGGACCGGGGGTGGGGCCCGCGCGCGTCACCCCGCGCGCGGGCCCCGTTAGCGTCTACGCACCGGCGGCAGCGCCCCGAGCGCTGTGGCTGCCCAGAACTACGGCTCGACGAGGCCCTGGCGGATCGCGTACCGCGTCAGCTGGACGCGGTCGTGCATGCCCAGCTTCTCCAGGATGTTGGCGCGGTGGCGGTCCACCGTCTTCTCCGAGATGACCAGCGTGTCGGCGATCTGACGCGTGCTGTAGCTCTCGGCGATCAGCTTGACCACCTCCTGCTCGCGCGGGGTGAGCGGGTCGGCGCGCACCGGCTCGTTGGCGTGCGCCGAGCGCAGGTAGTCGCGGATGAGCGAGGTCATCGCCCCCGGATACAGGAACGACTCGCCGCGCATGGCCGCCCGGCAGGCCTCCACCAGGTCACGATCGGCGGCGGACTTGAGGACGTAGCCCGACGCGCCGGCCTTCAGGGCCTCATACAGGTAGCGCTCGTTCTCGTACATCGAGAGGATCAGCGAGCGCAGCTGGGGGCGGCGCTGGTGCAGCTCGGCCACCGCCTGGAGCCCGGTCATCCGTGGCATCGAGATGTCCACGATGGCCAGGTCGACGTGATCGGCCAGCGCCAGCTGGATCGCCTCCGCGCCGTCGCCCGCCTCACCCACCACTTCCAGATCGGGCTCAGCCTCCAGCACCAGCTTGAGCCCGCGCCGCACCAGCGCGTGGTCGTCGGCCAGCAGGATGCGCGTCTTGAGCGGGGTCACGCGCGGGCCTCGGCGGCGACGCCCTCCACCTGCAGGGTCACGGCGCAGCCGACGCCGTCCGGATTGGGCCCCACGTCGAGGGTGGCCGAGATCAGCGCGGCGCGCTCGCGCATGCCCCGGATCCCGGTGCCGGGCTCCCCGTCGGCGCCGAGTCCCCGCCCGCGGTCAGACACGGTGACGGTCAGGCCGCCGTCGCGCGCCTGCAGGCGCAGCTCGGCGTGATCGGCGCCGGAGTGACGGGCGACGTTGGTCAGCGCCTCCTGGGTCACCCGGTAGACGACGAGCTCCTCCTCGCGGCCGAGCTCGGGCACCTCCTCGTCGAACCGCTGGGTGACCTCGATTCCGGTCCGCTGGGCAAAGCGCTCGCACAGCACCGCCAGCGCGCTGATCAGTCCCAGGTCGTCGAGCGCCTCGGGCCGCAGCTCCAGCGCGATCCGCCGCACGTCCTCCAGGCTGGCCCGCACCGTCTCCTGGATGTCCTCGACGTCGGCGCGCAGGGGCGGCTCGAGCAGGCCGCGCACGCGCGCGAGCCCCAACAGCACCGCGGTGAGCTCCTGACCCACCTGGTCGTGCAGTTCCAGCGCGATCCGCAGCCGCTCGGACTCCTGGGCCTCCAGCACCCGCCCGGTCGCCTCGCGGCGCTCGATCTCCAGCCGGGCCAGCATCTCGTTGAAGGTGAGCGCCAGCTCGCCGGCCTCCGACGTTGCGCTCGCGCCCGGCATGCGCGCGCCCGGCCGCGTGAGGTCCACGCGGCGCGCCAGGGAGGTGAGCGTCTCCAGCGGGCGGACGATTCGGCGCAGCAGGATGAGGTTGAGCAGCGCCACCAGCACCAGCGAGGCGGCGAGCACCACCGCCTCGTCGGCGGCGAAGGAGGAGAACTTGCGGGGGGCCAGGACGACGAGGGTCACCGCCACCGTGGCCAGCAGCACCAGCGCGTTGACGCCCGCGACCCTATAGACCAGGGGCACGTACCTTCTCCGATGGTGTGGCTCGCTCACGACAGGTGCGGTGTGCGCTCAATCCAGCCTCTCGAGCTTACGCAGCATCGTCCACTGGCGGGTCTCCATCTCATGAGCCTCGATCTGCAGGGTGCGCGCGATCTCCCCGCGGTCGATACCGGCCAGCAGCAGGCCGAAGATCGCCTGCTCGAGGGAGTCAAAGCGCCGCCGCAGGCCATCGGCGAGCGTCGGCGGAACGGGTGGCAGACGGATCAGGCCGTCAGCGGCGCGGTGCACGGCGGCATTGAGGTCTGAGCCCAGGGCCGACTTGCTCAGCAGCCCGTCGGCCTCGGCCACGACGCAGGCCGCGGCCAGCATGTAGTCCGAGAAGGCCGAGTAGATGAGCACCGCGGGCGGGTGCGCCAGCCGCTTGAGCTTGCGGCTGAGCCACAGCCCGGAGTGCCCGGGTAGCTGGTAGTCGACGATGGCGACGTCGAGCTGTTCGTGCTCGGCGCGCTGCAGCGCGTCCTCGGCGTTGTCGACGGCGGCGACGACGTCGACGCCGGGCTCGCCGGCGAGCAGTCCGCGCAGTCCGGCCAGGATCGCGGGATGATCGTCGACGACCAGGCACCGGATCGGGGTCTGCGTGCTCTCGCCCCGGCCGGCGCCGTTGCGGCTGAGAACCGGCTGCGGCACGGGCGTTGGCATTTTTGGATCCTTCCTTGACGTTGGCTGTCGTCAGAGCGTGCTGCGACGGGCACGGACTCGCAATGGGGCCGATCCCCCATCTCCGTGCTGGCGGCCGCCTCGCCGGCGCGTGATATCCCTCTGGTGCGCGACGACACCGCGCTCCGGCGCGGAATTCCTCAGCCTGACGGGAGGTACGAGATGAGCCAGAAGACATTCGTGATCGCGGGCGCCAGCCTGGCCGGTGCCAAGGCCGCCGGAGAACTGCGCGAGCGCGGTTTTGACGGGCGCGTGGTCCTGATCGGCGCCGAATCCGAGCGGCCCTATGAGCGCCCCCCGCTCAGCAAGGACTATCTCCAGGGCAAGGCAGAGCGCCAGGGGGCCTACGTCCACGACGAGGGCTTCTACGTCGAGCAGGAGATCGACCTGCGCCTGGGCACGACGGTGGAGTCCATCGACCCGGATGCCGCGACGGTCACCCTGGCCGGCGGCGAGGAGATCTCGTTTGACGCCCTGCTCCTCACGACGGGCGCGCACCCCCGCCGGCTGGCGGTCCCGGGGGCCGATCTGGACGGCGTCTACTACCTGCGCACGTTCGAGGACTGCGACGTCCTGCGCGAGCGGTTTGGCGCCGGCAGCGGCCGCGTGGCCGTGGTCGGCGCGGGGTGGATCGGCTCAGAGACCGCCGCTTCGGCGCGCCAGGCGGGCCTTGAGGTCACCGTGATCGACCCGCTGATGCTCCCCAACGAGCGCATCTTCGGCACGGAGGTCGGCGAGTTCTACCGCGACGTCCACCTCAGTCACGGGGTCCGGATGGTCCTCGGCGAGGGGGTCGACTCGCTCGAGGGCGATGGCTCGGTGAGCGCGGTGCGCACCTCCGACGGCCAGCGCATCGAATGCGACTTCGCCGTCGTCGGCGTCGGCGTGCTCCCCCGCGTCGGGCTCGCCGAGACCGCGGGGCTGACGGTGGAGAACGGCATCCAGGTCGACGCCACGTGCCGGACGTCCGCCGCCAACATCTTTGCCGCGGGCGACGTCGCCAACGCCTGGCACCCGTTCTACGAGCGTCACATCCGCGTTGAACACTGGGCCAACGCACTCAACCAGGGCCCGGCCGCGGCGCGCGCGATGCTCGGCGATGACGTGAGCTATGACCGGATCCCGTACTTCTTCTCTGACCAGTACGACGTCGGCATGGAGTACTCCGGCTACGCCACCGACTGGGACGAGGTGGTCATCCGCGGCGACCGCGAGGCCGGCGAGTTCGTCGCCTTCTGGCTCACCGACGGCCGCGTCGTGGGCGGGATGAACGTCAACGTGTGGGACGTCAACCAGCACGTCCAGGCGCTCATCCGCTCCCGCCGGCAGGTCGACCGCGACGCGCTGCGCGATCCCGACACGCCGCTCGACGAGCTGGCCGGTCAGCCCGCCGGTTAAGGCTCCGTCTACAGGCGGGCGCCGCGGACGGCCTTGAGCCAGTGAAACGGTAGCCAGGCCAGCCGACCCTGGCGCACGCCGGTGGCCACGGCCTCCTCGAAGGTGCCCTCGCGCCAGTGATCAGCCTGGGCGAGGGTGGCCAGTCGGTCTGAGGGCATCGGTCCCAGCTCGCGGAGGTTGCGTTCGAGCTTGCTGATCTCGGCTGCGATCGCCGCCTCGTGACGGCGTCGATCACGGGAAGTCTGGATGCCGTAGTGATGTGACTGTGGCTGTTGCAACGTCGCCTCCCGGTGTACCGGCACTCAGCCTGTGGATCCGGTGATGTTCGTGTGCTGGCGGAGTGGGTGGGCGGTCTCGTTCATCGCCGCGGCGTTCGTGTCAACGCTGTGCCGGTGTGGCAACCGGCCGGAGGCGTGGAGGTAGCGCACCAGCGGCTCGGCCAGGCCTCGCGCGCCGCACCGCGGGCAGTACGCGCGGTCAGTGAGCGGGTTGCGACTGCGCACCGACAGCCCACACCTGGGGCAGCTCAGGTACGTCACCTCAGCGGGCCGGGTGGGGTTGGGCCGAGCGTCGGTGGGGTCATGGAGTGCGTTCTCGAGTGTTCCCGCGGGGCGCCGCGGTGTCGGATCGCGCAGGGGGTTGTCCACCGTGGCGGAGCTCCCTCGGGCGGGGTCGAGGTCCGGGTTCTGCGCGGTTGCGGCCGAGCGGCCACGGGTGATGTCGGCGTCTGCCATTTGCATACTCCTTGTCAGGCTCTGCACAAGGCATAGCTCATCGCCCGTCGGGTTGCTGTCGCTTGCGTCATCCCGCGGACCGAACCTGTTCGCCAGCGGACACTCGACTGTGTGCGGGGGTAGCGTGAGGTGTGTTGCCGCAGCTCGACCCCCGCCACGTCGTCGCCCTCCTGGACGCTGACCCCGATCTGGCGATCGGGGTGCCGGCGGACCAGTTCGATGCGGCCCGCAGCCGGGCCGTCGCGGCGGTGATGGAGCTCGAGCCGCCCAGCTGGGACACGGAGCCGATCACTGCGCGCGCCGAGGCGGGCTGGCTGGGCCTGTTCGTGCTGGACGGGTTGCTGCTGCGCCGCGTCGAGGTGGGTAAGCGATCGGCCTGCGAGCTGTTCGGGCCGACCGACCTCATCCGGCCGTGGGACACCGACGGCGAGTATGACCCGCTCCCGATTTCGGTCACCTGGCTGGTGCTCAAGCGGACCCGCCTGGCCGTGCTGGACACGGGCTTCGTCCTGAGAATCGCCCGCTGGCCCACCATCTCCAGCCGCATCGTCAGTCGCGTGGCCCAGCGCGCCCGCTACCTGACGCTGACGCAGGCGGTGACTCACCTGCCCCGCGCCTACGTCCGGCTGCTCATCCTCTTCTGGCTCCTCGCCGAGCGGTGGGGGCGGGTCGGCACCGAGGGCGTCTACGTCACCCTGCCGCTGACCCATGAGGTCCTGGCCATGCTCATCGGCGCGCACCGTCCGACGGTGACGATCGCCCTGCAGCGCCTCACCCGGGCGGGGTTTCTCATCCGGGAGCGCTCGGACCGGTGGCTGCTCACCAACAGTGCCATCGAGACGCTCGAGCACCCCGAGAGCATGGGATTGGTGGTCGACGACGAGCCGTTGTACGGCGACGAACAGGACACTCCCGGTTCCTGAACCCAGCCCGGCGCCGAGGGGTACCGTCGGCAACGCGATGTTGCCCCAAGCTCTCGACGGCGCGCTCATCGGGTATCTGACCGACGCCCACGCGCTCGAGCAGATCGGCCTGCGCGTGCTGGAGGAGGGGTGTCGCCTGGACCCTGACGAAACCACTGCCGACATCTACCGGGCGCACCACCAGCAGACCCGCGGGCACCTGCGCCTCATCGACGAGCGGTTGAGCGCCCACAACGTCTCCCCGCCCGCGCCTCGCGACGCCGCCGTGCGGGTGGCCGCGCTGCAGATCGAGTTCGCTCCCGGCGATACCTGCACTCCGGCGGCGTTGGCGATCAGTGCCTACACCCTGGAGAACCTCGAGATCGGCGTCTACCACGCCCTGCGGGGCCTGGCTCGCCGCCTGCACGACCACGAGACCGAGGTCGTCGCCCAGCAGATCCTCGAGCAGGAAGAGGACGCCGCCGAGCTGGTGGCCAGCCGCATCGACCGCGCCCTGCCGTCCTGACCGTTCGCTCAGCGACCCTCGCCCGCGGCCGGCCATCCGGACCACCCGCCCGGCGGGCCTCGCCCGGGGCCGCTCGCACCGCACGGCCTCACACCGGAGGGTGAAGTGCCGCATAGGAGGCTGTCGCGCGCGCACACACACACACACACACGCCCGCAGCGCGGTCAAGACGTCGGGGCGGGCGGGCGCAGTGGCGCCTGCACCCGGCTCCGCGCAACGACGCTGGGTCAGAACCTGGGGTTTAACGCCAGGTTCTGACTCAGCGTCGCGGGGGGGAGAACCGCAGGCGGATCCCCTGGCTCGGCGCGCCGGCACGACGGGACAGCGGGACGTATGAATCTGTCACCACGACGGCCGCGCCGAGCAGGCTTATGCGACAGCCTCATCGTGATGCGATTCATCCTCAGCCTCGCCGCCTCACGACTCAGGGCCGGTCCGCTCCCGCGGCGCGCACATAGTCGATGAGCGCGGGGTCCGCTGACGCGCGGCGCTCCACGAGCTGCCCGGTGCACGCGCACATGTCCAGCAGCACCCGCTCGTCTGAGAGCTCCACGATGCGCCAGGTGGCGCCGAAGAGCTCCCAGCGTTCGAGGTCGGTCAGGGTGAGCAGGGCATCGGTCATCGAAGCGTCAGAGCGTATCCCTCGCTCCGCGGCGATGGAGACGGGCCGCTCGCTGCGGGCCGGTCAATGATCGCTGCGTCGGTGGCGGTCCACCTCGACGTCGGCGAACGACCCCTGTCGCTGCCGGTCGGGGGAGCCGGCAAAGCCGCCGGCCGCCTGCCAGCGGCGACGCGGAGGCCCCGCGTACTTGCCAAAGGGGTCGGCCGGCGCAACCGGCCCGCCGAAACCACCCACGCGCTCGCGGCGGAGATCGTGGTAGCGGGGGTCGTCCGGGTGGACGTTGCGGCGCGGCTCTGGGGTGCTGGGCATGGCGATGCCTCCTTCGAATCGTGCCACGATATCGTAGCACGATATTCTAGGCGCGCGAACGTCTCGGCGGACGTGGGATGGGAATCCGCCTGGGCTGCAGCATGCGTTCGCGCTGGCGCTCGTAGAGCAGGTCGCGCAGGTGGCCCTGCAGCAGATCCTCGACGGTGATCAGGCCGACGATCCGGGAGGGGTCGGCGCGGGAGACCACCACCGCCGTCGTGACATGCTCAGAGGCGAAGCGCCGCGCCAGGTGGCGCAGCGTCTCGTCGGGGAACGCGGTGAGCGCCGGGGGCAGCGCCACGTCGCCGGCCAGCAGGGCGCCCCGGCCGTCGAGCTCGGTGAGTTCCCGCCGCGGGATCACGCCCAGCAGGCCCCCCGGTTCCCCCATGACCGGATACAGCCACTGGCCCCGCACGTCGGCACGGGCGCTCAGTTCGGCCAGCGATTCGTGTCCGTGGGCGATGATCGGCGCGGAGTGCATCACCTCGTCCACCAACAGCACCTCCAGGGGATCCACGGCGTACTCGCGCGAGAGGTGCAGGCCGCGGCGCGCCACCTTCTCGGTGAGCACCGAGCGCTTGAGCAGCAGGGCCGACACCGTGTAGGCGGCGGTGGCGGCGACCAGCAGCGCCAGCAGCAGCGGCCACGCGTGGGT
>DATJTQ010000234.1:0-5501 GCA_035503355.1 Solirubrobacteraceae bacterium
CCGGGGCCGCCGGCGTTGGTGACGATGGCGACGCGGTCGCCGGCCGGGACGGGCTGCTTGGAGAGGAAGGCGGCGACGTCGAACATCTCGGCGAGGGTGTCGGTCCGGATCACGCCGGCCTGGCCGAACAGCGCGTTGACGGTCACGTCGGATGCGGCGAGCAGCGCGCCGGTGTGTGAGGCGGTGCCTCGCGCCCCCGCGGCCGATCGGCCGCTCTTGACCGCGATGACGGGCTTGGCCTGGCTGAAGCGGCGGGCCACGCGCGCGAACTTGCGGGGGTTGCCGAAGGACTCGAGGTAGAGCAGCGCCACCTTGGTGGCAGCATCCTGCTCCCAGTACTGCAGGAAGTCGTTGCCCGACAGGTCGGCCTTATTGCCGATCGATACGAACGAGGACAGCCCGACGCCGAGCCGAGCCGCGGCCTCGATGATCGCGATGCCCAGCCCGCCACTCTGTGACAGGAAGGCGATCGCGCCCGCGCTGGCTTGGTGGGGCACGAAGGTGGCGTTCAGAGACACCTCTGGGTCGGTGTTGAGCACGCCGAGGCAGTTGGGGCCGACCAGCCTGACCCCGGCGCCGCGGCAGATCTCGAGCAGTGCGCGCTGGCGCGCGATGCCGGCGCCACCCATTTCGGCAAATCCGGCCGAGATGACGACCAGGGCGCGGGCCCCGGCAGCGACACATTCGCGGGCGGCGGCGATGACTCGGTCGGCCGGCACCACCACCACCGCGAGTTCGATGGGTTCGGGCAGCTCGGAGACCGAGCGATAGGCCGCGAGTCCGTGGATCGAGCCGCCGTGCTCGTTGACGGCGTAGAGGCGGCCGGTGAAGCCGCCCTGCACGATGTTGGCCAGCAGTTCTCCGCCGACGGTGCCCGGTCGCCGCGACGCGCCGACCACGGCCACCGACCGCGGGGTCAGCACGCTGCGCACCGCCGCCACCGAGGCGGCGCGGTCGCGGTCGTAAAAGCGTGCGGTGGCCTCGGGCGAGAGTGAGGTCGGGAACTGAACCTCGATGGCGTCGGGTGTGCGGCGGACCTCGACAGGGAAGCCGCTTTCGCGAAACACGCTGATCATCTTGTGGTTGCTGGGGAGGACCTCCGCGATGAACGTGGAGATGCCGTGACGGTCGGCGTGCTCGGCCAGGTGCGCGAGCAGGATGGTGGCGATGCCGTGGGCCTGCCACGCGTCGGCGACGAGGAAGGCCACCTCGGCACGATCGTCGGCGCATCGCACATAGGCGGCGTGAGCGATGATCCGGCGGGGCGCGCCGGTCTCCACCACCAGGCCAAACCGCTGGCGGTAGTCAACGTCGGCGGACCAGTCCGCGGCCCAGTCCAGATTGGCCATGGAGAAGAAGCGAAACCAGATCGCGTCCTGAGAGACGCCGCCCAGGAAGGCGCGCAGCGCGTCACGATCATCGCGCCGGGCCGGTCGCACGTGCACGGTGGAGCCGTCGCGCAGGACGATGTCGGTTTCGGCCGCGCCGGGATAGACGGCTGGGTCGGTCGCGGCGTTCACGCCGATGAGTCTCCCTCGGCCCGCGGCGCGCGCCATCCGTGCCGGCTACGGACCAAAGTGGGGGGTCTCACGGACGCCGTGGACCCGGCCCGTCCGTACCGTGGGCATATGAGCGCCGCTGCGTCTGCCGATGGCGTCCGCGCCGACCCGCAGCGGCTGCGCGACGCCCTCGCGCTGACCCACCCAGCGGGCGTGGTGCAGTCGCGCGAGACGCACATCTCGTGGGTCTTCCTGGTCGGTGACCGGGCGTTCAAGCTCAAGAAGCCCGTCGTCCTCGACTTCGTGAACTACGCGACGCCGGCGAGGCGCCGCGCAATGTGCCACGAGGAGGTGCGGCTCAACGCGCGGCTGGCGCCCGATCTCTACTTGGCGGTGTGGGGCGTCGCCGATCGCGATGGCCGACTTGAGATCGTCGACGAGGCCGATCCGGCGGCGATCGACTACGTGGTGGAGATGCGTCGCTACGACGAGGCCGCCACGCTGGCCAGCCGCGTGGATGCGAAGGCGATCACGCCCGGGCAGATCGCCATGGTGGGGGATCGCCTGGCGGAGTTTCATGCCGAATGCCCCGTGCGTGACGTTGCGCGGGGGGCGCGGACGATCCGCCACGAGCTTCACCAGAATCTCTCTGAGCTGGTCGATGCGTGTGCTGGTGCGTCGCTGACGTCACCGGTGGAGGCGCTCGGGCGGTTTCTCGACGCCTTCGCCTCCGCTCACCGGGCGATGCTCGACGCCCGCGGGCGCAACGGTCTGATCCGCGAGGTCCACGGCGACCTGCGCGCCGAGCATGTCATCCTGGCGCCGCAGTTGGAGGTGGTCGATTGCGTGGAGTTTGACGCGACCCTGCGCACTTTGGACGTCGCAGATGATCTCGCCTTTCTCGTCATGGACCTGTGCGCGCACGACGCGGAGCGCGCCGCGCGGGAGCTCATCGCTGCCTACCGCATATCTGGAGGTGACTGCGGCGCTGACGAGCTCGTCTGGTTCTTTGCCGTGCACCGGGCCCTGATCCGGGCCAAGGTGGCGCTCGCCCGCGCATCGCAGACGACAGGCGCCGCCAGTGAGGATCCCGAGGCCGGGCGCCTGCTGGCTGTGGCGCAGCGCTGCGCCTGGCGGGCCCGGGGCGCGCCGGCGCTCGCTGTCTGCGGGGTGCCCGCCAGCGGCAAATCCCATCTGGCCGACGCCCTGGGTGACCTGGTGGGGTGTCCGGTGATCAGCTCCGATGTCGTTCGCAAGGAGATGGCCGGTCTCGGGCCCCATGACCGCGCGGCCGTGTCGCTCTATACCCAGGAGGTGAGCGTCAGCGTCTATGTCGAGCTGGGGCGGCGCGCGGCGGCGGCCGTCGATGCTGGGAGTGGGGTACTGATCGACGCGACGTTTCGCCGCCGGGCCGATCGCGATGCCTTCCGCGCCGGGTTCGCGGCAGCTGCCCCGATGCTGTTCATGCAGTGTGTGGCGCCCGCCGAGGTGCTCCGGCTGCGCGCATGCGCCCGTGAGCGCGAGCCCGACCGGACGTCGGATGCCGGGCTTGAGGTGGTCGAGCGCGAACGCCATCGGTTTGAGGCGCTGGATGAGATCCCGGCGGCAGCGCATCTGCTCGTCCGCACCGACCGTCCCGTGCACGCCGTCCTCGAGGACGTGATGGCCCTCCTTGACCTCCGTCTTGGGGACAACGCGATCGCGGCCTGACCTCAGTCGGTCTGGCGACGGAGAGTCGCGGCGCCGAGCGACACGGCCAGCAGCGCGAAGGCCACGATGACGCACAGGTCACGGACCACCACCCCGCTGGCCAGCGAATCGCGGCTGAGGTGTTGCATGGCGTCGACCGCATAGGACATCGGCAGCGCGTCGGAGATCAGATGCAGGACGCCACGGAGCGCGGCCCGTGGCACCAGTAGGCCACACAGCAGCAGCTGAGGCAGGATCGTGGCCGGGAAGAACTGCACCACCTGAAACTCGGTCCTGGCAAAGGCGGAGGCGAGGAGTCCCATCCCCATTCCCAGGAGCGCGACTGTCGCACAGAGCGTGATGACCCATGCGGCTCCGCTGGCGACGTGCAGGCCGAGGGGCCCAAGCGCCACCGCGCTGGCGATGACCGCCTGCGCGATCGCCGCCGCGCCGAAGGCCAGGCCATAGCCGGCCAGGAGCTCTGACTTGCGCAGCGGCGTGGCCAGCAGCCGTTCGAGGGTGCCCGTGCGCCGCTCGCGCAGGATGGCCACCGAGGTCACGAGGAACATGGTGAACAGCGGAAACAGCGACAGCAGAGGCGCGCCGACGGCATCAAACTCGTCGCGACGGTGTGCGTAGACGAGCCGCAGGAGCGTGATGAGGACGGCTGGCAGGGCCAGGAGCAGAGCTACGGTACGCGGGTCGTGCCGCAACTGGCCCCCCACGCGGGTGCCGGTGGCCAGCACTCGGCTCACCACTCCGCGCTCCCCTGCTCGATGATGCGGATAAAGGCGGCGTCGAGATCGGCGGTGGCGGTGGCGGTGGTGAGGGCGGCGGGTGAGTCGTGCCAGATCAGCCGGCCGTCGCGCAGCAGCATGAGCGTGTCGCAGTGGCGGGCTTCGTCCATCACGTGGCTGGACACCAGCAGGGTCCGGCGATCGCCGGCAAGACGTCGGAACAGCGCCCACAGATCGCGGCGCAGGAGGGGGTCCAGGCCGACCGTGGGTTCGTCGAGCACCAGTAGTTCGGGGTCCCCGACCAAGGCCGCGGCGAGGGACACCCGGACCTGTTGACCGCCGGAGAGGGCGTGGACGGGGCGCTCGGCGACCTCGGTCAGGCCCACCGCAGCCAACGCCCGGCGCGCATTCTCCGCGCCGGCGCCCATGAGCGCCGCGAAGTAGCGCAGGTTCTCGGCCACCGACAGGTCGAGGTACACCGACGTCTCCTGCGTGACGTAGCCGATGCGACGGCGCAGCTGCGCTGACCCGGCGGCGTGACCGAGCACTTGGACGCTGCCGCTGACTCCGCGCTGGACTCCGACGAGCGCCCGCATGAGCGTGGTCTTGCCTGAGCCGCTGGGCCCGAACAGCCCAGCGATCTGGCCGCGAGGGACTGTGAGCGACACGCCGTGGAGCACATCGTCCGCGCCGCGCCGGACCCGGAGCCCGCGCGCTGAGATCGCGGGGGCGCTCGGTGTGATGACCGGAGATGCCGGTGCGCGGGCGGTGCCGGTGGCGCCGCTCACCGGCCGACCTCGTCCAGCAGGCCGGCGAGATATGGGGCGAGGACCTTCGTGGATGCGGCGGTTGTGGCGGCGTCTGCGCTGGTTACCGCCGACCCGAACGGGTGCGCGCCGATGAGGCGGGCGGTGAGGTAGCGCGGGCTCTCGCCGGTCAGCAGGATGCCGTGAATGGTCGGGTGAAACGGGCGCGCCTCCACGTCGGCCCCGGCGGCGGCGGCGATGCCGCGGGCGGCCACGTCGGCCTGCTGGGCGGCGATCCCGCCGTGCTTGACGGGGTAGTTGGTGCCGTCGCCGGCGGCGTAGACGTCAAAGGTCCCCGGAACCCGGCAGAAGGAGTCGATGGGGATGAAGCCGTAGGGCGCGGACGGCAGGCCCCGGATGTGGGGGCCGGTCAGCTCGGGCAGCGCGACCACCCGGTCGACTGCGAGCTCACCAACCCGGTCTCCTCGCTCACTGGTGAGCAGAACGCGATCGCTGGCGGGGATACGACAGTGGGTTCTGGTCACCAGGGCGATGTCATCGTGGTCCAGCAGAGCTTGCATCTCGGCGGTGGCATGCTCACCGAAGGGCTGCAGCGCGGCACCCTCGGCCGTGACGAGGATCAAGTCGAGCCGGCGATGGTGCCGGCGGCCGAGGGCTGCGGTCATCAACGCCGCTTCGTAGAGCGGCAGCGGCCAGGCCATCCGTTCCGGAGCCACGAACGCCACCCGGCGAACGTCTCCCGAGGTGATCTCGGAGACGAGTTGGCTGAGACCGGGGGCGGCGCCGTCGTGGAGCGCCAGCGCGTGGGG